>CAZEZK010000066.1:0-7973 GCA_964516935.1 uncultured bacterium
GTCTGCAACCTCCCAAATGTAAAGCGGCTTTACAAGGGCACCGGCTGCGCGCACTGTTTCAACACCGGTTACAAAGGAAGACAAGGGATTTACGAATTGATGCAGATGAGCGCGCCACTAAAAGAGCAGATCCTGCGCAACCAAGATGCCGAGCAGATCCGCCATCTAGCGCTCGCGCAAGGCATGCGCACGCTCTTTAGTTATGGCGCAACGCTAGTGGAACAGGGTGTTACAACAACTGCAGAGCTGTTGCGGATTCGAGGGGCGGGGTAGATTATTTTCTGCACACCCAATATCATGAATGCCGTTTTGGCAATGTTGGGGCGACCCACCCGACATAATTCATTTTTTAGCTCCGCCAAGCTTTCAAAGTCCAAGGACCTTAGAACTTCCGCAGGACCGCGACACCGACGTACTCGCTGTCGCCGACGCTGTTGCTGACGCGCAAGCCGTGAGAGGCCGAGCCCCCAACAACCAACTTCAAACCATTGATATGTTCATCAGAACGCATAAAAGTCGCTCTGCTGCTATATAGGCATTTTGAAAAAATTATTTTCATTACAATATGGAGCATACTGGTTTCTAATATTCTGGCCACTTCGAATCCGTTATCTACTAACTCTTTCTGTTTCGAAAAAGTCTTATTTCTGCTCCCTGTAAGTACAGAAGTTGAGATCGCTACGATACGCGTCTCGGCAACTTCCCGATCTCCAACCTGAGTTGAAATAGGATCCCAAACATATTCAATGAAAGGCGCTTCACCAGGCTGCCGAGGAGCTGCTGCAATGGCAAGCTTGTTTAAAGAAATACCCTTCGGGATCAGCATATAGACTAATTCGCCATTCTCCGTTTTTTTGGCCTCTTTAATCAGATCTTGCACATGCTCTTGAATACGAACCTTCTCTCGAATCGGCTCCACGTTACCACCTGTCACATCAATATCCTGAGTTTTCAAATCAGGATGTGACCAGACCTTTTCGTCAATCACATAGCTCCAAGGATAAAGCGTTTTAACAGTAACCTGGTTCCATAAGAAGTCGGCAGACGTTAACGCTTGAAATCGTTTGCTTGTTTGTGCCATGCGGCCCAAATCCGCTGGAAACACATAGCTGAAAATATTCAATAGCACATCATCTGAAAGACGCTCTATTGGCTCCTTTCGCTTGTCGTCCTGGATAGTGACGCCCCCTAGATTAAGGGTAATATTATTTATGTTATTCATACACACTCCGTTGCGGATATTATATGATATTTATACAATACGTGCGACACAAACTACTCCACATTGAATAGAAATAAGTTAACAAGTCGCATCTAACTTATAATGAGGTAGTTAACGTTCTATCTCCGCCCTCACCCGCCTCGTTGAGATGGGGATCGAGCCCTACCTCCTAGCCTCCTCCGCCCTCGGCATCCTGGCCCAGCGTCTGGTCCGCACCATCTGCCCCCACTGCAAAATCGACTACCTCCCTACAGATCGCGAACGCCAAGTCTGCAACCTCCCAAATGTAAAGCGGCTTTACAAGGGCACCGGCTGCGCGCACTGTTTCAACACCGGTTACAAAGGAAGACAAGGGATTTACGAATTGATGCAGATGAGCGCGCCACTAAAAGAGCAGATCCTGCGCAACCAAGATGCCGAGCAGATCCGCCATCTAGCGCTCGCGCAAGGCATGCGCACGCTCTTTAGTTATGGCGCAACGCTAGTGGAACAGGGTGTTACAACAACTGCAGAGCTGTTGCGGATTCGAGGGGCGGGGTAGATTATTTTCTGCACACCCAATATCATGAATGCCGTTTTGGCAATGTTGGGGCGACCCACCCGACATAATTCATTTTTTAGCTCCGCCAAGCTTTCAAAGTCCAAGGACCTTAGAACTTCCGCAGGACCGCGACACCGACGTACTCGCTGTCGCCGACGCTGTTGCTGACGCGCAAGCCGTGAGAGGCCGAGCCCCCAACAACCAACTTCAAACCATTGATATGTTCATCAGAACGCATAAAAGTCGCTCTGCTGCTATATAGGCATTTTGAAAAAATTATTTTCATTACAATATGGAGCATACTGGTTTCTAATATTCTGGCCACTTCGAATCCGTTATCTACTAACTCTTTCTGTTTCGAAAAAGTCTTATTTCTGCTCCCTGTAAGTACAGAAGTTGAGATCGCTACGATACGCGTCTCGGCAACTTCCCGATCTCCAACCTGAGTTGAAATAGGATCCCAAACATATTCAATGAAAGGCGCTTCACCAGGCTGCCGAGGAGCTGCTGCAATGGCAAGCTTGTTTAAAGAAATACCCTTCGGGATCAGCATATAGACTAATTCGCCATTCTCCGTTTTTTTGGCCTCTTTAATCAGATCTTGCACATGCTCTTGAATACGAACCTTCTCTCGAATCGGCTCCACGTTACCACCTGTCACATCAATATCCTGAGTTTTCAAATCAGGATGTGACCAGACCTTTTCGTCAATCACATAGCTCCAAGGATAAAGCGTTTTAACAGTAACCTGGTTCCATAAGAAGTCGGCAGACGTTAACGCTTGAAATCGTTTGCTTGTTTGTGCCATGCGGCCCAAATCCGCTGGAAACACATAGCTGAAAATATTCAATAGCACATCATCTGAAAGACGCTCTATTGGCTCCTTTCGCTTGTCGTCCTGGATAGTGACGCCCCCTAGATTAAGGGTAATATTATTTATGTTATTCATACACACTCCGTTGCGGATATTATATGATATTTATACAATACGTGCGACACAAACTACTCCACATTGAATAGAAATAAGTTAACAAGTCGCATCTAACTTATAATGAGGTAGTTAACGTTCTATCTCCGCCCTCACCCGCCTCGTTGAGATGGGGATCGAGCCCTACCTCCTAGCCTCCTCCGCCCTCGGCATCCTGGCCCAGCGTCTGGTCCGCACCATCTGCCCCCACTGCAAAATCGACTACCTCCCTACAGATCGCGAACGCCAAGTCTGCAACCTCCCAAATGTAAAGCGGCTTTACAAGGGCACCGGCTGCGCGCACTATTTCCACACCGGTTACAAAGGAAGACATAGGTTATGTTCTTTTTGAAAAACATGTACTATTACGAACACGCTCTAAGCAGCGAATAAAAAAACGCCTAAAAGACGGATCAACGACTGCAGTCCTATTTGGTAAAGAAAAAAGAGTCGGCTACGCCGCCCTCAAAAAAACCAAAAAACAAAAAATCAATGTCCTGATTTCAAGTGCCAATCTTTCAAAGTCCAAGGACCTTAGAACTTCCGCAGGGCCGCGACACCGACGTCCCCGTCGACGCATAAGAAGTCGACGTACAAGCCGCGAGGGGCAAGGCTCCCAACAACCAACTTCCAACCATTGATATGTTCATCAGAACGCATAAAAGTCGCTCTGCTGCTATATAGGCATTTTGAAAAAAATATTTTCATTACAATGTGGAGCATGCTGGTTTCTAATATTCTGGCCACTTTGAATCCGTTACCTACAAGGTTTTTCTGTTCCGAAAAGGTCTTATTTCTGCTCTCTGTAAGTACAGAAGTTGAGATCGCTACGATACGCGTCTCGGCAACTTCCTGATCTCCAACCTGAGTTGAAATAGAATCCCAAACATATTCAATGAGAGGCGCTTCACCAGGCTGCCGAGGAGCTGCTGCTGCAATGGCAACTAGCTTGTTTAAAGAAATACCCTTCGGGATCAGCATATAGACTAATTCGCCATTCTCCGTTTTTTTGGCCTCTTTAATCAGATCTTGCACATGCTCTTGAATACGAACCTTCTCTCGAATCGGCTCCACGTTACCACCTGTCACATCAATATCCTGAGTTTTCAAATCAGGATGTGACCAGACCTTTTCGTCAATCACATAGCTCCAAGGATAAAGCGTTTTAACAGTAACCTGGTTCCATAAGAAGTCGGCAGACGTTAACGCTTGAAATCGTTTGCTTGTTTGTGCCATGCGGCCCAAATCCGCTGGAAACACATAGCTGAAAATATTCAATAGCACATCATCTGAAAGACGCTCTATTGGCTTCTTTTGGGCAGGTTTGCCATCTTGGATGGTAAGTACATTAAAATAAGAAGTAATATTATTCATAACGCTCCGTCGTGTATATTATATAACATATAGATGTTAAAATGAACCTAATTACAAGAAATACTTAGATGGCTGGTTATTAGTGCATTACAGGTTTCTGAGTTCGCCTTCGCGTAGACCGAGGTTCCCGTAACGATGGTAGTCGGCGCTGATAGCCACTTCGCGGAGAAAGTGGAGGAGCTCTAATCTTCCGTTTACCAGCACAGGAGCATCAATCAGATAGGTGACGCTTTCGGCGCAGGCCTCTCTGAGCGAAGCAGCGGCTTCGCCAATGAGGCGGATGCGGTCGAACCGCTTCTTGCGCACGCGCTCTTGGAAAGCGATCTCCGACTCCTCCAAGATAGGCACCATTGGCGCTAGCTCTGCCCAATTGAGAAGGCCGGGAGCAGACCAGCTCACTTCGAAGGTGGCGCCGCAGGTGAGCGCAGCTGCGCAAGCGCGCAGGACATCGAGGGGGTGGAGATTTGTTCCCACGCGGATCGAAACCCGTTTTCTGGGAACGTAGTGGAAAAAGTTGTCCTGACCGAGGAGCTTAGCCGGATCCTGATCCACGCAAAGCCGTTTCCACCAGTAGGCATAGTGGGCGATGCTAGCAGTCCAGAGTCCGAGCTGGTCGGCAGTGAGGGTGATCTTATCAAGGAAGGAGGTGAGTTCATTGACCTTTTCATTCACAGGCTGCTTCTCTTGTGGAAGCGCTACCTGAGTGACGCGCATAAACTCTTTGAGGTAGTTAGGACCACCGGCTTTGGAGCCATTGCCAAAACTGCTGGCTTTAGTGCCGCCAAAAGGCTGGCGCTGCACAATCGCGCCTGTTGTAGGGCGGTTGACGTAGCAGTTACCGGCCTCGATACCGAAGAGCCAGCGCTCCTGTTCACGACGATCTAAGCTCTGGATCCCTGCTGTAAGTCCATAAGGAACTGCATTAGCAAGGGAGATGGCATGGTCCAAATTATTGGCGCGCATGATTCCTAGTACGGGACCGAAGAGCTCTGTCATATGAGTAAAGCTGCCTGGTTTTACGCCAAGCTTAATACCCGGAGTCCAGAGATGGGGATTGATAGCATCGACATGTGGTTCTAGGAGCCACTCTTCACCCTCTTCAAGAGTTGTAAACGCGCGCTTCAGAGCACCAGAGGGAGGACGGATGAGTGGGCCCATCTTAGTGGAGAGATCTGTTGCGGGTCCTACTTTGAGACTTGCAGCAGCGTCGCGTAGCTGGGCGCGGAAGTGAGGATCATCATAGACCTCAGCTTCGAGGATCGCGAGAGAGGTGGCGCTGCACTTCTGCCCGGAATGGGAGAAAGCGGAGTGGAGGAGATCTTTAATCACGAGATCGCGATCAGACATGGCGGTGACGATCATCGAGTTCTTGCCGCCGGTTTCAGCAGCGAGGTCAAGATCGGGGCGCAGGCGTAGGAACT
Organism: uncultured bacterium; assembly: GCA_964516935.1. Taxonomy (GTDB): domain Bacteria; phylum Chlamydiota; class Chlamydiia; order Chlamydiales; family SM23-39; genus CAZEZK01. The sequence continues at coordinate 5,526 of CAZEZK010000066.1, forward strand.
GTTCTGCGGTAGAGGTGCCGCCAGTGAGGATGACGCAGTTGACGCGTGGATCGACGATAAGATGGCGACCTACATCACTTCCATCACAAGGAAGAAACTGGAGCACACCTTTAGGAACACCTGCATCCCAAAAGGCGTTGACAAGCTGCCATGCGACGAGCACAGTATCGGAGGCGGGCTTGAAAATAACGCAGTTGCCCGTGACGAGTGCGGCGAGGATCCCACCTGCAGGAATGGCGCAAGGGAAGTTCCAGGGGGATGTGACGAGAACGGTGCCCTTTGGTTTCCAGGAGAGGTCGCGCATTGCGGCTAGCTTCTCCATGCGGCGGCGGTAGTATTCAGCAAAATCAATCGCTTCGGAGACTTCGGGGTCGGCCTCCATCACAGTTTTTCCACCATTAACCATCATGGCGCCGATGAGTTCACCGCGTCGCTCGCGCAATTTCTGCGCAATGTGTGCGAGGAGGTGGCTGCGCTGTTCTACAGTGGTAAGTGCCCACTCATGTTCATGTTTCTTGGCGCAACGAAGCGCCTCTTCGACGTGGGATACGTGTCCTTTTGCATAGTGAAAGAGCAGATGGCCTGGGGAAGAAGGGTTAATGCCGACGCCCTCTTGGTTATCAAGTTTGTCCTGTCCGCCAATGCAAAGAGGAATGTTAGGAATCTTCCTCTGTTTCCAGGAGTGGAGCAGTTCGGTAGCCCACTGACGATTCTGCGATAGAGAGAAATCGGTATCAGCTTCATTAACAAAGGGGCTCTGCACTGCCGGAGATTCGGCGTGGCGCAAGCGGTTCTGTTGGCGGCGTGGCGCGGCGGAGACAGTCTCTACACGATCGCAAGCGTTGGAAAAGAGCGCGACCTGCTGCTCCCAAGCATCTGAGCCGGGCTTTAGAGTGAAGATATGGCGCAGGAAGTTATCTGGGCCGGTGTTCTCATCAAGACGGCGAATAAGATAGGCGATTGCGTGCTGAAACTCATCTTTAGTAGCGACTGGGCAATAAAGTAGAAGGTCGCCTGTCAGTTTCTGAACAACGCGCTGCATATGGGGCGCCATCCCTTCGAGCATTTCAAAAGTTACGTATGGCTCTGCTCTATTTTCTGCGCGGAGCAGCAGGGCAAAAGAGATGTCGAACAAGTTGTGGCTTGCAACGCCAATGTGAACAGCCTGCGCATGTTCATATTGGCAGCCATAGATCACCATGCGTTTGTAGTTAGCATCAACCTCTTCCTTTACAACGTAGGGAGCTTGGGCCCATCCCTTAACGGACGCCTCCACCTGCTCCATTGCGAGGTTCGCTCCTTTTACAATGCGGATTTTAATCGGCGCTCCGCCCTGAGCAACGCGCTTTTGTGCCCAGGCGGTGAGCTCCTGCTGGATAGTGTAGGAATCTGGCAAATAGGCCTGAAGCACAATCCCTGCAGAAAGATCTAGAAACTCGTCATGTTCTAATACATAGCGGAAGACAGCAACGGTTAAGTGGAGATCGCGATACTCTTCCATATCAAGGTTGACAAAGCGCATATCTCCACGGGGAGTGGGCTTCTTTGCCGCGCGGTAGAGCTCCGTGAGGGGTTTTGCGATCGCCTCTATCGTCTCCTGCCATGAGAGCAGATTGATTTGGCTGTATAAGGTGGAGATCTTGACAGAAACGTAGTCGATATCTGGATGTTTTAGATCTTCCAGGTAGGTGTGAAGCCGCTTTTTGGCTTCACTTTCGCTAAGAATCGCCTCTCCGAGGTGGTTTAGGTTAAGGCGCACTCCTTCGGCGCGGCGCTTCTGGATATGCTTTGTAAGACGGCTCTGTTCAGCAGGGAGAATAACGTTAGAGGTCTCTTGTCGGAGCGCGTTAATAGCAAGAGGAATCGCCACTTGGGCCACTACTGGAGGTGTATACTGCAAAGCGACTAACTGTGCGCGTTTGATCCAATCGAGATAGTTTGGCACGCCATATTGGTTGAGCAGATAGATCATCTGATCGGCAACACGGTAATAGGAACTGGATCGAAAACACTCGTCAGTCATTGCCGTGGTGAATGCCTTCCCTTGTGGGTCGTGCATCATACGCGACAGTTGGGCTTGCATAGCGCGCTCGGCAGGGAGCATTGTCACAGCGGATTCTCGCAATAAGATCGTTGTCAGCTCGACAGCAAGTTGTTTGCGATTTGCGACGGAAAGCGGCTTGCCTTTGACGCGATTTAGAATTTGGACGGCTTCATCCAACTGTGCGGGGGAGGGCGTTTTTGTCTGAGGGTTCATCAAGGCTGATAATAGAAGTATTTTTGGAAAACCCGCAAGCGCTGTCATATACTCCTTCCAGTTCAAAGGCACCCAAGAGGGTTGAATTGAACGCGCTCGCGGTTGAATTACCGCTAATGGGGGTTGTATTACACTCCAATACTACCCCCATTAGCGGTAATCCAACCCCGAGGCTTTGAATCAATCCTCTT
>CAZEZK010000067.1:0-934 GCA_964516935.1 uncultured bacterium
ATTGCCGCAGCTTTCCGTACTCATGTCAAAGAGGAGTCCTCTAATGGGTGTTAGGTCGATAATTCTTGCCGTCCGGGTATCCACGTGTCATTGCGGTGCCCGTAATGGGGGTAGCCAGAATCAGTCCCATCGCTACTCCAAGTAGGAATCCGCCGGCAAGGGCATTTATTCCTCCCTTTATTATTACCCGTCCGCATGTTCGATCGAATAAGTAACAGCAACTTCCTAAAATAGTCAATGCAATACCTGCGGTCATATGTGCGACTCCGATTAGTGCCATCGAGCCGCCTAGAATAGGATTCACAACCAACTCACCGAGGCCTGGTGCGTACCACTTACGGGCAATAACCAACATATTGTCGTATAGATTCTCTGTTTTGTTACCAGCTTCTCGCAGATTTTCAAAGATTATTCCTGTGTAGTTGCTCAAAATCTTTCCTTAAATTTAGAGGAGGAGGTCCTAGATAGGGATTCAGCTGAATTGTCACAGTCGTTCCTGTTTGGTGAAAATTAAAGGACACTCTAACAGTGGGTGTGGCTTTCTGTAAATTTAAAAAATAGAATTTGTAATTATCAGTATCGATGAGCCTATCCTGGTAGTGGATTTTTTATTTGACAGTTTGTAGAATGTCCTCCTTACTTGCGATTCCTCAACCTCGGGAGATTTCACGCGACTCAAACTGCACATTATTTCTGATATTTGGTATAAATTGAGAACCTCAATGCTCTACCTATTGCCCAATGCCCTGGATCCAGAGAGTACTCAAGAGCTTCTGCTGCCTAACGGGCTCGCGGCTTCTTTAGACGGCCTGATTGCCGAGAGCGCGCGTGAAGGACGGCGGTTTCTGCGTCGTTTTGGGGTGCGTGAGCTGCCGATGGCTATTCTTGATGAACATGTAACCGATCTTACATCTTTATTAGAGCCGTTAGTGCG
>CAZEZK010000067.1:944-7971 GCA_964516935.1 uncultured bacterium
AGAAGTGGGGGTTGGTGTCGGATGGGGGGCTGCCCTGCATTGCCGATCCGGGATCGGACCTGGTCTGGGCAGCGCGGGCGAAGGGGATCCCAGTACAGACGTTTCCAGGGCCTTCATCTATTATTATGACACTTCAGCTATCGGGTTGCTGCGGACAGCGCTTCGCATTCCACGGCTATCCACCAAGAGAGATCCCAGAGCGTAAGGCAAAAATCTTGGAGATGGAGATGCGCTCACGTCGTGAATCTGCATCGCAAATCTGGATTGAGGCGCCCTACCGATCTGCGCATATGTTGGATGCGCTGCGCGAAACTCTTCAGCCGCGCACCATTCTTTGCGTGGCGGCCTCTTTGACGACTCCGCAAGAGCGAGTCGTATCGCAAAAAGTGGAACAGTGGCGTCGCGTGGAATTCACTCTTGACAAAGAACCGGCAATATTTTTAGTAGACGCTTCATTGAAGGAAATAGTTAAATAGCCTACCTTTCACTTTGTGGTATATAAGCTATTTTTTTATTCGTTCCTCTATTTTTTTTTCGTAACCATATCGCTCGAATCTGCGGCTACTGCATGGAATATCAATACTTCTGGTTCTTGGAATAGCTCTGGTAATTGGGATAATGGGGTTCCTACAAGCACATCAACTGCAACATTTGATCTGTATCCGACAGGATCTATTACGATTACTCCTACCGCAGCGATGTCTGCGGAGAACTTATATATGGGTACTGCAGGAAGTGTTACGATCGCCTCCGGCACTGGCTTTTCTCTTACACTTAGTAACGCACCTGTTATTACAGTTGCAAATGGAAGTTTGATTCTTTCTCCATCATCTATTGTTCTTTCTGACAGTCTTACTATAGCTGTGTCTTCTGGAAAAACCTTTGAAACAACGGTGCCGATTACGGGGGCGTTCGGAGTTACCACTTCTGGTGCGGGTACTTGGACTTGTTCTGGAACGAATACTTATACCGGTGCTACGACAATTAGTGCAGGGACGTTAGCTCTTTCAGGTTCTGGAGCAATTGCTACATCGTCTGGAGTCGCTGCGACGGGAACTTTCGATATTTCTCAAACTACATCTGGCGCTACTATTGTTACTTTAAGTGGAGCCGGAACGGTTGCCGTAGGTGCTGAAACTTTGACTGTTTCTAATGGAAGCACGACGTTTAGCGGTACCATTCAGGATACCGCGCTCTCCGGCGGAACGGGCGGGGGGATCAGTATTAGCGGAGGGACTCAAACGCTCTCCGGCACTCTTAGTTACACTGGTGCTACAGTAGTTAGTGGGTCTGGGACCTTAGCTCTTTCTGGAGCCACGGCATCTTTAGCAAACTCCGCTTCGATGAACGTGCAAACGAGTGCGACGTTAGATCTTTCCGGAATTACGAGCGGGTCTACAACAATTCCAACCTTAAGCGGTGCGGGAAGTATTTCTATAGGAGCAAATACTTTAACGATCAATCAGACATCGAGTGGATCTTTTCCTGGAGCTATTACGGGTAGTGGAGCCGGCATCGTCAAGTCTGGAAGCGGAACGCTTACATTGAGTGGCACGAACAATTATGGCAGCAATTCCACAACGGTTAGTGCAGGAACGTTAACACTTAGCGGCAGTCTTACCGGTACAACCTATGCGGGGAATCTTTCTATTGCTAGTGGTGCAATATTTAATTTTAATTCAGCGGCGACGGAGACATTTTCTGGCATCATCAGTGGTGCCGGAGCTATGGAGATCGCGGGTAATACGCTCACCTTGAGTGGAACGAATACATACACCGGAACTACCTCAATTAGTGGAGGTACATTAGCGCTTTCCGGTTCTGGTTCGATTGCTACATCTTCAGGAGTGGCAGTGACAGGAACTTTCGACATTTCTTCCACAACGACGGGAGCATCGATTATTACGTTAAGCAGCTCAGGGACTGTAACTCTTGGTAGCAAAACATTAACCATTTCTAATGGAAGTACGACATTTAGTGGGGCGATTGGAGGAACCGGCGCCCTCACGTTAAGTGCAGGAACGCAAACACTATCAGGGATTAATACATATACTGGTGCCACGACAATTAGTGCAGGGACGTTAGCACTGACTGGGACTCTTGGTAGTGGAAGTTATGCGGGGGCCGTGACTCTCACTACTGGAGCTATCTTGAATAGTTCGAGTAGTGCACAAACTCTATCGGGAACGATTAGTGGTGGGGGTGATATATATATCACCGATGGTACTTTAACGATTTCTGGAACTAGTAACAGCGGTTATACCGGAGTTTCGTTGCTTTTTTCCGGAGCTACATTATCAGTCACTGGATCCATTCCTAATTCTTATTTGGTTGCGGATGGGACATTCGATATCTCTGGCTCTTCGGGGGCTTCCATTCGCAGTTTGAATGGAGATAGTGGTGGGATTGCGGCACTTGGGGGACAAACTCTTACGATTTCCAATGCAGCAGATACTTTCAGTGGAGTCATTCAAGATGGAGGGCTATCGGGAGGCACTGGAGGTTCTTTGACTCTTAGTGCTGGAACGCAAACGCTGTCTGGGATTAATACCTATACGGGTGCCACGACAATTAGTGCAGGGACGTTAGTTCTTTCAGGTTCTGGAGCGATTGCTACATCTTCAGGAGTGGCTGTAGCGGGCACTTTCGATATTTCTTCCACGACGGCAGGGGCGTCGATTGTCACTTTAAGCAGCTCAGGAACGGTCACCCTCGGCAGTAAAACATTAACAATCTCTAATGGAAGTACGACATTTAGTGGGGCGATTGGAGGGACCGGCGCTTTGACGCTCAGCGCGGGAACACAGACGCTTTCAGGAACAAACACATATAGTGGTGCTACCACAATTAGTGGAGGGACTTTAGCACTTACGGGGACCCTCGGTAGCGGAAGTTATGCAGGGAACATCGCGATTAGTAGCGGGGGCGCATTTAGTAGTGGATCTACTACGCAGGCTCTTTCTGGAATCATCAGCGGTGCTGGAGCTCTAACAGTCACTGCGGGGACATTGACTCTGTCGAGTGTTAATACATATACCGGAGCCACGACAATTAGCGCAGGGACACTGGCTCTTTCAGGTTCTGGAGCGATTGCCACATCTTCAGGAGTGGCTGTAGCGGGCACTTTCGATATTTCTTCCACGACGGCAGGGGCGTCGATTGTCACTTTAAGCAGCTCAGGAACGGTCACCCTCGGCAGTAAAACATTAACAATCTCTAATGGAAGTACGACATTTAGTGGGGCGATTGGAGGGACCGGCGCTTTGACGCTCAGCGCGGGAACACAGACGCTTTCAGGAACAAACACATATAGTGGTGCTACCACAATTAATGGGGGGACTTTAGTACTTACGGGGACCCTCGGTAGCGGAAGTTATTCAGGGAACATTGCGATTAGTAGTGGGGGGACATTTAGTAGTGGATCTACTACACAGGCTCTTTCTGGAATCATCAGCGGTGCGGGAGCTTTGACAGTCACTGCGGGGGCTTTGACTCTGTCGGGTATCAATACATATACCGGAGCCACAACAATCAGCGCAGGGACACTGGCTCTTTCCAGCTCCGGAGCAATTGCCACATCTTCAGGGGTGGCTGTAGCGGGCACTTTCGATATTTCTGCCACTACGACGGGAGCATCGATTGTTACATTAAGTGGCGCAGGAACGGTCACGCTTGATAGCAAGAACTTAACGCTTTCTAACGGAAGTACGACATTTAGTGGAGCGATTGGGGGAACTGGTGCTTTGACGCTAAGCGCAGGAACGCAGACGCTTTCTGGAACGAACACATACAGCGGTGCGACCACAATTAGTGGAGGGACTCTAGTACTTACGGGGACGCTTGGTAGTGGCAGTTATGCAGGGAGCATCGCGATTAGTAGTGGAGGAACATTTAGTAGTGGATCTACTACACAGGCCCTTTCTGGAATTATTAGTGGTGCTGGCGCTCTGACGGTTACCGCAGGGACATTGACATTATCTGCTGCAAATACCTACACGGGTGGTACCACGATCAGTGGAGGCAGCTTGGCATTGGGAGCGGGTGGCAGTCTCTATTCATTGGGGGCAGTGACTATAAGTGGAAGTGGAGCTACCTTTAGTATAAGTAGCGCAAGCGCTGATCAACAGATCGGTCCATTAAGCGGTGTTTCTGGAAGTATTATCACACTCGGTAGCAATCGCTTAACAACGTATTCAACAACTACTACGACATTTTCTGGAGTAATTAGTGGCACGGGCGGTTTTACAAAAATTGGTTCCGGCACGCTCTTTTTAGCTGGAGCGAACACCTATACAGGAACTACAATTATTACTGCGGGAGAGCTGGCAATCGATGGATCAGTCACCAGTGATGTCACGGTTTCTTCTGGCGCAACATTGGCGGGTACTGGAACAGTTACGGGCGATGTGACTGTCTCAGGTACGATCAGTCCGGGAGATTCTCCAGGAACTTTGATCATTGATGGGATTCTGACTTTGAATGCGGCGAGTACAACAGACATTGAACTCTCTGCTACTGTGACGTCAGAAATTTTAGTAACCGATACAACAGGAGCGGGCACTGCAGCTTTGAATGGTGCGCTTGTGGTTACTCTAGATTCTGGATATTACACTCCGGGAACGGTTACGATTTTGGATGCAGCAGGGGGGATCTCAGGCACTTTTAGCTCTACGACCCTTGATCTTACGCCTGGGTTGTCTGGCGTGATCTCTTATACTACAGAGGAGGTACAGCTAACCTTATCAGTTGATGCTTTGTCTACACCGAGTGGATTAACGGGCAATGCGCTGAATTTTTTTGAATACCTCAATGATCTCCATACCAATTCTGCTTACGCTACGATCTTTCAAAAATTAGCGGCATTGACGCTTACGGACTCTCAGAGAGAGGAGTTTATCGATGCACTCATCACTTTGCAGCCATCGCGGGGTGCGATTCTTACTTTTGTTGCAAGTAATGCGATGTTCGACATCTCCGATGTGATCATGAATCATGCAGCTTCACGCCGTTTTTCCAATTTTACTGAACAGAGGCCCTCTAGATACTTGGCAAATTGGATGGAGACCAATCACTCTATCCATGAGGAGGAGCTTCTCGCGTCAAATGGACCGCTCATGGCGGCCAACAAGTCTCCCAAGCAGGCAGTCAATTGCATCCAGATGAGTAGACCTGACGATCGATGCGATATTTGGTTAGATACATTTGGAGATATCTCTCATTTGGGTCCTGAGCATCAGAATCCATCTTTTACCAATTATGCAGCTGGTGCTCTTCTTGGCATGAACCATTTTGGCGTTGATAAGGGCCTCCGAGGCTGTGCTGCAGGAGTGATGCGCAGCAAGGTGATCGAGGGAAATGATCAAGGAACACAGACAGCAAATTACTACTTTGCATCGCTCCATGCGACCTGTTACTGGGACTGTACATACGTGGAGCTTGGAGTGATCGGTGCCTATGATCAGGTGGAGCGTCGCAGAGATATCAATTTCCTCTATTATGGCGGCACCGCGACTAGCTCCAGCGATATGTGGCAGGTGACACCACATCTGGCGTTAGGACAGTTTTTCTGGGGTGCAGATCTCAGCTTTGAGCCCTTTATTGCAGCTGATTGGGTATTTAATTTTGAGGGAGCGACCGTTGAACATGGTATTGGAGAACTCGATATCACAGTTCGCTCGAGATATTCTTCTCTGCTGCGTAGTGAAGCTGGCTTCAATGTCTATTGGGATTGGCGTACTCAGTTTGGGGCTCTCTTCCTATTGAAGGGGACGGCTGCCTATGTAAATAAACTACCTTTCAATGTTGGGGCGATGACAGCTTGGCTTAGCGATATTGGAGGCTCTTTTCATGTGGATTCTTTTACTGACGTCCAAAATCTCTGGACTGCTGGATTGGAGCTGCTCTACCGCTCCAGCGGCGGCTTTTTTACGGGGATTGATTATCAAGGGGAGTTTGGTAGCGGCTACTTTTCTAATGAGGTTCAATTGAAGGCTGGTTGGTCTTTCTAATCCAAATAACCGGTAGGAGGAAAAGAGGAACGAGATCAAATTTATAGAAAGACTGTTGCTTTATCCATTTACTATTTCTAAATATTTAACTTTCAATAGAAAAAGGGCCAATTTGTTCATTTGTAAATAACCTAGTTTTTGTTTCTCGAGCTGGTTCAAGCCCACAAAAATAATCATTTATTTTGTATTGAACAGCAATGGACTTTGCTAATTTCATTAATTTTGTTGTCAAATCTGTGATCGGAATGCTTTTCAAATCTAACAGCTGAAAATTAATCTCTAAATTGATCGTTTTTTTGTCCTTGTAGACAGCTATTCCGCAATTTGGTAAGCAGATGTTGTATTTTATCAATTCTTTTAAATTGATAAACAAACCAAAACTTTCCTTCTCAAGGAAAATTCTCTCTATCGACGTTTCGACGCCCCAATCAATATCAGGGCAATCACACGTAAGGTTGTAGTTAACTATTTCCTTCCCGTTAGAGCTTAAATCTTTTAATAAAGCCCCAACTTTATCAGCAGAGAGGTTTCTAAAAATTATTTCAATCAAATGGTCGTTCATAATTAATCCACAAACCCTTTAAATGTACAGTCTTGGTTTAGTCTTATTCCCCTTCCGTCTGGCAATCTTTTTTCAATCCATGTCAGCCCTGTTTTTGCATCAACAATCATTTCAAATTCATTAGAACCGTTATAAATATGATTTAGTTGTTTTGATGCCTGATCATGCCAAGTGTTCATCGGTCCTTTTAACTTGCCCCAGATTTCAGGATGTCTACCCGCGTGTTTAGAAAAAGAATGAGCTAATTGAGTTAGATTCTGATCGTATACTTTTTCTAAAGATAAAATGAAATTTTCTTCTTGAATTGTTATAGTACTCGTTACAGGCAACTGAAAATCACACCACTTACTTACCAAGCCGGGCCCTCTAGCAACCATCGCCCCACCCCAACCAGCCCCTACTAGACTCAACCCACTATCGACGAGCTCAGCGGTTTCTGGATCGAGTCCTGTTAGCT
>CAZEZK010000068.1:0-1283 GCA_964516935.1 uncultured bacterium
TTTACAGGAATGAACAATTTAGTAGGTGCCTTTCAGGTGGAAGCACTATATACCCGTTCCACCTCAATGGCACCCTGCCAGATTGAGGTGGCACTGATCTTAAAAAACGCTACGGCTTCTCGATAGCCCAACTATTGTAGCCATGATCTTCTGTAGAGAGATACTTTAGGCAGAGCCCCTGATCTCGCAAGAATTCATTCACAGCTTGGACAACACCAAACGATGGACGAATCTTGTAATCGTGTCCGGACAGAAATCCACCGCTCTTCACCTTTGGCCACCAGAGCGCAATATCCTCTTTAGCAGCTTCGTAACTGTGGTTAGAATCGATGTAGACCCAGTCAAAGAACCCGTCTTCAAATTGCTCTGCTGCTGCTTTGGAGTATTGCCGAAGAATTGTCACTTGATTTTTATAAGGCGCAAAACGGCGACATGTTTCTCTATAATACTCTTCTTGCTCATTGTTAGAGACGTTTGCTTCTGGATCATCATATACTTGCGGATCCTGCTGCTCCCAGCAGTCGACTAGATAGAGATGCTGCGGTTGTGTGGCATGCAACATGTGTATCGCAAATCCACCCCGCTGTACACCCACCTCTATAACAACACCGTTGTGCGGCATATACTCCAGAAAGTTCGTAAAGCGATCCTCAATCCAAGGCGTCGGACTCGGCCATTTTTCCTGAGGATGAGCGTAGAGCCATTCGATATTGGAGGGAGCTTGTGCAGCGACTCCAGTAGCAAAACTAATACAAAGGGCGGAAAGAATAAATTTTTTTGTCATGATCAGAACTCCTATGAGGCGAGATTGTTCACGGATTTAGTCTATTTCGTCAAGGAAAATCTAAATAATAGGAGCCAGTTGCACAACTCCCGAACTCCGCAAAATGGCCGATTTTGCGGAGTTCGGGAGTTGTGCAACTGGCTCCTAGGTAAAAATATTTCCAAAAATATTTTTACATGCTACGCTCTGCTGCGTATGTGTTTAACCGCTATTTTTTTGGTCACATTCTGGCCTATTGTTGATGCAGTCCATGCACAAGCAGAGCGCGATCCTGAAAATATTTTCGTAGGTGATGATCCACTTTTTGTCAGCCTGGGGTCCGCATGCGAAACAAGCTGGAGGATTAATCTCCTCGGCTTCAGGCGTGCGTCCTTTCCATTTGATTGGCTCCTCTCCGTTGGCCCCGACACAATTGTCCCCGTATTGAGAGATAACTTTGCCTTTTTCCTAGATGAGACCTACTTTACACTACACCCCTATATACCCGATGTCATTGTCA
>CAZEZK010000068.1:1293-7923 GCA_964516935.1 uncultured bacterium
GCTACCACATTCAATTGAGACACGACTGGCTCGGAACCAACCTATGGCAAGACTTCTCCCGCTATCAAGACACCTTCCCTCAAATTCGCGAAAAATATCAACGCAGAATCAACCGTTTTAGGCGATTGAATGAATATCGAGGCGAAGTGTTTTTTATCCGAGCGGCCATCGATTTTGATATCGAGCGTAAGATCTCAGAGTGGGCTACCCCAGAACAGCGCATCATCTCTGCGAACGAAGCTTCCGAATTGAAAGCCGCCCTACGCTCTCTATTTCCGAACCTCAATTTTACGCTAATTATCGTCAATTATCTGGAAGAGCTACCTAACCCTCTCGAGCTCAAAGAGGGCATTGTGGAGTTCAAATTTGTTAGGAACTGCGATAAAGACGCCGCCTACGCAAAGATTATCGATCTCTACACAAGGGACTACAAGAGCACTCTTCAGTTACGCCCAATCGTTAGCGAGGCCGATTCTCACTAAAAGTCATTCTTTGATCAAATATCAGAAAATTCGCTTGCCAACATAAATTTATTATTGCACAATCCACAGCGGCAAATTCATAAATGGTGAGCATTTCGTGAAAATTAGAACGCTCCTAATGGCATGCATTGTCTGCTCAACAATACAGCTCAGCGCTATTGAAGAGTGGGTCTCCTATGAATTCAGTGGCGGCCGTTTTGGCGATAACCTCCTTGCCTACCTGCACGCAAAATGGTTTGCTTTCGAGCACAATCTTCCACTTCTCTACCGCCCTTTTAACTACTCAGATCAATTAAAAATCCATGATGCAGACCGCCACTTCAGCAATCCTCCCTCTCCGGCCTATCGCACGCCAGTCTGGAGGTGGCCTATGAAACATTCGACTGCATTGAATGTGATCTACATGTGTCCCTATTTCCCAGATAACCTTCGAGAAAACACTAGCATCGAGCAGGCCGCTTCTTTTGTTGAACAGCGCAACTTTCGCATAGATTGGGAAAATCCCCAGTTCCGCAGAATGGTTCAAGAACTAGTCGCACCTAAGCAACCCCTATCTCTTACCCGACCGCCAGCCGGCTCGGTGAGCATCGCTATGCATATACGCCATGGAGGTGGATATGACACCGACGATTCCCCCTATAAAATGCCCATGAAACTCCCTCCCGTCGAGTTCTATATTCAGGGCCTCAAGACAATACTCGACCTCTTTCCTGACCAGTTGATCTACTGTTATCTGTTTACCGATGCGCAGGTTCCTGAGGCACTAGCCCATCAAATCTTCAAGGCCTTTCCTCAGGTTAATCGACTTACGCTGGACTATAGAAGATCGAACAATCAACATAATGCCAACGTATTAGAAGATTTCTTCTCCCTCTTTGAGTTTGACGCACTTATCCACCCACTCTCTAATTTCAGCATCGTCCCTGCCCGAATCCACGACTACGCTGTTACCCTTGCCCCCCAAACGTTCTCTAAAGACACCAAGAATCATATCGTAAAAATCATGCAAACAGATCTAAGAATCAATCAGAAGCGTTATCAGGAGCTACTTCAAAAGTGAAATATATTGCAACTCTTCTACTCCCTCTGCTGATCCACTCTGCGCCCATAGTCTTTGTCCACCTCGGCAAAGAGCTCCCCGACTATCTACCCGTCTCAATTGCTCAGGCACGACTATTTCATCCAGACTGGCCTATTTTTCTAATTGCCAATCAAGCGGCCCTGGAACATCTTCCGGAGCAACTTTCTCAGTGTAACGTCCAATATACTCCTTGCGAAGAGCTTCCTACCGATCCACTGCACGCTGAATTTCTCCAACGCTCACGCCTAGACCGCTCTTTCCGAGATGGCTTCTGGACCTATACTACTGAACGGTTCTTCTATGTGTATGAACTAATGAAGCAGCAGCAATTTGAGGAACTCTTCCACTTAGAGAATGATGTGATGCTCTACACAGATTTAGAGATACTCCTTCCCATCTTTCATAGCCAATATAACGGGAAAATGGCCGTCACACTCGATAACGAAGATCGCTGCATCCCCGGCTTTCTCTACATCTCAACATCGACGCCTCTCTATGAGCTTCTTTCATTCATTACAGAACGTTCCATCTCTCGTTCCGCTAACGATATGATGTTCTTAGCCCGTTTTCATAATATATTTCAGGGGCGCTACATCGATAGCCTACCCGTGATCATGCCTCAATACACCCAAGAGAGAGAACTAAAGAGCGCGCATGGAGGACATCGGACCGATAATCCCACCCTCTTCCATCGCAATATTGATCTGTTTTCCTCCTTATTTGACGCCGCCGCCCTAGGACAATATCTCGGCGGACAAGACCCAAGAAACGGCCCCTGTGAATTTGGATTTGTCAATGAGAGCAGCCTTTTTCAGACAAATTTACTCGAGTTTGAGTGGCAACAAGATCAAGCGGGACGTTGGATCCCCTTCGCGAAATACCAAGGGCAACTCTGGAAAATTAATAACCTACACATTCACAGCAAACAGTTAGATCAATTCTATTCTCTGAGGAACTCATGAAATATAGAGCCAGTTGCAAAACTCCAGGACCCTACAAAATCGGCCATTTTGAGGCAGGTTGCGAGGGACGGCCCGGCTGCCCGTGCCGTATTTTTTTGACCATACCCGAGAGGGTAGGCAAAAAAATACGGCCGCGACATGCCTCAAAATGGCCATTTTGCGGAATCCTGGAGTTTTACAACTGGCTCTCTATACTTTACATGCTGATTCCACTAGCGCTATTCAGCGTCCCCATGCCGGAGTTTCGCCCTTCCAGCTACCCTTATGTATCGGGAGATGCGTTTCGATCCTACGCCGATTACGCCTTTGATGAACTCGACAGCTCTTTGATCCCCGAGAAGATGAAACCCTACAGCACACTCTTTGTGAAAACAGACTTCTTAGATGAATTCTATAATAAAGTTGCCGGCCGCATCCAAGTTCCCTATATCCTCATCACTCACAATAGCGACGACGCCGCTCCAGGAAAATATACCGCTCTACTCGACGACGACAACCTCATCGCATGGTTTACGCTCAATTACGATGGCTGTGATCACCCAAAACTCCATCCTCTTCCAATTGGATTGGCAAACTTCTGCTGGGCCCATGGCAACATCCACACTTTTAAAAAGATACACGAAGCGCTCCCAGCGAAAGAGCATCTCGCCTATATGAACTTCACCATCCAGACCTTTTATGCAGAGCGCTGGCCCGTCTTTCGTCTCTTTTCGAATGTTCCTTTTTGCCACCGCACAATTAAAAAGCCCTTTGGGGGATATCTCGTCGATCTAGCCGCCTCAGATTTCTCTATTAGCCCTCGCGGCTTTGGATTAGACACCCATCGACTTTGGGAGAGCCTCTATCTACGCACCATCCCCATCGTCCGCAGCTCCTCTTTAGACTCTCTATATGAGGGGTTAGCCGTCCTCATTATCGATAAATGGGAGGTCGTCAACGAAGAGTTCTTAAAACAGAAGAAGATCGAATTCTCTCAGAAGACCTTCAGCCGAGATAAATTGGAGATGGATTACTGGATTAAACTCATCAACTCGTTCAAAACCCCTTCTGAGGGACGATGAGCCGGTTACAAACCATTTTCTGCGCACTTCCCCTACTCCTTTTTGGCGTCACCATGCCCTCCTCTCGTCCCTCTAGTTACCCCTATATCTCTGGGGATACCTTTCGATCCTATTGCGACTACGCCTATGATGAGCTTGACAGATCGTTAAACCCCGATTCTATTCTTCCGGGCAGCACCATCTTCTTAAAAACAGACTATCTTGAGCAGTTTTGCTGCCAAATCAGCCCCCGCATCCGCGTACCCTATATCTTGGTAACCCACAACAGCGACTATGCTGTGCCAGGCCCCTATACGGCGCTATTGGATGATCCAAACCTGATCGCATGGTTTGGGCAAAATTATGATGGATACAAACATCCAAAAATACATCCCATTCCCATCGGACTGGCGAATGGCCACTGGGCCCATGGCAATAGCAAACTTGTCAGAATTGTACAACAGACCTCGGCTCACAAGCAGTACCTCGCCTATATGAATTTTGCGCCAGAAACTTTTCCTTTAGAACGGGGCCCCGTCTTTTCTCTCTTTGCAAATGCCCACTTCTGTTACCGAACATCTTCCAAATCCTTTGCAAACTATCTGAGAGAGCTCACAACTGCCCACTTTTCGATTAGTCCTCGAGGAAATGGCGCAGATACCCACCGACTCTGGGAGAGCCTTTACCTAAATACAGTTCCTATCGTCCATAGCTCCTCGCTCGATTCACTCTATAAAGATCTTCCTGTTTTAATCGTCGATGACTGGACGATTGTCACAGAGAAGTTTCTAACCGAGAAAAAAGAGCTATTTGCAAACCAGAGTTTTAACCGAGAAAAAATCTATATGGATTACTGGATTGCCTTAATCAATGCATCCAAGGCCTTTACACACAAACAACCTGAAAATTTGGTTTTTGAGCGCGCCAAAGTTCCCGAGGATTAACGATCGTAAACGACCCCATATTGTGCTAATATTTGGTCGTTTACGATCGTTAATCCTCGGGAACTTTGGCGCGGTTCAAAAACCAAATTTCAGGTTGTTTGTGTATAAATCAAACGTGGAGAACTCTCCTCTATAACAGATTAAAGGCAGCGCTAGGACCACCTTATGACGACAAAAAGCATAGGCAGTGCGGTTAAAAAGCACATCTTCGCTAATCCCCTGCATAGGCCGCCAGCGGTGCTGCGCAAAGAGCCCGCGCAAAAAGGCAACGCTTCCATTGTGAACCTTGTCTATACCTATCATATCATAAGAACGGAACGAATTGCAGGCAGAGAGACAACTCTCTACAGCATACCCAGAAGTGAACTCCTCCCCCGACCCGAGCCATTGATGCAAGAGATGCTCAATCTGATAGTTCTCAAAAAGATATTTCACAATTTCAACTCTCTGAGGATGAGGCAGATCATCCGCATCCTGGCAAATTACCAATTCACCAGAACTCTGCGCGCACGCCTCATTGCGATTCTTACCTGGCGGGCAAACCCCGGTATGACGCACCAATTTCACCCTGTAGGGCCAAGGCTTTTGTTCCAATGCATCCACTAAAGAACAAGAGACCCGACCTACTTCCGAAAGAGAAATCACAACCTCATCAGGCAAGACGCTCTGATGGGAGTAACAGTCCAACAAGTTCTCCAATAGAGGAAAATGAGACCAATGACACGGAATAATAACGCTCACCCGCAAAGAGACCGGCTGCTCTCTAAGCTCCAATGCTCCAATCTGCAACCAACCGCTCAAGAAAAGAAGAAGAAAACCTTTCATACACCTATCTTTTTTACAGCACTCTGCTCTTTTCTCGCCCCCTTTTTCATCCATGCAAATGTATATACCACTCTTCTCAACCCAGAAACTCGAGACGCCGATGAATTTCTCTGGGAACAAACGGATTGCGATTCTTTTGATGAGTTGATCCTATCCTGGAATGGCCCTCGCCCTCCTCGCAAAGGGGGCTACGCATTCTTCACCTCTCTATATAAAGATGGAAAGTGGTCTCCGTGGCTCTATACCGCAGAATGGGGGGATCGCGGTCAAATGCTCTACCAGGAGTCTCCTCTAGGCTCTTTTGCAGAGAGTGCCAGAGATGTCGTGCGAGCAAAAAATTGCTCTTGTACAGGATTTCGCATTCAAGTCTTCTCTTGGACTCCATTTGCCGACAAGGCGCTCAACCTTCTTGTTTCTACGTTTAACTCCAAAGAGCTCGCTGCTGTCACAGACGTGGAACCTCTTGAATCTGTCCGACTCTCCACACCTCCCCGCATCTCTCAAATCGGATTGCGGCATCCTCGCTATCTAGACCTATCCCTTCCGGCTTCTACCGCCGCTGCTATAGGACTCCTCAAAAATGGCGCTATCGATGCCTATCGATTCTGCGAATCTATTTATGACTGCGAGTTTGACTTCTACGAGAGCTGGACTTTCAATGCAGCCGAAGCTGCAACCTATCTAGACAATTACGATATCTACGCCACACGCCTTCCCAATTTTGGCGCTATCCACGCCGACCTGATGAATGGCAACCCAGTAACCGTCAGCGTCAAGGGCTACCTACCAGGTTGCGCTCGCCCCTATCGTTTTGACCACATGGTCTGTATTTACGGCTACGACGCAGAAAAAGAGCTGGTTTATGCCATTGACCCAGGCTTTCCTAATGACAAGGCCAGCGCGACCGCCTTTCCATTACGGGAGTTCCTCCAGAGCTGGTCTCGCACGGGAAATAAGGCTTGCCTCTTCCACCCAAGGACTCCATGATCGCTCTGATCTGCCTTGCAATTCTCCATACATACTACCCATCTCCCGAGGAACGAGCGATGGGCAGCTTCTGTTGGGAAAAGATCGAATGCGCCCCATTTGATACACTCATCCCCTGTTGGAATGGCCCAGATCCTGGTAGTGAAAGGGGATATGCTCTCTTCGTTAGCCTCTTACAGAAAGACACCTGGTCTTCCTGGATCCCAATTGCTGAAGAGGGGGACAGAGAGTTTGGAGTAGCAGTCAACTATACACTCAGCTCCAGTGCAGAGATGACCAAAGGAGCGATCCACTCCAAAAATGGCCCCT
>CAZEZK010000069.1:0-5915 GCA_964516935.1 uncultured bacterium
TCGAGGGAGAGTGGCTGTTCAGAGATGCGCTGTTTGAGCTGCGCAACTTTGCCTGTCTGTTTGATGGTAATGATGGCGTTATTAGAGACGCCGGCGATCCCTGTCGAGTCATAGCCTCTATATTCAAGGTGCTCTAGTCCATTGAGGCAGAGCTGGAGAGGATCGTTCTTGCCGATGTAACCGAAGATGCCGCACATGCTTTGAGGATACGGGAGGTATTAGTTTCTGCGCCAGCCATTGATTTTTTAATCGTATGTATCCTCATATGTCTGTCAGTTTATCAACGCGATTTTCACGTCAGCTTGGTGACCATTCGCCGATTTAAATCGATCTTCCAAGCCAACTGTTTTTCGGAGAGACTTGCATTTGAGCGTCTCCAAATATTATTGTAGAACTCCGCATCTCTATCGCGCAGCACATTCTGGTCGTGAGCGCGTTGGATAAGGCGGGGGCTGGCGCTGCTTTTTATGGGGTCTTTTTTAATAAAAGAGAGCTCCACTTCCAGAGGTGCGCGGATCAACTCTTGGAAAAGTTTCTGATTTAGGGCCGTTTTTTTTGTTGCCTGATCTTCAGTCAGCTGGCGTTTGCGCCAGATGTTGAGATAAAATGAGGTCTCACTCTGCGTAAAGATATTGCGACTGAAAGCGAGCTGGATGAGGTCTTTATTGGCAGAAGAGAGAGGATCCTTCATCAGGCGATGTGTTGCTTGGATGATTTTTGGAACGGATGTGAGGGGGTGCATTTTAGGGAACTTCCAGATGCAGTGGTTCCCTACGATCGCGGTCTTCTTGGTCGTGGAATTGGAGATATGGCAGAGATCTCGGATCTCATGTCCACAGAGGCAGGATGAGGACTCTTCACCCGGCGCGAGCATCTCGATATTTGTTAGGTCCCACTCCTTAGAGGCCTCGTCCCAATTCTGATGTTGGCTAAGCTTGATGAGCTCTTCAGGGAGATGCCAGTTCCCTGTGGTAGTGATTGCTTCAATAGACATAAATACCTCAAATTAAGCGACCAAATTTACATCTGGGAGTAAAAAAAATCAAGTGCTTGGATTTTTGTGTAAGGATTGGAAAATATTCACCCGAGCCGGCTGAGAAATTTCCGGACCTAATAATACAAAATATTTTATATTACTTGGAAGCGTTTATGGCTTGAATCATCAAGAAGAGTGGAAACTCTTTGCGAGCGCGATTCTCTCTGCGGGCAACAGCGCCGGTGCTGACTTTAGGGGAGGTCCACTCTTCGAGAGCGGTGACGGCGCAACCGGCTTGAGCGAGCCACTCGATATAGACGGAGAGGGGGTTGTGGAAGGAGTAGGTGAGGGCAGACTTTTCGCCTTTGCTTGGATTGGTCTGGATGGGGATTTTTTGAGGGGAGAGGTAGCTGTCTAAACGGCGATACTGGATCTGCTTCTGTTCGTCGATGCCCCAGGCGCTCTGGCGGGGGATGCGGAAGCAGGGGTGGTTAAGGATTAGGAGGAGTTTGCCGTTGGGTTTTAAGTGGCTCTTTGCGATGGCGATCGCTTTGTCACCATGCTCCATGTTCTGACGGGAGAGGAGGAAGCAGGCGGTGTCGAAGTCGCGTTTGTTGATGGGGAGGGACTGGCAGGCATTAGCGACGTGGAACTCGGTCTGGGGGAGTCGCTTTTTGGCTTCGCGAATGAGGGAGGAGGAGAGGTCGATGCCGCAGTAGTGGACTTTAGGGGGGAGGTGAGTAGCGAGGACACCAGTGCCGCAGCCGAGCTCGAGGAGCGACTGGGTGGACTTGAGGAGGCGCTGGAGGTTGGGGAGGATGCTGTCGCGATGGTAGGTGTGACCCTCATCGCCGACGCATTTTTTATACCAGTTCGCAGAGGATTCCCAACTAGTCATAGCGCGAACTTTTCCAGGAGGGCTTTTTAGCTGCGTAGATCAGGAATGGGACGACGCAGAAGAAGATTACGCCGCCCGTGAGAATCGACTGGTAGACAAGATGGCTGCCGGTTTCGATCTGGCTCGGGGGGAGAAAGCTGATGATGACTGCGAGCGTGCATGAGAGAACGCCCAGGCCGGAGGCGATGCAGATACCCCAGTTGCCGCCGGGAACGCGATAGGCTCGATGGACGAGAGGTTTCGAGTAGCGGAGGCGGATGGCTGCTAGGAAGAGGAGGATGTACATGAGGAGGTAGAGCTGCGCAGCGAGCGAGAGCAGGATCCAGTAGGAGCTGTTGACGCTGGGCATGAAAAGGAAGACGAGGGAGAGGAGCGTCACGATGATGCCTTGGAGCAGGAAGATGCTGACAGGCATGTGATGGCGGTTTGTTTTTTGCAAGATGGGAGGGAGATCACCATCATGTTGCGCTGTAGCGAGGAGTCCGCGGCTGGGACCGACGATCCAGGAGCTCATCATGCCGAGGGCGCCCAGAACTGTAACGGCGGCGGTGAGGCCTGTAGCCCAAGGGATCCCAAAAGCGTTAAAGAGCTGCTCAAAGGCATCCATACCACCGGAGGCGAGTTGGATATCTTTTTGGGGGACGATGGCGGCAATGGCAACGGCGCCAGCAGCGTAGAGACCAAAAATCAGAATCGCCGAGAAGAGGACGGCTAGAGGGTAGTTGCGCTTGGGGTTGTTGACATCTTTCGCGTGGACAGAAGACATCTCCATCCCGGCAAATCCAAAAAGGAAGCCGATGAGCAGGACGTAGTCGTTCAGATTGGTGAAAGAGGGAAGGGTGTCGCGCCAGGTGAATTGGATCTGGATGGGGTTGCCTTGGCCAATCCAGAGAAGGCTAAAGAGGATAATGAGCACCATGGGCACTATTGTGCAGAAGGCGCCAACAGAGCTAATCCAGCCGGAGATGCGCATACCGAAATAGTTGACGCAAGTAGTTCCCCAAAAAGTAATGAGAATCACTGCAACAGTGTAGAGGGGTTGCGACGCCAAAGAGGGATTAATTACATAGGCAAAGGTCGCAGCAATGAAAGAGAGAATGGTTGGATACCAGATCACATTCTCAATCCATTGGAGCCAGATAGCAAGAAATCCAATACGCGGTCCAAAAGCTTCGCGCACCCAGGTGTAGACGCCGCGCTCAGGCCAGCCAGTTGAGAGCTCTGCAGAGACTAGAGAGAGCGGAATAAAAAAGATTATTGCAGCAATAAGTAAGAAAAAGAGAGTGGCGAGTCCATATTCTGAAAGAACAGGAAAGTTTTTGATATTGCAGATCGCAGCTACGTTAATAAGGGCGATCATCCACACAGTAAGGGGTTTTTTCGAAGTCATTATATAATGAGTCAAATCATAGCGTAAGCGTCAATATTTTAACAGGTTAATCGGCACCTCGTAGAAAAGGACAAGCGACTCTTCACCTGGGTTTTTCCAGCCTAGATGGGCATTGGAGAGGTGGTAGAAGTGGACCCCATAACGGACTCCATTGTCTTGCTGATAAGCGAGTTCGCCTCCGGAGCGGAACTCTAGGGGATAACCTAATTCCTTCCCGCGGCTGACCCAATAGTAGCCGGGAGCAAAACCGACCGTAAAAATAACATGGTCGCTTAAGGAAATGTCGAAGTTGATTCCGGCGTAGAGGAAGCCATTGCCTTCGACGGTGTTCATTACGCCGACCAGCCCACGAAGATCGACCCAAGGAGGCATGGGGATAAGGGTGAAGGGGCACTTATATTCCATGCTAAATTCGCAGGTCCGGTTGGTAACCCGCAAAACATTAAAAATTCCAGAAGCTACCGAGAAGGAATCTGTCGGGGGGAGGGATTCTAGATTAATTATAAATAACAGGATTGCTTGCCAAATAAATCCAGATCTCTTAATGAGAAGAAAAGGAGATATCTTATGAAAGGAAATCATCATTTGATCGACAACATAGCGTTCATTCTGCTCTTAATCGGCGGTCTGGACCTCGGAATTATGGGCCTCTTTGGCTTTGACTTCATTGCTGCAGTATTCGGCATGATGGCTGGAATTACACGCATTGCATATGTCTTAATTGGCATCTCTGCTGTGTACAAAATCATCTGCTGGTACCGGGCAAAAACTGCGCGCTAATCTGTGTGAATTGATCGGTTAGCTTTTTTAGGCGCAGATCACACCGGAATATCGCTTGTGCGAGGTCGTGGGGAGCTCTCTCCATGACTTCCGCATATATCTTGATCTTAGGCTCCGTTCCTGAGGGGCGGACGACCAGTTTACTTCCATCTTCCAACCAGAAGCGCAATACATCTGATGGAGGCATCCCTTGTCTCGGTTTTAGATAGTCCTCAACCTTCTCTATCGGTGGCTCTTTGCGCAGATGGTCCATCAGCGCTCTGATTTGTGCTATGCCTTCTGGAGAATCTGTTGTGGCGAGATTGACGAGTGCCTCTCGATGGACTCCGTAGCGGCGATAGAGCTCTTCCAGTCGGTCTGTTAGCGTTTTTCCTTCTATTTTTGCCGTTAGAGCTGCCTCTGCGAGCAGACATCCCGAGGAGATCGCATCTTTATCTCGGACGAAGGAGCCGAAGAGATAGCCATAGGACTCCTCGGCGCCAAATAGGTAGGTATGTTTGCGGCTCTGTTCCCACTCAGCGATTTGCTCGGTTATATACTTAAAGCCGGTTAGCACTTCGATACAGCTGCCTCCAAAATCTTTCGCGATAGTGGAGAAGAGTTCCGTTGTCACAATCGATTTCACGAAGCCTGCATTGCCCGGGAATCGCTTTTGAGCGGTGAGGGTAGAGCAGATGTGATAGAGGCAGAGACAGGCGATTTGGTTGCCTGTAAAGTAGGTTGGCGCGCCTTTGTGTAGAGCGACAGCTCCGAGCCGATCTGCATCGGGGTCGCTCGCGAGCAGCAGATCGCGTTTTTCACGAACGAGCTGCTCCGTGCCGAGCTTCAAAGCGCTACGCTCTTCAGGATTGGGCGATGGGGCGTTGGGAAAATCTCCATCAGGCGCTTGCTGTGCTTTCACTAGCTCCACAGAATTAAACCCCCAGTTGTGCAGTGCCTGCGGTAATAGTCGGATCCCAGTGCCGTGGAGGTTGGTGTAGATGATCGAGAGGGGAGCGTTGTGTGTAATAGG
Source organism: uncultured bacterium (assembly GCA_964516935.1). GTDB lineage: Bacteria > Chlamydiota > Chlamydiia > Chlamydiales > SM23-39 > CAZEZK01. The sequence continues at coordinate 5,057 of CAZEZK010000069.1, forward strand.
AAGCAGTTTCTGCTGGTCGAGCTTACGGAAATAGGCCTCATCTAGCTCCTTGCCAACTTTGTGGATCAGCGGGGAGTTCTCCGGAGCTAGACGCACAGAATCGGGAGAGCTGATTTTGCGCACTTCGTCCATGATCGCCTCATCATGAGGCGGGACTACCTGCGCCCCTCCCTTCCAATAGGCCTTATAGCCGTTATAGATCGGTGGGTTGTGTGAAGCGGTGATGACGATCGCAGCACTACAGCCAAAATAACGGCAGCCGAATGAGACAAGAGGTGTGGGGCAGAAGCTGTCGATGAGCAGAACTTTCAGGCCATTTCCGGCAAAGACGCGAGCAGCTTCTATAGCAAACAGTGGCGAATTATGGCGCACATCGCAGCCAATGATGATCGGGCCAACCATCTTCTGTGCAATGAGGTAGTTGGCCAGCCCCTGTGATGCAAACTGCACCGTGTAGCGGTTCATCCGGTTGGTGCCGGGTCCCATCTTCCCGCGCATTCCACCCGTGCCAAAGCCGAGCTCCTTAAAGAAGGCCTCTTCGAGCTGTTTGGGATCGCTCTCCATCCAACGGCGGATTTCACTTTTCGTCTCCGCATCATAGGGCCCAGCGAGCCAAGAGTGAATGCGCTGTTGCGCGGCGTTGTCCATAAATTTATCTCGCTACTCGTATCAGTTCCATGATCATGGAGAAAAGTATTCCAAGTGTAAAATACTTTATACCAAATATCAGAAATAACTTGCAGTTTGAGCGCTTCTATACTCCTTCCAGTTCAAAGGCACCCAAGAGGATTGATCCAACCCCGAGGCTTTGAATCAATCTGCTAGGGTGCGATTGAGGTGGAACGGGTATATTCATTGA
>CAZEZK010000069.1:5925-7837 GCA_964516935.1 uncultured bacterium
CCTGTGTCACTGGGCCAATTGCTGTTAGCTGCTTGTCTGAAGGTAGAGGTCCGAAGAGTTGGATGAAGCCGCACACACAAGAGGGGCTCGTGAAGACGATCTCCTCGATCTGTGTAAGATCCGGCAATGAGTCTGGTGCCTTGATTTCTGTGTCATAGAGATCGAGGATCTGGTGAGAGTAGGGTTTTAGAAAGATCTCTAGTAACGGTCGCGCTTGTGCAGAGCGTGGCCAGACGATGGTTGCATCGCGCAGATCGAGTGTCCGCAGAAGTTCGATCATCCCTTCCTGCGTTGCAAAGGGAGCGACGAGTGGGTTGTCCAATAGAGCTGCGGTAGCATCCCCAATAGCGAGTGGCTGTGGCCAAGGCTTAGGAGCAATTCCTTGCCAGAGGAACACCGCCTGTCGACTAGTGAAGATCAGATGGGTGTAGAAGTCTGGTACAACGACATCTCTAGGTACGATTTTGAGAATCGGATAGTGCAGAACGTGGCGTGGATAACGGCTTGGATCAAGTCCTAGATAGAGAATATTACTCAAATAAAATGGTGTGACCATTCCAATATTTTTGCGGCGTACGGGTCATCTATTGCTATTTCGTTTAACCAGTTGATCTGTTTTGTAATAGGCCATGTTTCGAATTTGGTTGCTTGATTCGGTTGGGGAAGAGCGTTGTGTATCGCGATTGCACATTCTATTGCGGTCTCCTTTAGGACGCCGTATGTGTTTGCAGATAGCATGGCTGCATCTATTCCATTCATACCAAGTTTATAGAGCTGATCATCGAGATTGGTTTGGGAGTGATCTTGATAAAATGTACTCGTGAATTCGGCGAGGATGTCAGACGTAGACGTTCTTGGTCGTGTGGTCATATGTATTAGGCTTGTTTGTTTATAGAGCCAGTTGCAAAACTCCCAATGGCTCTATACTCAAAAAATTTACCTAAGTTTGGTAATTTTGTCGAGCAAATAGAGTTGCCATTGCATGGTTTCCGGAGCCGGCTGTAACAGCGAGACGGCCTTGGAGTGGAGTTGTGGGACCAGGGAGACGGATGCGAGGTAGATGAGTGAAGCCTAGGCGAATGAGTGCAGCCTCAGCCACAACGATCCCGTCGGCAGCGCCTTGTGTTAGAAGAGTAAGGCGTTCGGCGATAGTTCCTCGCAGATCCAAGAAGCTGAGTGGGAATGGAAAGAGCTCTTGAACTAGCTCCTCTCGACGGGCGCTAGAGGTGGCGATGCGGAAGTGGGGCTGAACAGTTTCATTAGGACGGAGAATTAGACTGTCAGATGGATCGAGACCTTTAGTGAGGGCAATGAGTGAAAGTCCTGTGGTGAGAGGGTCGGGAAGATCCTTTGCTGAATGAATGCCGACATCTGCCTTGCCTTCGAGAACTAGACGGTCAACAGCATCGGTGAAGAAGTCATCTTTCCCAAGATCGCGGAGAGATGTGGTGCGGTCTAGATCGCCACGTGAGTCGACCGCGATCAGTTCAAAGGGAATGGCGAGGGGATTCATTACTTCATCGACTTGGATGAGCGAGAGTGGAGATCGACGGGCTGCGACTCGGATCATTATTACCCAATCGCCTGCAAGATAGCATGAGAGACTAGATCTACGCCGATCAGCTTAATCTTGTCGGCGATGTTAGGGGATATCCCCTTGAGGTTTCGAGTGGGGAGGAGGCAGCGCAGGAAGCCCATATGGATGGCCTCTTTGAGGCGGGTCTCGATGCGGGTGACGGCGCGGATCTCGCCGCCGAGGCCTACTTCGCCTAGGGCCACCATATCGGCAGGCATGGCCTGGTTAGCAGCGGAGGAGGCGATGGCTAGGAGGATGCCGAGGTCGAGGGCGGGTTCGGTGATCTTGAGGCCGCCGGCAAGGGCGACGAAGATGTCGGAGGTGTGGAGCTGGTAG
>CAZEZK010000070.1:0-7684 GCA_964516935.1 uncultured bacterium
GTCGCATAAAATTTGTACTAGTATGTTTTGATGCGCGATATTTTGCAATCGCAACAGGCTCTTGCTTCTAGAAAAATGTAGAAATGGGGTCGACGTCTATTAAGAGCCTCTCTGAGGAGCGGAGGGAGGCGATCTTGGTTGCCCAGCTCTTGATGGAGGGGGTTTTGATAAGGAACTGGAAGCGGTGCTGGTCCTTAATTTTGGGATGGCCACAGGGTGCGACAGGGAGGATCTGGGAGTGGGGGACTTCATGCTGGGTGAGTAGGGTTCGGCAGCGTTCGGCTTCGGCTTCAACGGCGGCGGGATCGGGGCCTGAGAAGAGCAGGCGGATGAGATGGGTGAATGGGGGGTAGCCGAAGAGGCGGCGCTCCTCGATCTCAGCTTTATAGAAGGCGGAGTAGTCTTGGCGGGCGGCGAGGTGGAAGATGGGGTGGTCGGGGAAGTAGGTTTGGAGGATCACTTCGCCGGGTAGGGATGCTCGGCCTGCTCTGCCGGCGACCTGTGTGAGGAGCTGGAAGATTGTCTCCTGAGAGCGGAAGTCGGGGATCTGGAGAGAGGCGTCACTATTGAGGATGCCGACGAGGGTAACGGAGGGGAAGTGGAACCCTTTAGCGATCATCTGAGTGCCGATAAGGACGTCGGCTTTGTGGGCGCGGAACTGTTGAAAGAGGGTCTCGTGGCTATCTTTGGTTCGAGTGGTGTCGCGATCCATGCGAAGTGTGCGCACTTCGGGGAAGATGGCTTTGAGGGAGCGTTCGACGTGCTCGGTGCCGAAGCCTTTGAACTGGATTGAATTGGTCGATTTGCATTGGGGGCATTCACGAGGAGGATCGATCTGGTGGTCGCAAAGGTGACAGGCGAGTTTATTTTGGGAGCGGTGGTAGGTGAGAGAGAGATCGCAATGCGGACACTTGATGATAGTGCGGCAAGAGCTGCAGGTCTGCATGCGATGGTAGCCGCGCTTGTTGAGGAAGAGGAGTGTCTGTTCGCCTGCGGCAGTGCGCTGCTTAATGGCCTGGAGGAGTTCTGGGGCGAAGTGGGTGAAGCCGCCAGAGCGCTGACAAGCGTGCTGCATGTCCACGATGGTGACGGAGGGGAGTGAGGCTGCGGTGGCGCGTGTAGTGAGTGTGCTGAGGATATATTTGCCCTTTTCAGCATTGAGATAAGATTCGAGTGAGGGGGTGGCACTGCCGAGGAGGATGGTTGCCTTTTCCATATAGGCGCGCATAACAGCGACATCGCGGCCATGGTAGGCGGGGGCCTCGTCGCTCTGTTTGTAGGAGCTGTCATGCTCTTCGTCGATGATAATGAGGCCGAGTTTTTTTGCAGGACAGAAGATGGCGGAGCGGGCACCGATAGCGAGGGTCACTTCGCCGGAGTCGAGGGCATTCCAGGCAGCGGTACGCTCTCCGAGTCCGAGGCGATGGTGGAGGACGGCGATGCGTTGGGGGAAACGGGAGCGGAACCGCTCAATGGTCTGAGTGGTGAGAGCGATTTCTGGCACAAGGAGGAGTGCGCTCTTGCCCTGTTTCATTGCGCGGGCGATGGCCTGGAGATAGATCTCTGTCTTGCCGGAGCCGGTGATACCATGGATCAGGTGGGCGGCATATGTATTGGAGAGGAGCGACTGGTCGATCTTGTCGAGGCACTCTTTCTGCTGGGGTGTGAGGATCTTTGGCTGTGTGGGGAAAAATTCCTGGTCTGCCCAGAAGCGGTCGAGTGTAGTAGCTTGGGCTTTGACGGGACGGCGCATGTTGGGAGGGATGAAGCAGCGGAGCACCTTCTGTAAGGAGGTGCAATAGTATTCAGCCATCCAGGAGGCAAGCGACCAGAGCGGCGGTGCGAGTGCAGCGCGTTCGGAGATGAGGCGGTTGATCGGTTTGATGGAGGGGACTTTAGACTGTTTTTTGATTTGAGAGACGGTGCCCTGTTTTACGCCAGTGCGGAAGGGGACTTCAACGCGTTGGCCGATCTGGATCTGCATATGCAATTCTGGGGGGACTGAGTAGTCGAGTCCCTTCCCGATTTGCTGGTCGAGCAGAACTTCTACGAAAAGAGGGGACGAATGGTTTGGCATAGCTGTTCCCAGAGGAGGCGTTTTTCAGTGGGCTGGAGGAGAAAGACGGGGATCTCTTTAAGGGTGCGAGCGCCTGTGGCGGGGATCTCTTTATAGTTATGGAGCAGGAGAGGCAGGGTGTGCAGTGTCTGCTCAGAGAGAATGAGGAGTTTGATTGGAGGCATTAAGAAAGAGTCCCACTGGCCCTCTTTTTCGATCGGGGCAGCGGGGATGAGGCGCGCTTCGCCGAAATAGGTGGTGAGCGCTTTAGCGAGATTGGTGAGAAGAGCCTGCTCGGCGGGGGATTCTCGTAGGAAGAGGATGGAGAGGGGGGCGGTCTGGGTTTTTGTCTTCCATCGGTTCATCACCTGTTGCGCAGGGGCATCATTTGGCGCGCGATCGAGGATCGCCATCTGCGGTGCCACCTTTGCCATGGCTTGTGTAAATGAGAAGGTTGGTTTATTCCGCTCGTGATTCAAAAGTTGGCTCTTCAGCTCGCATGAAAGCTCCCGAGGTTGCGAATAAGGGGGAGGCGAGGCGATAGGGGCTGGTTTGGGAACGGCTGGCAGGGGTGGAGGTAGCGGGGAAAGTGCAATTTTTGGGGGAGCTGGTTTTGGTGCTGCTTTAATCCAGGCGCCGCAGTCGGATTCGGCTAGCAGGAAAGGATCAGAGAGTGCGGAAAGGTAGAGATGGGTGTCTTGGACGAGCTGGCGAAACTGATTGTGCGGCACGGATTCAGTATAATCACAATCGAACTATTCAGGCAGCTCCGTAAAGAAGAAGGGCGAGATCCCGCTCTTCTTCTTTACAAGCGCAATTTGGATAACAGGGCTTCCTGTTGCGCGGAGTAGTCGTAGAAGCCGCGCTCTTCGTACTTTTCTCGGAGGTAGAGGCGCAGTTCATCGATGCCTAAGGGGAATAGGTGGAGGAGAAAATTTTCTATGGCGCGCAGTCCAAATAATTGATTGAACTCTTCTCTGTGTTCTAAACAATAGGAGAGTAGGGTTTCGTCTCTGCCGATCTCATCAAAAAAAGGAAGGAGTGCTGTAAAGAATTTGGGTAGCGCGTCATCGAACTGCGAACCGCGGCTCATCTGGTGAAGTAGCTGTTGTAATGCATCGGGTGAAGTAACGCTTGTCTGAATCAGGCGATCGCAGTAAAAGTGCAATTTTTTTAGATCAGGTGCCAAGAGCGTCTGCAGAACGAACTGCAGATTTAGAGAGCGGTTACTGGAGGAGAATAGTAGCGGTATCTGTTGCATTGTTAGAGATGCGACAAGTCTACATTAGTCGGGAAAAATCACAAAATTATTTTTACGCCAGCCTTGGAGCTTCTTAACATTAACACCAAATATCAGAAATAACTTGCAGTTTGAGTCGCGTGAAATCTCTCAACCCCGGCGCTTTGACGCACTCAAACTGCAAGTTATTTCTACGCAACATGTTTAGGAATATACTCTTGCGCGGCGCTTCTCGAAGATCAGCGCAAGCGGTGCTGCGATGAACCAGGAGGAGAGAGTGCCGAAGACTACGCCGATGATCATTGTGCACGCAAAGCTGAGAAGCGAAGTGCCTCCAACAATTGCGAGTGTTAGCAGAACCAGGAGCATTGCACCAGAGGTGATGGCGGTGCGGCTAAGTGTAACGCTAATCGCATGGTTGATGATCGAGGCGAGCGACTGGCCCGGAGAGCGGCGGCGCTCTTCGCGGATCCTGTCGAAGATGATGATCGTATCATTGAGCGAATAGCCGACGATCGTCATGAGCGCGGCGATGCTGTTGAGGTCGATCTGTAGCGGTGCTCCGAGGGCGTGCAGCAGTGCGATGAAGCCGAGCGTGACTAGAATATCATGGGCAACGCAGAGCAGCGCACTAAAGGCAAATGAGGAGTCGAAGCGCATCGAGATGTAGGCGAAGATGCATAAGAGCGCGACAGCGAACCCTGCGAGGGCCTGGTTGCGCATCGTCTCAGACATCTGGCCGCTCATCGAGGCCCATTGAGACTCGAGGGATTGTGTTGCAAGAGGAATATTGGCGGCAGTGAGTGCCTGAGTGATCCATTCGATGCGTGGGGCTGCCTCTGATGAAAGAGCCGCAAAGGGTTTTCCAGGCTGTTCCATGCTGGTGCCGAGGAGCAGACGGAAGTCGTGTGCAGAGCTGAGCTCTCGCACATGGAGATCGGAGGTGGAGGCGCCCGCTTTAATGAGTGCCTGTTCGATCTCGTGTGGGGAGGCTATCTTTTGCGTATTGAAATTGAGGGCAAAGCCGCCGGTGAAGTCCATACCGAAGAGCGAGTTGCGCTGCTCAAAGGCGATGGTTGTTCCAACTGCGATCAGCGCAAGGGCGACGAAGCAAGCTGTCTTAGCGCGCTTGAGGAAGTCGAAGCGGGGCACTGGGATCCAGTTAGCCATTGAGAGAGCTTGGGTCTTTGGATTTTGCGCCCAGCGCTCGAAGTAGAAGTGGGTGACAAAGAGCGCTGTAAACATGGAGGATGCAATCCCGATCATTAGGTTGATCGAGAAGCTCTTAACGGGGCCGGCTTCAAATTGGAAGAGGATAAGCGAGGCGATCAGCGTCGTTGCGTTGGAGTCGATGATGGCGCTATAGGCTTTGCGGTAACCGGCGGCAATCGCTGCGCCGATCCCTTGGCCTTTGGCGACCTCTTCTCGAATGCGTTCAAAAACGAGCACATTGGCGTCAACAGCGAGCGCTACAGTAAGGATAATTCCTGCGAGGCCGGCGAGCGAGAGTGCAGCGCCGAGATTTTGGAGAATGGCCCAGATGATAACGAGGTTAAAGAGCACCGCGGCGCAGGAGATGAGACCGGCGAAGCGGTAGTAGGCGGCCATCGCACCGAGTACAGCTGCAAAGGCTGCTGCAACTCCGAAGATACCTCGCATGCGGTCTGACTTGCCGAGCTCGGGGCTAATATTTTTTTCAGAAAGAATATGTGGTGTAAAGGTCATCGAGCCGGCCTTGAGATCGTTGGCGAGCTGAAGCACTTCGCGTTGAGAGAAGCTGCCGGAGATCATGGCGCTTTCGCGAAGGGCAGAGTCGAGGGAGGGGGAGCTGATGATGGAGCCGTTCAGGAGTACGGCCATGCGCCAGCCGCGTCCTTGAGAGGGGGCTTCTAGCGGCGTGCCACTAATCTTTTCTTTTGAGAAGCGGGAGGTCCACTCCCAGAAGGTATCTCTTGGATCGGCCTCACCAGGTCGCGCGCTCTGTTGAGCGACTTCGAAGCTGAGGTAGTTGCCTTTTGTCGGGTCATAAGAGGCGTGGATATTTTGAAGATTTGCACCTTCTAGAGCGTGGTTGTGGAAGACGATGAGGAGAGGGTGGCTCTGTCCCATCCATTCTGAGGGTTCATTGCCGCGGAATTTCGCGACTTGAGAGAGTGTTTGGTCGGCAGTTGCACTGGAGGAGCGATCTTCCGGTGGAGCGATAATAAGTCCCTCGCGGGCCAGGTTGCGCGCTGCCTCGCTGGACTGTGTCTGCCAGTGGCGCCAGGAGATCTCCTGGATACTCGCCGCATCGGTGCGGTGGGAGACGGAGGCTTCATTCCATACTTCCTGTAGGAATCGGTTTACATCGCCGCTGAGACGCGGATTGTATAGGGAGAATGTCTCATTCACCACATGGAAGTGCATAGAAGAGGGCTGAATGAGTTCCGCCGCAGAGAGCGAGGGGGATCCTGGAATATCGATCGCGATGTGGCGTCCGATTTGTCGGATGGAGACCTCGGCGAGGCCTAATTTATTGAGGCGCTGGTGGAGCTCATTGATCCCGCGGTGGAGGTCGGCATCATCGGAGATGGGGCGTTGATCGGCGTCGAGGAGCTCGACCTCTACGCTTTTGCCTCCAGAGAGGTCTAGACCCCAGCGCAGGATTTTGCGCTCATCTCCACGGAAATATTTGCGCACGTTGAGCCAGAAGTTGCTCCAGAAGGGGCTGACGCTCGGTTTCGGTGCATCAAAACGGAGGTCTGGGGTTAGCGCGACGGTTGCAGCGCTGTAATCATCCCACTGCTTCAAAAGGTCTGTATGGATTTGTGCTTCGATCTGATTTTGTGTCCAGATGCGCTGCTCGAGTGTGGAGTATTCGACGACAGCATAGTCTCCGGAACCGGGTGTAATAAACTGTTCTCGGCTAGCTTCGAGGAGAGGGCGATAGAAGTGGGCGCGCTCAAAGACAGGGTCGGCGCTCGTCGGAGAGATGGAGAAACCCTGTTGATGGAGAAGCACGATCAACGCGTTGAGGTCATTCTGTAGTTGGCTCGATTCGGAATGGCTGTCGATGATGCGCTTGAGGCCGTGAGCTTGTACGACGAGTGCATGGTCGCGAGAGAGGTGGAGGCAGAAGCTCTGCTCTTCTGGAGAGAGCGCTGCATAAATTGCATCGTCCACGATGGGGAACTGCTGTGATAGGAGATCGGGATGTTTTGGATGCCAGAGTAGCTCGATCGTAGCGCGTAGATGGGAGAGCTCCTGCTCTGCAAGTGGCTGAAGGGAGAGTAGCAGCACCCCAGCGGCCTGAGGATTCTGGTGGAAGGCGGCGGCAAATCGGTTGTCAGACAGGGGAGAGAAGAGCTCTTCAGTCTCTTGGCCGATGCGGGCTAGCTCGTCCATGAGAGTTTGTGTCGATGGATTTTTTGAGCGTGGTGTAAGTACCAGCATCTGCTGATCCCAATCGATCTCTACGTGGCTAAAGTGTGCATCGCCAGAGGCGATTGAGTGGTTGAGAGCATCGAATCGATTGCTAATCCAGTCGCGATAGGGTTCGCTACCTTGTGGTGCGTAGGAGAAGAGATTTTCCTCGGGGCAGGCGGCGATGCGGCGCTGCACGAGCACAGTTTTGCCATCTTCTGGTTGAACATAGGAGAGCGCTAATCTCTGTGGCGCGAAGGGGATGAGAGAGCCGGCGCGAGGGAGGTAGGAGCGAAAGCGGTTGGCCTCTTCGGTGCGAGTAAAGGAGAGTTCGATCCACTGCGGTGCTTCGGGAACGATGCGGAGCGTCTGTGGCTTTATCTGAAGCTGTGTACAGAAGGAGGAGATCCAGTGAATGCTCTCCTCTTCGGCTGCCTTGATTCGCTGAGTAATTTCGTTGGCAGTGGAGCGCGCTTCGCTCTCGGTTAATGGACGCTCAAGCGGCTTTGCGTAGTAGAGCAGAGTGGGGAATACGTTATACAGCGCTAAAGCGGCGGCAGCGAGGATAAGAAATTTTTTCCACTTAGGGGTCTTCATAAGGATGGATGATAACGGAAGTGGGGAAAAGGGGAAAGGGGAGAGGTGAAAATGAATCTTGTTTTTTCTTTGAGCTGGAAGGAGTATATGCCATGCCTTCGCAAAACTGCCCGCCCCCGCAAAATGGCCGATTTTGCGGGGGCGGGAGAGTTGGCTTCTTTGTTACGAAATGATGCAGGGGAGTGACATTCCGCCTAGATCCTCATCGATCGGATTGATTTGGTAATTATCCAATAGCGCCTTTATTTCTGCTTCATTGTTTGGTTTTGTCAATCTGATGCTCCAGAGCCCGTCTCTTCGATCAGCTTCGGTGGTGACTGCATTGTATCGGAGCAAGCTCTGTACAGGACAAAAAATAAGTTCATGCAGCGCAACTCATTGTTTTTAAG
>CAZEZK010000071.1:0-7673 GCA_964516935.1 uncultured bacterium
GCTTAAAAACAATGAGTTGCGCTGCATGAACTTATTTTTTGTCCTGTACAGAGGGTTGTTATAATAAATATTATAATAAACATATAATAACTATTTTAATAATATATTTTATTGCAAATCGTGTAACTAAATATATATTTATAGTAAAATATACACATAAGGTGAGGTTATTTTATGATAAATGAAAATCCATACGTTATAGATATTAATCTCGGCTTGAAATATCGCAGAGATGCTGAAGATCACATAGAGTGTGTTTATGATACCGACATACTCGAGTGGAATCGAAGTGAGCTTCGAAAAATTGATCCGAGATTGATTGGTGAGGAGAGATGTTATAAGAGCAGGTGGTTGATCGTAAGATTGACTGTGGATTTCTTTTGTAATCTCTCTGTTTTTTTTAATAGTAATCGCGCTGAGATCTTTTTAAGAAACGTTGAACGTATTAATTCAAAGCTTAATAAAGATTATAAAGGTAATGATTTGAATTCGATAAGTTCAAAAAAACTCAAGCTGAATGCCTTTTCCATCAGGATTGCCATGACGAGGCTGAGAAAGCAGCAGGAAATTAAACGCCTTCAAAATGAGCTGGAAAAAAGGCTAGAGGATCCGCAGTATGTACATGAACTGCTATACGGCGATGACGATACCTTAAGTTTAACTGACAGTACAGAGGGTGTACAACAGACACTCGAGCAGGCTCAGCTGCTCTATTCAGAGTTTTTTAAGGCTATACCCAATTTTGGTGAACACTTCCAGAAGCTGTTCGATGAGAAATTGACTCTTCCTGAAGGAGCAAAGGTAACTGAAATTAGAGATACACTTACCATTAAGCTGCCAGCAGTAAAATTGATACGACTGGACCCTGGAAAAGAGCTGTCGCAAGAACAGTTTGATGCACTGAATCGAAATGCCAATACTGAGGGGTTGACACGCCTTAATCAGGATCCGAATAAAAATTGGGAACAGAAAAAGATTCCATCAAAAGCGTCAAATCCGGTTCTTTGTATAAAGAACCTGACCTATTTTGGTGCTTTTGGAGCGGGTGCTGCAAAGGATTTGGTGAACGGTAAGGTTTCTGAAATAGGGAATAAGCTGGTGATGCAGCGTTCAGGAAATCTTATTACCTTTGTAGAAGGTGGACCTAAAGGTCTTAAATCTATTGAATTTCTTCCCGGTTACGAAGATTGGGGGGGGCTGGTAAAAGTCAATGTCGCGAAGGGATTCGTAAGTGGATCTGATGTCTATTTCGGCAATGATTTCCGCAACTTCTTTGAGCTCGGAAAAGTCACCTGATATTTGGTATAAGAGTCATTGCGCTTTCTTCACGACATGGCTGATCTGTTCTCTAGACTTATAGAGATAGTCTGGACGAACGATCGGCGTTCCCTTTCCTCCGCGAGCTTCTAAACGTTCATATACGATCTGGATTGCGATCCCTACGCAGCGGCTTAGTCCGAAGAGGAGTGGAAAGTAGTCGGGATAAGGGAATCCGGCGGCTGTGAGGAGCGGGCCGGTGATGGCGTCGATGTTGGGGAAGGGGTTGGAGATCTTCTTATTTTCGGAGAGGATCTTTGGGCCGACTTTGCGGAGGAGGGCTGCAGCTTTGATGAGAGGATGGTCTGGGAACTCCTTGAGGCCATAGTGGTAGAAGAGGGTGGCGCGGGGATCCTCAACGCGGAGGACGGCATGGCCAAAACCGAAAATGAGCTCATTGCGCTCGAGTCTGCGGCGCAGCCAGTGGGCGACATGCTCTTCAGAGAGCTCATCGCCGAGCTCCTTTACTAGCTGCTGCATGAATGCGAGGCAATCCTCATTGGCGCCCCCGTGGCGCGGACCAGCAAGGGCGGTTATTGCTCCTGCGAGTGATCCAAACATCGGTTCCAGCGCGGAGGCGACGGCTTTGCCGACGAAGGTGGAGAGATTACCACCGCCATGGTCGTAGTGGGTGATATTGAACATGCGGAGGACTTCGGTTAGCTGCTCTGTCTTTAGTGTGGGAAGGCGCAGCATGTGAATGAAGTTCTCCACATAGCCGAGGTCGGGATTTGGTGGAGGGGTTTCGCCCCAGCCGGCGTGGTGGTTGATTAGCGTAGCGACGATCTGTGGGAGTTTGGCGATTACATTGAGGCAATCATCGCGGTAATTTTCATCACTCTCATAGACACCCGCGATAAGGAGGGCTGCAGCGAAGAGGTCCATTGCAGAGCCTTTTTTAGGGAGGGCTTGGATGTGGCGGATTGTATCTTCGGAGCAGAAGGCGCGGTGGTTGAGATTGCGGCGAAACTCGACGATCTGGTCTTTACGACCAGGCTCACCATGGTAGAGAAGATAGATCACATCGATCGGGTCCCAGCGGCAGAGATCCGCAATCGGGCGCCCTATGTAAGTGAGTCCTTTTTTTGGGTCAACATGGGAAGTGGTGCAGTAGCCAATGGGGAAGCCGCGCATTCCAGTCTCTAGCTGGTCGCGGGTGATCTCGAACAGTACGCCCTCTTTCATAGAAGCTCCTTAACCATATCCCGCTCTTCTAGCAGTTCTTGCTCAGTTTGGCGGATCTTTTTTTCGATGAAGGGATCCCAGGAGAGGTTGGGGACAATCTCGACCTCTTTGGGCTTTTTAAGCCGGCAGGGGAAGGAGAAGATGAGGCCGGGCTTGATCCCATAAGGGTTTTTGTCGGAGAGGATGCCGCAGGAGAACCAATCATTAATGGGGGTGGGGTTCACTAAGGAGCGGATTGAGTCGATGATTGCTTGCGCTGCAGAGGCTGCGGAGGATTTGCCGCGGGCAGCGATCACTTCGGCACCTCGGGTCTGGACGGTTTTAAAGAAGGTCTCTTGAAGCCAGTGGCGATCGGGAATGGTATCTTCAGCACTGCGGCCGCGGATCTCAGCGTGGGTGAAGTCTGGCACTTGAGTCGAGGAGTGGTTGCCCCAGATGGTCAGCTTGTGGACTTCATGGATTGGAACACCGGCTTTATGTGCGAGTTGATAGATTCCGCGGTTCTGGTCGAGGCGCGTCATAGCGAAGAAATGGTGGCGCGGAATGTTCGGCGCATGGTGCATTGCGATCAGGCAGTTTGTATTGCAGGGGTTGCCAACGACAAAGACAAGTGCATTGCGGGAGGCGACATCGTTGAGGGCCTTTCCTTGACCGATGAAGATCTTCCCATTCTCTCCGAGCAGGTCTTTGCGCTCCATGCCTGGGCCGCGCGGCTTGGCGCCGACCAAGATGGCGTAGTCGACTCCCTCGAAGATCTCTTCAGGTCTAAATCCGATGCGTATCTCGCGCAATAGAGGAAATGCGCAATCTTCTAATTCCATAGCTACCCCCTTGAGGCTAGTTATCGATGGTTCGACATCGAGCAGATGGAGTGCAATCGGTTGATTTTGGCCCAACATCTCGCCAGCGGCGATACGGAAGAGAAGACTGTAGGCAATTTGACCTGCAGCTCCTGTGATAGCAATTCTTTGAATTTGAGACATATCTCCTCTAGAGATATGTCGCGGGAGGGTAGAGTGTCAAGAGATATACTCCTTCCAGTTCAAAGGCACCCTAGCAGATTGAATTGAAAGGAGTATATTAATTTAATTATTTCTATTGTTTGTGTATAGAGTTGGAAGAGTGCCCTCTTGCCTTTTCTTGGGAGATCCGTTATGCTTTTCATCGATTATCGGAGTATATCTATGAAAAAAAATATTCACCCCTCTTATCAAGAGGTTCTTTTTGTCGACTCTTCCACTGGAACGAGCTTTGTGATCGGAACAACCCTTCAATCTAAAGAAAAGGGCACGTTCGAAGGCAAGGAATACCCTATCCACCGCGTGTCGATCTCCTCTGCTTCTCACCCCTTCTTCACAAAAGCGAACCAGTTCGTCGATGCGGAAGGCCGTATGCAGAAGTTCGCAGGTCGCTATAAGAAAAAAGCGGAAGAGATGAAAAAGTCACAGGAACAAGCTGCTGCTCCTGTCGCTGTGAAAAAACCCGCTAAGAAAAAATAATGCGCGAAAAGATCCAGCGGCTGCTCCAGCGTCTAGGAGAGGTCGAGCATCTGCTGGGTCTCCCTGACGCAGCTTCTGATCAGAAGCGTTTTCGAGAGCTGTCTCAAGAATTTTCTAGACTGTCTGAGCTTCGCGATGCCTGGGATCGGCTCTCTGCTATCCAGAGGCAGGTCGAGGAGAATCGAGCCATGCTCGCAGGAGAGACCGATAGTGACATGATCGCCCTCTTGAAAGAGGAGATCGCCCGCCTTGAAAAAGAGGAGCCTTCAGCGCTTCAGCTGGTCGAGGAGCTTCTGGTTCCGCCAGATCCGCGCGATGACCGCACTATTTTAATCGAGATCCGCGCAGGTACAGGTGGTGACGAGGCTGCCCTCTTTGTGGGCGACTGTGTCCGCATGTACCGCATCTATGCGGACAAGAAAAAGTGGAAATATGAGGTGATCTCCTCTTCCCCGTCGGAACTGGGGGGATTTCGGGAATATATTATGTCGATGAGCGGTCGTCAGGTCTTCCGTCTGATGCAGCATGAGGCGGGGACTCATCGCGTACAGCGCATTCCGGCGACAGAGACTCAAGGGCGCATCCACACATCTGCTGTCACGGTTGCGATTCTAGTGGAGCCGGATGAAGAGGAGTTTCATATCGATGAGAAGGACCTTAAAATCGATACCTATCGCTCTTCGGGTGCTGGTGGTCAGCACGTTAACGTTACCGATTCTGCTGTGCGGATCACCCACTTACCGACGGGGACGGTTGTCGCCTGTCAGGATGAACGGAGTCAGCACAAGAACAAAGATAAAGCGATGCGCGTCTTGAAGGCTCGCATTGCAGAAGAGATGCAGAAAAAGGCTCATAAAGAACTCTCGTCGATCCGCGCCGCACAGGTGGGAAGCGGGGATCGTTCAGAGCGGATCCGTACCTATAATTTCCCTCAAAATCGCGTTACAGATCATCGCATTGGTCTCACAATCTATCAGCTCGATCGGGTGATGGAAGGGGAGTTGGATGGATTAACTGTTCCGTTAGTTGCCTACTTCCATCAGGAAAAGCTCCAGGGCTCATGAAGACATTGGGAGCTATTCTTCAGATGTCTGCAGATTTTGTGGGCAACCGGCGAACGGCAGAGGAATTGCTGGCGCATGTATTGCAGCGAAAGCGTCTGGATCTATACCTACAGTTCGATCAGCCATTAGAAGAGCGGGAAATCACCCTGTTGCGTCCTTTATTGCAGCGAGCGAAAAGGGGGGAGCCGCTTCAATATATTTTAGGAATGGTTGACTTCTATGACTGTGAGATTGCTGTTTCGCGTGCAGCGCTGATCCCGCGGCCGGAGACGGAACTGCTGGTCGATGAGATTGTCAAACAGTTGCGAGAGCTGCCGCTAGAGGATGGTCTCTTTTGGGATCTCTGCGCTGGGAGTGGTTGTATTGGAATCGCTGTGAAGAGAGCGCTTCCGGCCCTAGAGGTGGAGCTATTGGATCTGTCATCTGAAGCTTTGGCGCTGGCAAAAGAGAATGTGACGCGCAATGAACTGGAGCTCGTCTGCCGACAGGGGGACCTGTTTGCGGCGTGCGGAGATCGAAAAGCCAACTTTTTAGCCTGTAATCCGCCCTACATCTCTGCTATTGAATTTTCTACTTTACAGGATTCTGTCCGCAACTGGGAGCCAAAGATGGCTCTGGTTGGAGGAGAGGATGGGTTGGACTTTTATCGCCGGTTGAGCCAGGAGGCTCCTGAGCGGCTCCATTCGGGAGCTCGGCTCTTTTTGGAGATCGGTGCCTCACAAGGAGAGGCTGTTTTAGCCCTCTTTTCAGGGGCTCCCTGGAGGGGGGCGCGTCTCGCCAAGGACCTGGCTGGCCATCCTCGCTTCATTTTCCTTGAACGAGACTGATAATATAGGTACACTTCTTTCATTATGTTCGAATCTCTGTCTGAGAAGTTCCGTGGGGTTTTGTCCTACTTTTCTGGAAAGAAGGTGGTTACGGAGTCCAATATTGCTGAGGCGGTCCAACAGGTCCGGGCGGCTCTATTGGAAGCGGACGTTCATTACGACGTCGTAGATCCCTTCGTAGGGCGTCTCCAGAAGAGAGCTTTAGGGGCAGAGGTTCTAAAATCGGTCTCTCCAGGCGAGCAGTTTATCCATATTGTTCATGAGGAAATTATTTCTTTAATGGGCGGGGATGAAGCGACGCTTGACATGAAGGGAAAGTGCTCCGTATTCATGCTCTGCGGTCTCCAGGGTGCGGGGAAGACTACCAGTTGCGTGAAGCTGGCTGCCTGGATCCTCAAGAAGGAGCCTTATAAAAAAGTTTTGCTCGCCGCGTGCGACCTACAGCGCCCAGCGGCTATTGAGCAGTTGAAGAAGTTGGCAGGAGAGCAGGGAATTCCGGTCCATACGATCGAGGGGGAGAAGGATCCTCGAGTTGTCGCTCGCACAGCGCTCCAGAGAGGGAAGTCCGAGCAGTTCGATGTGTTGATCGTCGATACGGCGGGACGCCTCCACATCGATGATGCGCTAATGAGCGAGCTGACTGATCTCAAGACGCTCTTAGAGCCGCGCGAGATCCTCTTTGTCGCCAATGCAGCTACGGGGCAGGACGCAGCCCGATCCGCAGCGGAGTTTGGCAGCCGTCTAAAGATGACCGGCTCGATCCTGACGATGCTCGATGGGAATGCCCGCGCAGGCGCTGCCCTCTCTTTGCGAGAGGTGACGAAGAAGCCGCTGAAGTTTGAGGGGATTGGCGAACGGGTGGCTGATTTCCAGCTATTCCATCCGCGCTCTATGGCCGACCGCATCTTAGGTATGGGAGATGTGATCAACCTCGTTCGTAGAGCTCAAGAGCAGTTCGACGATGCTGACCAGGCGCGCATGCAAGAGAAGTTCCGTAAGTCTTCTTTCACTTATGAGGACTACCTGGCACAGATGCAGAAGATGAAGCAGATGGGACCTCTAACCAATCTGCTAAAAATGATCCCTGGCGCCTCTGCGGCAATGGCTGATATGTCTGTGCCTGAGCAAAAGTTTAAGCAGGCGGAAGCGGTGATCTATTCGATGACGCCCCGAGAGCGTCAAGAGAGAGATGAGTTAACAATTAGCCGTCGCAAAAGACTTGCCGCAGGAAGCGGTGTCTCTTTTGATGACGTCAATCGCCTGACGAAGGATTTCGAACGGGCAAAGCAGATGATGAAGGGCATGTCGCACAAGCAGATGCCCGATTTGAACAAACTGAATATGCAAGGGAGTAGAAAAAAATGGCGTTAATGATCCGCATGCGGCAGCAAGGCGCGCGCAATCAACACACCTTTCGTATCGTGCTGACCGACAAACGGGCGCCACGCGACGGTAAATATAAAGAGATGCTCGGTTGGTATAGACCTCACCAAGAAGGCGAGCAGAACTTCTCGATCGATCTCGAGAGAGTACAACATTGGATTGGTGTTGGCGCACAGATGAGCGACCGCGTTACAACATTTGTTGGCCGTGTAGCTCCACAGATCCTGAAAGAAATTCAGATGAAGCGCGATCAGCATTTGGCGAAGAAGAGAGCGCAGCGCCGTAAAGAAGCGCAAGAACAAGCTCCCGCTTTGAAGAAGAGAAAGAGCGCCGCGAAGACAACAGCTACCAAGCGAGTGGCAAAGAAAAAGAGTGTATGAGGATAGATATCCTCTCAC
>CAZEZK010000072.1:0-7630 GCA_964516935.1 uncultured bacterium
GTGAAGTGTGAAGAGTGAAACAAATCGTCGCATACCCATGCCTTCACATTTCCCCCTTCATTCTTCTCCCTTCCCGTTAATGGTATGATGCGCGCCTTGTTGCGGGCTGTGCCGCCCGATAAAAAATCGCCCTTTTTCTTGGAATAGATGATGAAAAGCAGTGAAATTCGCCAGCAGTTTTTAGACTTTTTTGCCTCTAAGGGGCATCAAATTGTTGCTTCTAGTTCGCTCGTGCCGCATGACGACCCGACTTTGTTGTTTACCAACGCGGGGATGAACCAGTTCAAAGATGTTTTTTTGGGAAAATCGAAGCGGGACTATCAGCGAGCGACGACGACGCAAAAGTGTATCCGCGTGGGTGGCAAGCACAATGACTTGGAAAACGTGGGCCACACGTCGCGCCACCTGACATTTTTTGAGATGTTGGGGAATTTCTCGTTTGGCGACTACTTTAAGAAAGAGGCGATCGCCTTTGCGTGGGATATTACGACAAATGTCTTCGGTTTCGATCCAAAAAAAGTTTGGGTATCGGTCTATAAAGATGACGATGAGGCTTTTGCTCTGTGGGAAAAACATCTGCCTGCAGACCGACTGGTGCGCTTTGGAGAGAAGGAGAACTTCTGGGCGATGGGCGATACGGGTCCCTGCGGTCCCTGCTCGGAGCTGCTCTATGATCGGGGGAGTGCGTATGGCGATGCGCGCAATCCGTATGAAGATCCGTCGGGCGAGCGCTTTTTGGAGTTCTGGAACCTGGTCTTCATGCAGTTTATGCGAAGCGCTTCAGG
Source organism: uncultured bacterium (assembly GCA_964516935.1). Lineage (GTDB taxonomy): Bacteria > Chlamydiota > Chlamydiia > Chlamydiales > SM23-39 > CAZEZK01. Next base: position 786 of record CAZEZK010000072.1, read on the forward strand.
GGAGATGACTCCGCTGCCGCAGCAGTCGATCGATACGGGCGCCGGTCTAGAACGAGTTGTATCGCTATCGATTGGTGAGGACAATGTCTTTAAGACAGATATTTTGCGTGGGTTGATTAGCGGTGTCGAGGAGATCTCTGGTGTGAAGTATGTGCCAGGAGAGAAGGCGCCTCCATTCCATGTGATCGCTGACCACATTCGGAGTTTGTCGTTCGCTATTGCGGATGGGGCACAGCCGAGCAACACCGACCGTGGCTATGTGCTGCGGAAGATTTTGAGGAGAGCTGTTCGCTACGGGCGTCTGCTGGGGATCCAGAAGCCCTTCTTGGGTGAACTGCTGCCGCGTCTCATCGACCTGATGGGCGAGGATTTTCCAGAGCTGCCTGCAGCGCAGCAGCGGATTGCGGAGGTGCTTACTCTGGAAGAGGAGGGGTTCTCTAGGACTCTGCAGCGTGGCGGTAATCTGTTGAATCAGGTGATCGATAGCTCCCGGGTGGATAAAAAAATTACGGGCGAAGATGCCTTTAAGTTGAAAGATACCTATGGCTTCCCTGTGGAAGAGGTGCTGCTGATCGCGAAGGATGAGCATCTAGAGGTCGATCTGGAGCGGTTCCATCAGCTGGAAGAAGAGGCGAAGGAGCGTTCGAAGAAGGCTCATCGCACAACGGAGCAGACAGTCGACAAGAATATGTTTCAAGACTATGCGAAGGCTCACCGCCCTTGCCAATTCTTTGGCTATCATGAACTGAAGGGTGAGGCGGTAGTTCAGGCGATCGTGTCGGGTGGCCACTTTGTCGATGTATTGGGAGAAGGTGAAGAGGGTCTAGTGCTGCTAGATCGCACCTGCTTCTACTCGGAGATGGGTGGACAGGTTGGTGATACAGGTTCGATCGGCCATTTTGCTGTGGCTAATACAACCTCTCCCTATCCGGGAGTAGTGGTCCACGCGGGCAAGATGGGGGCGGGAGAGCTGCACAAGGGTGCAAAGGTGCGCTTGGCTGTCGATGCAGAGCGACGCGCGGAGATCCAAAATCACCATACGGCGACACATCTGCTCCACTGGGCACTGCAACAGGTATTGGGCTCGCATATTAAGCAGGCGGGCTCATTGGTTGAGGCGCAGCGGCTGCGTTTCGATTTCAACCACCACAAGGCTTTGTCAGAGGAAGAACTGCGTCAGATCGAAGAGATGGTCAACGCGGAAATCCGCCGAGATTTACCGGTGGGAGAGTATGAGCTCTCTTATGAAGATGCGCAGAAGCGTACGGATATCAAGCAGTTCTTTGGAGAGAAATATGGCGATCGCGTGCGCGTGATCGATTTAGGGCCTTCAAAAGAGCTGTGCGGGGGTACCCATACGAGCCGCTCGGGTACGATTGGATTTTTTAAGATCGTAAAAGAGGGGAGTATCGCAGCGGGTGTGCGCAGGGTCGAGGCTGTTGTGGGGCGCGCAGCGGAGCTATTTGTACAGCGGACAGAAGAGCTGGTACGCGATGCTGCGGCCCTGTTGAAGACCTCTGCCGGAACGCTGCTGGAGAAGATGCGTCAACAGATGGCGGAGCAGGAGCGGCTAGAGCAGGAGCTAAAAGCTCTGCGCAAAGAGCAGCTGAAGCTGGTTGCGGAGGAGTGTTTCTCTCATAAAGAGCAGTTGCGTTCGGTCTCTCTGATCGTATCGATCGTGGAGCTGACTGCAGAGGAGCTGCCGCTTCTCGCCGATGAGGTGATGAAGCGCATGCCTTCGGGTATCATCGCTCTGGGTGCAGTGACTGCAGATCGCTGCCAACTGCTTGTACAGGTGAGCAACGACGTGCCAATGGAAGCGCGCCGTCTAATCCAGGAGATCGCTCCGTTGATCCAAGGCGGCGGTGGTGGCACGAAACAGCGCGCCCAAGCGGGTGGCAAAAAGCCATCTGCTCTTCCTGAAGCTTTGCACAAGTTGCGCGATGTTCTCTTGGCATCAACTCTCTGAGGGGGCTCGTGAGAGTCCCTCACTAAAACGGCTCTGCGACGCCCTCCGCAAGGGGGAGTCGCTGCTGCTGGAAGGGCTTTGGGATCTCCCCAAAAGCCTTGTTGCTGCCCTGATTTCTCAAGAGCTGAAGCGCACCGTCATCATATTGACGAGCGGCGTGGAGGAGGATCGTCTCTACGAAAATTTAGATCAGCTGATCCCCGGTGGATTGTTAGAGTTGCCCGCATGGGATACGATTCCAGGCGAGGAGATGGAGCCGGCAATCGACCTGATCGGCAAACGGTTCGAGGTGCTCAATGCGCTGCGCGATCGGACGGGGCCACTGGTTCTATTGTGTCCTATTTCAGCGCTGCTGCAGCCTGTAGTGGCGAAAGATCGGATCGGTTTTCTGACGCAGGTCTGGAAAAAGGGGGATCGGCGTCCCTTTATGGAGATCCCGGCGCTATTGACAGAGCTCGGGTATCAACGCGCTTCGCTGGTGCAGGACAAAGGGCAGTTCGCCGTGCGGGGGGGGATCATCGACCTCTTCCCCTCCTCCGCCAGCGATCCCTATCGAGTGGAGTGGGTGGGCGATGAGATCGCCTCGCTGCGCACCTTCGATCCGTCCGGGCAGAAGTCGATCGGCCGTGCGGAGGAGCTCTTTCTCGCGCCGGCGCGAGAGCGCAAATTGGCTCATGCTTCATTGCTCTCCTATTTTGCTAAGCCGCCGATCTTTTTCTGGGAAGATCTGTTGGGAGCGGAGGAGCGACTGGTCGCTCTCCATGCAAAGGGGATTCCCGATGGGCAGCATGTCGTCTGCGCACAGCAGCCGATGGAGATGCTCTTCCCAAGTGGCAGCGTAGAGCTGTTCCACAAGCCGATTGGTGCAACGCGCTTTGTCCACAACTTCCGACGAGCAGATCCCGATGCGGGATCGAAGCGGCTGATCGCCGTAGGAGCAACGGAGACGGAGGAGAAGCAGCTGCGTGAGCAGCTGTCGCTGCCGAGCCATGCGCAGTTCGAGCGGGGGCGTATCACCGAGGGGTTCACCCTGCAGGATGCATCGCTATCGGTCATTTCTTACGCCGACATCGCACCGGTGCAGCGGCTGCGACGTCAACGCTGGCGCGGAGTGCATCATGGAGCGGCATTGGAGTTCCAGGAGTTTGCGATCGGCGACCTGGTGGTCCACTACCATAGCGGGATTGGGCGTTATATGGGGCGCGAGGCTCAGAAGAACCATCTGGGCGTCGAGTCGGAGTTTATCGTAATTGAGTTTGCAGAGAAGAGCCGCCTCTTCGTGCCGATTTCTCAGGTGCATCTGGTGTCGCGCTATGTCGGCGTGAAGGAGGAGACGCCGCCTCTCAGTCAGCTCGGTGGCAAACGGTGGCAGGCGGCGCGCCAGCAAGCGCAGACGCAGATCGTCGGCTATGCGCATGAGCTGCTGAAGCTCTATGCAGAGCGATCAGTTGGGGGTGGGTTCCACTGTCCAGAAGATGGCGAGATGATGCAGCGCTTTGAGCGTGATTTCCCATATACAGAGACGGAAGATCAGCGCAATGCAATCGAGGCATTGAAGAAAGATATGATTTCTGATCGCCCGATGGATCGGTTGATTTGCGGCGATGTCGGTTATGGGAAAACGGAAGTGGCGATGCGCGCTGCATTCAAGGCCGTCGCTGATGGCGGTAAACAGGTGGCTGTACTAGTGCCGACCACTGTGCTGGCGCTGCAGCATTTCGAGACATTTGTGGGGCGCATGGCTCCCTTTGCGGTGCGTGTGGAGGTCTTGTCGCGCTTCCGTACCGCAAGGCAGATGAAAGAGACTGCGGAGCGCGTGGCTGCGGGGCAAGTCGACATTGTGATCGGCACCCATCGGATTCTCTCTAAAGATATCGTCTTTAAAGATCTTGGTCTTGTGATTATCGATGAGGAGCAGCGGTTCGGTGTGAAGGCGAAGGAGCATCTCAAGCGCTTCTGCACTGGTGTCGACAGTTTGACCCTCTCCGCAACGCCGATCCCGCGCACGCTCTACATGTCGCTCGTCCATGTGCGCGACGTCTCGACGATCCAGACGCCGCCTCAAGATCGCCTTCCTGTGAAGACCATCATCGCTGAGGGAGATCAGGAGATGATTGAAAATGCCCTCCTCCGAGAGATGGCGCGCGGTGGTCAGAGCTTTTATATCCATAACCGTGTCGACACGATCGGTCATCGCTCTGAGCAGATCGGTAAGTGGGTTCCAACAGCCCGGCGTGCAATTGTCCATGGTCAGATGGATCCTGAGGAGGTCGATGCGATTTTCCACCGCTTCAAGAGTGGAGAGATCGACATCCTCTTTTCGACGACGCTAATTGAAAATGGCGTCGATGTTCCCAATGCCAACACCATTTTGATCGACCGCGCCGATACCTACGGGCTCGCCGACCTCTATCAGCTCCGTGGACGCGTTGGGCGTTGGAATCGCGCAGCCTATGCCTATTTCCTGATCCCCAAAGGCACCACACTTACCGACATTGCCAAGCGGCGCCTCCATGCACTCGCAGAAGCGGGCGGTTATGGCGGCGGGATGCGCATCGCCATGCGCGATCTCGAGATCCGCGGCGCTGGCGACATCCTCGGCGTGCAGCAGTCGGGCCAAGCCTCTGCGATCGGCTTCCAGCTCTACTGCAAAATGCTCCAGAAAGCTGTCGATGCGCTGAAGTTGCAGCAGCCGATCTCCTTCCACGAAGTGAAGATGGAGTTCTCTTACGATGCGCGCATTCCTGATCAGTACCTGTCGGACTTTTCCCTTCGTATGGAGATCTACAGCCGCTTCGGTGACGCATCGAGCCTAGAGACGCTCGACACACTGCTTAAGGAGCTGATCGATCGCTTTGGTGAGCCCCCCAAACCAGTTCTCTGGCTCTACCACCTTAGCCGCGTCCGCGTGCGCGCCTCGCTGCGAGGCATCGCCTGGGTCCGCTTCTCCCCACCCCAGCTATCGATCGACAAGGTTTCGGTCAATCTGCCTAAGATCGAGTCGCCAGAAGAGTTAGAGGAGTTCTTCGAAAAAAAGCTTCAGTACTACGAGAAGGTCCGTAAGGGGAGTAGTGTTCCTTAATCGGCAGGTCTAATGCCGTAAAAGCTTGGTTGTTTGTGTATACACGATCGTTGACTTTTCTAGAGAAATTGAGTACGGTGCGGATATGGGCCTATCTCTTTTTCGCACATGCAAAAATGCTCTTCGTCGGTTCGCGACCGGTTACTATAATTCGCTGCTAATTCTTCTCACACTGCTAATTATTTTGCGCCCGACTACTGCGGCACTGCACTATCTGGTGGGCTGGAAATTACTCTTTGTCATAACGCTACTCTCTGCAGTATTCAGCGCGAAATCTCCCCGTATTGTGAAATGGGTCACCGCGTTTTTGCTAATACCGATCATTATAATTGGTCGTATCAGCATCTCTTATGATGCCCTCCCTCTTTTGTTTGCGAATGTTCTTTGTACAGTGGTTTTTATTTCGATCACATCTATTGCGATTCTCTATGACGTAATTCTGAGTGCGCGTGTGACTTTTGAGACATTTAAAGGAGCAGTTTGTGCCTTTCTTATGATAGGAATTGGCTTCGCCTATATATTTTATCTCAACGAAATCATCGTTCCAGGCGCCTTTTTTTTCACTCCAGGAGAGGTCGTAGATAATTCTCATCCTGCTTATCTTTCAAAAATGATCTATTTTAGCTTCATGGCTCTATTGGCCATCGGCTATGGAGACATTCTGCCGCTACATGACTTTGCGCAAACGGTGGTCATCCTTGAGGGGGTGATTGGGCAGTTCTATGTAGCGATCCTGATCTCAAGACTGGTTTCTGTCTACACGCTCAAGAGCGGGGGGATGATTTCTCGCGATTAATATCAAATATCAGAAATAACCAAATCTTCTGATATTTGGTTATAGCTGTTTGCGCGTTAGGAGAGTTTCGCGTACCCACTCATAGGGGTGCTGCCTTGGCTTGCTTGAAGTGAGAAGGGAGAGCTGAGCGTTCTCTGGGATGCGTTGCATAAGTAGGGCATGAGCGAGAAGTGCCAACTCTATCTCAGGGGAGATAGTTTTAGCGAGAGCAACCCCTTCAGGCATAATCGTAAACTGGGAGGAGTCGATTAGAGGTGCTTGCTCTGGGTAGAGCATAAGCTTCAGCGACTCACGTGCTGACCGGTCCAGTGCGAGAAAATGGGTTCGCTCATCGTGCGGTAGGCGACTATTGGCCGGAGGGGTGAAAGAGGTCCAGGCATGCTTGCGATGGAGCGGATGGAGGCGAGCCTCGATCTCATCCATTAGTTCAAGGAGCTCCCAGGGATCCTCTCCAGAGACGATTAGCCCGCCGTTCTGGAGAACGATCGTGCGGGTGGAGACAGAGCGCACGGCATTGACGAGAGCCTCTCCTTGGACATAGGGAATCCAGCTCCACTCGAGCTCTTCGAGCTTTTCTTTGAGCTGCTGTTGGCCATTCTTTTGTACCGTATAGGCCAATAGAGGAAGTGAGTGAGTGTGAAAAACGTAAGCTGCAGGAATCGCAGCATGGAGCGCTGCTTCCGAGGCGGGATCGAGCTTTTTCTGAGAAAGTGTCACGAATGTCGCTTCATCGAAGGCGCGTGCAAGCCACTTCTCGGGGGCCTTAATAGTCAGCCAGCCGTCCTCTTTAAACGAAGTGCAGCCTCTTGCGCCCTGAATGCGTAAGAAGGTATTCCCTAGACGGAGTGAAGCGGCTTTTAACTGTTCATAGTCCATGTGTGCGTCCTGTAAGTCTATAGACTCGCAAACATCTTTATAGCGGATTGGAATAATTCCAGGAAGATTATATAGCAGTGCCACCTGAAAGGCACCCTGGCGTAGTTTTCAAGCTAAATTAA
>CAZEZK010000073.1:0-5273 GCA_964516935.1 uncultured bacterium
TTTTCTCCCTTGCTTCATTGGTTAGGGGTACGCTCGGAGGGATTAGCTTCTCAAACAGCGCATCTCTGAACAGCCACTCTCCCTCGAGATCGCTATCGGCCACACCCGCTGGGCAACCCATGGCGGTGTCACTGATCTAAATGCCCACCCCCATACTGACAACGCCAACCATTTCGCACTCGTCCACAACGGCATCATCGATAACTACGTCTCCCTGCGAGAGGGGCTACGCGCACAGGGAGCCACTTTCCTATCCGAGACCGATACAGAAGTCATTGCGCAACTGATCGCTTCTCTCTACAAAGGAGATCTGCTCCGCGCGGTACAAGAGGCGCTCCTGCTCATAAAGGGAACCTTCGCTGTTGCTCTAATCCATAAAGATCACCCCGATCAGATTGTCGCCGCCGCTTCTGAAAGTCCCCTAGCTGTCGCTTGGGATGACCTTGGCACAGAGACGATCCTCTCCTCCGATCCCAACTCTTTCCACCGCTCTGATCTGCACGTCCTTTTCCTATCCAAAGGGCAAATTGTCCGCATGAGCAGAGGCTCAGTAGAACTCTTTGACCGCACACTCCAGTCGCTTCCCAAATCCTCTACCCGACTTGAAGGCAATCACCAGGTCCCTTCTAAGGGCAAATACCCCCACTTCATGCTCAAAGAGATTTACGAGCAGCCAGGCACCATCTATAAAGCCTTCCATGGTCGCTTCCTTGAAGAGACCGGCCAGCCCTGCCTCGAACATCTTGACCCTGAATTTTTCCGCCCATTCCAGCGCCTCTGGATCCTCGGCTGTGGCACCTCTGCTCATGCAGGCTCTATTGGCGCCATGCTCTGCGAAGAGCTCGCCCATTTCCCCGCCCAGTGCGACATCTCCTCTGAAGCGCGCTTCCGCCCCCTCCAGATGAACTCCAGCACGCTCGTTATCGCCATTAGCCAATCAGGCGAAACTGCCGACACCATCGCTGCCGTCCGCGAAGTCAAGCAGCGCGGCTGTACCGTCATCGCCATCTGCAACAGTCTCCACTCTACGCTCACGCGAGAGGCAGACAAAACCCTCTTTTTAAACGCCGGCCCAGAGATCAGTGTCTGCTCGACGAAGGCCTTTACATCACAACTCACCGTACTTCTTCTCTTTATCCTCTCGCTCGCTCGCTTCCACGGTCTAGAGAAGCAGAAAGCCATCGCCCTCTACGATGCCCTCAAAGAGATCCCACAACAGATCGAAGAGATCCTTATTCAGTTCCCACTTTTCCAAAAACTCGGTCGCAAATATAGCACCTACCAAGACTTCTTCTTTATGGGACGGCGCTACATGTTCCCCACCTGTCTAGAATCAGCACTCAAGCTTAAAGAGATCTCCTACGCCAATGCCAACGGTTATCCTGCTGGCGAACTAAAACACGGCCCCCTAGCACTCCTCGACGCCAACTTCCCCGTCATCGCCTTCTGCGGTAATGAACAGACCAAAGAGAAGATAGTCAGCAACCTCATGGAGGTAAAAGCGCGCGGAGCTCCCCTTCTCGCCCTCCTTCCTCGCTCCTGGCAGGAGGCTGCCTCAATCCCCGACGACATCATCTGGCTCCCAGACGTCGCCGACGAGCTCTCTCCCCTACTCTCCGTTGTCGCAGGCCAACTCTTCGCCTACTGCGTCGCCCACGAAAAAGGGTGCGATATCGATCAGCCCCGCAACCTTGCCAAATCCGTTACCGTTGAGTAACACTCATACTGAGTCTTAGTTAGTTAAGAATTAAAACAGAGAATATGTCGAAATTTTCTCGATTTTTCGACATATTCTCTGGGTACAGTGAAACCAGCCTGTCCTCTTTTTGGCCGCTGCGGCGGCTGCCAGCTCATGCATCTCAGCTATGATGAGCAACTTACTTGGAAACGCAATCGCATTGTCAACGCATTCCTACAGGCCGGCCTCACCGCCAACATCCTCCATTGCGAGCCCTCCCCTCAGCAGCTCGCCTATCGCAATAAGATCCAGCTCCCCTACCAGTCTGGAAAACTAGGTCTCTATGCAAAAAACAGCCACGAGCTCGTCCCAATTGAGCACTGTCCTGTCCACTGCCCTCTTGGCGAAAGGGCCTTCCGCGAGGTGCGGAGACTGCTAAAACAACCTGTACGCTATGTGCTGATCAAGACCGCCGTCTACTCAGAGCAAGTACTCGTCACGATCGTCACTAAGGACAATAGCAATTACACCCCCTTTGCCAAAGAGCTGATGCGCGCCATGCCTGAGATCCGCGGCGTAGTCCAAAATATCAATAACTCACCAGGCAATGTGATCCTCGGCGACCAATTCCACACTCTCACCGGTGAAGGGACTATCGAAGAGAGGCTCTTGGGGCTCTTCTTCCTCGTCTCACCTGCCTCCTTCTTCCAGATCAACGCCCCGCAAGCTGAAAAGCTCTATCAGACCGCTCTCGACTACGCCGATCTCAAAGGCAGCGAAACCGTTCTCGACGCCTTCTGCGGCGTTGGCACGCTCTCTCTGATCTTTGCCAGAAAAGCCAAAGCGGTTGTCGGCGTCGAATGTGTGCCGCAGGCAATCGACAATGCCAAAGAGAACGCCCTCCGCAATGGTCTTTTCAATACGCATTTCCACTGCGCCCGCGCAGAAGAGTTCTCCGCCCAAGATTACGACCTGATCCTCCTCAACCCTCCGCGCAAAGGCTGTGACCCGCGCCTTCTAAACAAACTCCACCCACGTCCCCTCCTCTACATCTCCTGCGATCCTGAAAGCCTCGCTCGCGATCTGGCCCTTCTGAAGGGATATCGCATCGAGCGCGTCCAACCCTTTGATATGTTTCCTCAAACAACCCACGTCGAGTGTCTTGTTCAATTAGCGCCTACTACTATATAGTGACAGAGACGTCATGAATATTCTGCCACAGCTCATTGAGCTCATCCTCTATTTTGCGGCGCTCTTCTGCGTCATCTACTTCTCCTACCAGAAACAGCGCTCCGACGCCGATTTCATTATCGGCAATCGCTCTCTGAACTTCTGGCTTACAGCACTCTCCGCTCACGCAAGCGATATGAGCAGCTGGCTCTTCCTCGCCTATCCCGCTCTGATCTTCACGGGAGGTCTCTTTGGCGCCTGGTCTGCCATTGGGCTCGTCCTGTTCATGTATCTCAACTGGCAGTTTGTTGCGCCTCGCATCCGCGCCCTCACTGAGCAGATGAACAACCTCACCATTAGCGCCTACTTTGAAGCGCGTTTTGCCGATAAATCGGGCGCCCTCCGCTACATCTCTGCCTTCATGTCGGTCGTCTTCTTTACCGTCTACATCTCCTCGGGCCTCAACGGTCTCGGAGTCCTATTAGAATCGCTCTTCTCTCTTGAGTACCATCTGGGCATTTCCATTGGTCTGCTGATCATCATCTTCTACGTCTTCGCTGGCGGATATCGCACCGTTGCCTGGATCGACCTTTTTCAGGGCTTTTTCCTTCTCGGTGTCATCGTTTTTATCCCGACTCTCCTACTCATTCAGGTGGGCGGAATTGAACCCGTCATGGATGCCGTGCGGACAAAACAGATCAGCCATTCGCTCTTCCCCGACTGGTCCTCCGTCACCCTTACACAGATCATCCTGACCATCCTCAGCTGGGGGCCCGGATATTTTGGACAGCCGCACATCATTACAAAGTTCATGGGCATCCGCCGCGTCACCGATATGCATAAAGCAAAATATCTCGGCATCAGCTGGCAATCGATCGCCCTCATCTCTGCAACATTCATAGGCCTACTGGGAGTCTATTTCTTCCCGCAGGGGCTCGATCAGCCCGAGCGCGTGATCCTCAACCTCGTAAAGACCACCCTCCCAACCCTCTTCTCAGGACTCGTCCTCTGCGCGATTCTAGCCGCCACTACCAACGTCATGGCTGCTCAGATCCTAGTCGTCGCGTCCAATCTCTCCGAAGATTTCTACAAAAAAGTGTTCCGTCCTCTCGCCACTTCAAAAGAGCTACTCCTCATATCGCGCTTGGCGGTAGTCTTCGTATCGATCATCGCTTTCTGCATTGCCTTCTTCAAGATTTCTACGATCTATAAGCTCACTTTCTATGCCTGGGCTGGGCTTGGTGCCTCCTTTGGCCCGCTCATCCTCCTCTCCCTATACACCACCCGTATCAATAAATATGGCGCCTTTGCAGGGATCCTCGCTGGAGGAGTCACTGCTGCTGTCTGGCCCGAGATCGAGCTCTGGGAACTCTCAGCCCTCGTCCCCGGCTTCGCCGCCAACGTCCTAGCCGCCTTTACCGTCTCTGCCCTCACCCAGCGCAAAACGCCGATCCCTGCGGAGTCGTAATCAGGGTGGTATCTTTGTCAACAATTCCTCTATGCGGAATAATGGACTTAATATGGACAAGAAAAGCAAACCCCTACTACTACTGACCAATGATGACGGAATCCACGCCCCTGGGATCAGACACCTCTGGGAGGCGCTCAAAGACATCGCAGATCTAACCATTGTCGCCCCCTCTACTAATGCTTCAGGGAGTGGCGTATCGATCACCTGGACCCGCCCCCTTCATGCGCGCCATGTAAATGATTTCGGTTCAGACACCCAAGCATGGGCTCTGAATGGCACCCCCGCCGACTGCGTCAAAATAGCCCTCAGCGCGCTACTACCTCGCCGTCCAGACCTTATTCTCTCTGGTATTAACGAAGGATCGAACTCTGGCCGTACAGTTCTCTACAGCGGCACTGTAGGCGGCATCATCGAAGGCTCTATGAGCGGCATCCCCGGCATTGCATTCTCCTTCTCCGACCTCACACCTCCTCCCCTCAGCGCGACAAAAAAATATATCCACTCCCTGGTGACCCATTTTCTCCAGAGTGGCATGCCTGCAGGCACCTTCCTCAATGTCAATTTCCCCTTTCTCAGCGCTGAGCGAATTCTAGGGATCCGTTTCGCTAAACAGGGAAAGGGATATATGAAAGAGGATCCCGATCGCCGTCTCCATCCCGAAGGATTCCCCTACTACTGGTTAGGAGGAAAATGGTTCGATTGTGAGGAAGATCCCGAAAGCGATGTAGCTCTATTAGAGCAGGGATATATTACTGCCGTCCCCCTCCGCGTGACAGAGTTAACTGACCACACATTCCTAGAAAAATGCAAAGCACAAGAAACAAAGGTTTTCGAATATGTTTGAAAGCCGCTTTCTCGCCTTTTGGGTCCGTTTCTATGAGCGCCTTATTTGGCTTGGCGCGAATCTCCAGAGTCTCTTTCTTCTCTATTTTCGCTGCACTTGGGGCTATCAGT
>CAZEZK010000073.1:5283-7615 GCA_964516935.1 uncultured bacterium
CAGTTCTTTCTTTCGGGGATGCATCACCTCACCAATGTAACCCCCACGATCGACTTTTTTACGCGGATCGGCATTCCCCACGCAGATGTTTACGCACCTTTCGTCTCACGCCTCGAGATGGGCTGCGGCCTTCTCTTAATCCTCGGACTCGCTTCCCGCGTTGCATCTCTTCCGCTCATCGCGATCATGATCGTCTCGATTCAAGCTATCGAGAACCCCTCTGCAGCCCACTCTCAGCTCCTCTTCGAGCCCAATTTCCTAACAAATCTCTCTCCCTCGCCATTCCTCTTCACAGCGCTTCTTGTCCTTATTTTTGGACCTGGGAGAATTTCCATAGATGCCATTATCAAGCGGCGTATCGAAGCTTCTCGTGATTGATCTCACCCCCTGTAATACATTCATAAGAAGCTCTTCCCCCACTCCGACTAGCGAGGTGCCTTTTCTGATCGATCGTAAGATTGGCGATGGGGTATACAAGCAAGTTTTTAGCGTAATTTTCTCACAGACTGGCAAAACGAAAGCCATATCCATCGTCAAGTGTCTCAATGATGAGACTCTCGCAGCGGTACTAAATGGGATTTGGATGAGTCAAATCTTCTGCGACTGCCCCTACATTCTGCCTGTAACTGCCTATGAACATGATCCTGCCTCGCAAATGATCTATACATTGACCGAAGAGTGTACTCAAGGTACTTTCACGCAGCGATTCGCTAAAGCGCCTCTCGAACAGATTCTCGGATGGATCGATCAACTAGAAGAGGCTCTACAAGCTCTTCGCGATAAGGGACTCTCCCATGGAGATCTAAAAGGAGAAAATGTCCTAATCACAGAAAATCAGATTCGGGTAATTGATCTTGACTGGGCTGTGCCCCAGCAACGCTCTCTCCGCTTTTTTCCATTAGACCACGATCTAGATGCATTACATGAGATGGTCTTGAAACTTGCGGAGGCGCGGTGGGGCGACGACCAGATTCCACAAACCATAGAAGACCGGTTACAAGCGATCAAGAAGCGAGCACTCGATTGCGCCGCGCCACCTACGAGATCGTGCAACGAGTTTTACGACTTTGCTGCTCTTGAATTACCTGAAGAGCTTTAGGATATCCGTCCTTCTTGCACCGTTGAAGGCTCCGCGCAAATCGACGACAGAAGGCTTCGTAAATCATTGAGAGCTTTCGCTTTGTGTATAATTTTTAACCCAAAGTTCCGAGATCCCTAATCCACTCATCTAAAAGGGTGTCGAGCCAATAAAACCCCCGCTCATCGGTCGGGCTAGCAATGTAGCCCATATGGCCGCCACGCTTTGTCTTGAAGACAGAGACGTTCTGAGGTACATGACAACGATCAATCGCTGTGGAACAGATGATTGGGTCATCCTCAGCCAACAGGATCCGACAAGGAACAGTGATATCAGGTACTACGTGCTCCGAGCTACACTTGCTGTAGTAGTCATGTACATCGCGAAAGCCGCAAAATGGCACTGTATACATCCGATCGAACTCTATCAGCTTCAGCTCATTAGGAAACGTGATCGGAGGCAGATCCCGAAACTTCTTATGACGGTAGAGCACATCCGCCTTAAGCAGCTTTAGAAAATAGCGCTCATACATCTCATTGACTGGGTCCCCCAACATCTGGACACTCGATGCAACATCAACGGGAGGACTCACAGCAACAACCCCTCTTAGGAAGAGCGGACCGCTCTTGTGGAGCTCTCCAGCCATCTTCAGAACAATATTTGCCCCTAAAGAGAAGCCCACCAAGACAATCGGCGAATCAGGCGCGTCCCGCTTCACCTCTTTGATTGCCGCAAAGAGATCGTCGCTTCGCCCACAGTGGTAAATTCGCTTGGCCATCCCTCGTCCAGATCCACAACCACGCATATTAAATCTAACTACACGTATCCCCTTTTGGATCAGCCGCTTCGCCATCCGCACGATGTTCGGCGAGCTCTGAGATCCACAGAGGCCATGAACAAGCACTACCGTCAGATCACCCGTTCTCCACTCTTCTGGTGTACTAATTTCCAAAGAGATGCGGTCGCCATCTGGCAAAGGAATTACCACCTGATCCGACGACGGCTCTAACAAGAAATTAAAAAACGTGTTTATAATTGCTTGTTTATGCGGATCATTCGCGAAATAAAAAGGTTCGAATGGTATTTCATTACTCATTTAGTATTATATATATATTATTATAATTAAATAAGCAATCCAGCCTCAAAAAGGCTTCGATTCCACCAGTGGTTGCAAAATTCCTATTTTAGTATGCTCAGCCACAAACGTCTCAGGAGACCTATGCGATTTTGTTTGATTGGAATACTCGCTCTATT
>CAZEZK010000074.1:0-7543 GCA_964516935.1 uncultured bacterium
TGATCGCTCTTCAGCGAGTTCCTTGCATCAACTTATTTTTTGTCCTGTACAGAGAAATACGCCTGAGAAAAACAATGGGGTGGGAAGTAGCTGGAAAAGCGTTATCATTGTGATTACAACTCTCTCCGCAGGCATTTTGGGTTGTGCATTCATCGCTACCTCTGGGATGGGGCTTGCTTCGGCTATCTGTCTAGGAGTTGCGGTCACATTGTTATCTGGTGGAGGAGGGGGCATAATCGCCTTTTTTACTACCGAAATGATCGAAGGCGAACATCCTCAAGCCAAACCGTTCTTCTTTATAGCCACTGCTATAGCTGTAGTCGGAGCGGTAATCGGGTTCTTTGCTGGCGGTGGAGCGCTTGCAGCAACTGCAGGTGCTTTTGCCCTTGTCGGGACGGCAACGGCGCTCACGATTGGTGGAGTCATGATGGCAGACTGCTGTAAATCTAAACTGCTGTAAATCTAAATTGAACTAAAGTTTTGTGTAGATGAGTACGGGTATAGAAGAGGTTTCAGGTGGCTCAACCTGGTTTGGGTTGTCAAATGAGACAAGGGAAACGTTGCAGATATCCGCGGCGATCGTTGGTGCGATTGCTAGTGCAGTCTTTGCTGCCTGTTTTTCCATTACAGCTGGAATGGCGATTCCTCTTGTCTCTCTGGTTACTGTGCTTAGCGGGGTGGGAGGGTTTGTAGACACAGCACTCCTATTTGTTGATGCAGAAGAAGACAATCTAATAACCGTGTTTCTGTATGGCGCCTTGCTTGTAGCGGGAGCTGTTATAGGATTCTTTGTTGGAGGCGGCGTGGCTACTGCTGTTTTGGGAGGGTTAATGACTCCTGGAGCGCTATTTATCCCGATGATGCTCGCGAAGGCTTGTGGTGCGGACTCGGCAGATTCCTTAGTGACGCAGAAATAGCCGAAAAAGGCTAACTCTTGGTTCTTATTTCTTGTTCGCTTATCCTATTTGTTGATGGTTAAACAGAAGCTTCCAGTAAAAGTTCACCCCTCGATTTTGTCGGCCGATTTTGGTCGCTTGGCGGATGAGGCAAAGCGCATTGAAGAGGCCGGAGCCGACGCAATTCACGTTGATGTAATGGATGGGCAATTTGTTCCGAATTTGACCTTCGGACCTAAGGCGGTCGCTGCGATCAACCGCGCGACTCCGCTGTTTCTCGATGTTCACTGTATGATCTACAGCCCCTACGAATATGTAGAGCGGTTTGTAGCTGCAGGTGCAGATCGGATCACCTTCCATCTGGAAGCGACAGAGGATGTAGAAGAGACACTCCAATTTATTCAGCGCTGCGGTGTTCAGGCAGGATTGGCGGTTCGTCCAGAGACTTCGCTCTCTCTAGTAGAGCGCTATCTGCCAATCTGTGATCTTCTGCTGGTGATGACGGTGAGCCCCGGATTTGGCGGACAGAAATTTATGCCAGAGATGCTGGAGAAGGTGATGGAGGCGCGCGAGCGTTGCAATCGTATCGGGCGCTCTTTGGATATTCAGGTAGATGGAGGCATTCAGTCGGAGACGGCGCGACAGTGCATCGCCGCAGGTGCCAACGTGTTGGTAAGTGGGGACTATCTCTTTAAACAGCCTGATTTGGCGCGGGCGATTGAGAAATTGCGAGAGGAATGAAGAAAAAGGTCGTTGTCATTGGTGGAGGAACGGGCAACTTCGTTGTCCTACAGGGGTTGAAGCGTTATCAACTCGATCTAACCGCCATTGTTTCAATGGCCGATGATGGAGGAAGCACAGGCATTTTACGGGATGAGCTGGGGGTGCTGCCTCCAGGCGATGTTCGCCAGTGTCTAGTCGCTCTCTCCAATTCAAGTCGTCTTATGCGCAGCTTGATGAATTACCGCTTTGAGACGGGAGGGTTGGAGGGGCATAGCTTTGGCAACCTGCTGCTCTCGGCTTTAGAGAAGGTGACGGGTAGCTTTGAGAAGGCGGTAGAGGAGGCTGGAAAGATCCTCTATATTAATGGCAAGGTGATCCCGGTGACGACGCACCAGGTGCGAGTCAAGATGGTTCTCAACAACCGCAAAATATTAGAGGGAGAGAAGGAAATCTATCTCTCTCAAGAAATTGACCAGGGCTACAAGACAATCTATTTAGAGCCTTTCCCAAAGGTTAATCCGCGCGTGCTTGACGAGATTCATAGCGCCGATCTTCTCGTCATTGGTCCTGGAGGACTTCATACATCCCTTATTCCAAACTTGCTTGTTGAAGGGGTTGGTGCGGCAATCCAAGCTTCAGCTGCGCGAAAGATCTTTGTGGTCAATTTGATGAATCGCAAAGGGCAGACGACGGGTTATAAGACGAGTCACTATCTCAAGGAGCTGGTCACCTTTGTTGGGCGCGATATTTTTGACCATATCTTGATCAATGTGCAGAGGCCGCCAAAAGAGCTCATCGATGTCTATGCGGGCGAGGGCGAGCTGGTAGAGAATGATCTCGAAGAAGAGCGGATGCTCTTCGCGAATTTGTTGGGGCCGATGGCAAACCTCTCAAAAGGGGATCTACTAAAGCGCAATCTGATTCGCCACGATTCAAAAAAATTGGCTCAGGAGTTGATGAAAATTGTTGATCATCTTTGATCTCGATGACACTTTAATTGACACCTCAGGCTGCATCACTCCTCGTCGGCTGCGGTCGCTCGTCTCAGATGAGGAGTCCTATCAAGAGTTGTTTTTTCTTAACGAGGCATGTGGTAGCTCTCAAAAAGCTCTGATCCAGTTTGCTGAGCGGCGAAGGCTCGACAAGGAGTGGCTTCGGGAGGCTTTCGAGAAGCTTTTTGAGCCTCTTCCAGAGGGGGTGGAGATCTCGCTAACTCTTGGAGCAAAGGAAATTCTTGAGTGGCTTTCTCACTCAAATCATACAGTTGCTCTAGTGACAGGAGGTAATCCTTCCTTTCAATTAGAAAAACTGGAAAAATCAAGGGTGAATTCATTTCCTTTTCACTCGGTTGCGATTGCAGAGGATTCGAATAAAAAACCTTACTATCAATCCTTGGCGAGGGCTTTTGGCTGCTCTGCCCGGGAGATCCTGGTCTGTGGGGACCGTCCAGCAATGGATTTGCTCCCTGCCTATGAGCTGGGCTTTCGCGTTTTTCTGCGCCGTTGGGGCAGAGGCTTGAAGGTGGAACGGGAACCCTGGATGGATGGTGAGGTATGGAATTTATTGGAACTAACCAAGGAACTAGCGTGACAACGGCTAACCAACTATTGCCTGGAATGACGATCCACTTAGAAGGGGGCGTCTACCGCGTCGAATCGAACGCCAAAGTAGCGGTCCCAAAAGGATCACCATTTATTAAGGCAAAGCTGCGCAACTTGGCCAGCGATGAGCTGATCGAGAAGAGCTTTAAGCTAGATCAGGCTTTGCAAGAGGTCAATCTCGTTGAGCGCACGCTGGAGTTTCTCTATCCGGAAGGGAACAACTATCTCTTCCTTGATATTGGGAGTCTTGATCAGGTGCTTGTTCCGATGCGTATTTTGGGAGAGAAGATTGATTTCCTTAAAGAGGGGACGCAAGTCAAAGCGATGCTCTACGGTGATGCTGTTTTTACGATTGAGCTGCCGCAGTTCTTAGAGATCATGATCACGAAGGTCGATGTACCCGCTTTAGGCGCGACAACAAAGAACGCCATTTTAGAGACGGGTGCGGAACTCGATGTTCCGCTCTTTATTGAGAGTGGTGACGTTGTGAAAGTTGATACGCAGATAAACGGATTTGTACAGAGGGTATAGAGGTGAAATTAGAAGAGATTCAGAAATTGATGGCCGCTCTAGAGCAGAGTCGTTTGAAGAAAATGATCTTTAAGCAGGGCGATATGGAGCTCCATCTGGAAAAAGAGGATATGCCATGCGCTTCTGTGCGTACTCATGTGGTTGAGGCTCACCCGGTGGCTCCGGCATCAGCAAAAGAGATGCGTGCTGCTCCAGCCCAAGGAAAATTTGTTACTTCACCGATGGTAGGTACTTTCTATGCAGCTCCCTCTCCAGACTATCCTCCCTTCGTTAAAGTAGGCGATACAGTGCAAGCCTCCACCGTCGTCTGCATTGTCGAGGCGATGAAGGTGATGAATGAGGTGAAAGCGGGCGTTTCTGGCGTCGTTGCTGAGGTGCTCGTAGAGAGCGGCCACCCTGTTGAATTTGGAACTCAGATGATTCGCATTACATGAAGAAAGTACTCATAGCCAACCGTGGAGAAATTGCAGTAAGAGTGATTCGCGCCTGTCGCGATTTAGGGATTCAGACGGTCGCAGTCTATTCTGAAGCTGATGCTGAAGCGCTCCATGTCCATCTCGCCGATGAGGCGATCTGTATTGGGGAGGCCCCTTCAGCCAAATCCTATCTAAAGGTTCCCCACATCATCGCAGCTTGCGAGATTACTTCTGCAGATGCGATCCATCCCGGGTATGGCTTTTTAAGCGAGAATGCTAATTTTGCCTCGATTTGCGAGAGTTGCGGCCTTATTTTTATCGGCCCCTCTTCGGAGTCGATCTCTCTACTAGGCGATAAAGCTCAAGCAAAAGCGGTGGCGAAAAAGGCAGGTTGTCCAATTATTCCGGGCTCTGATGGCATCGTTCCCGATCTCGAGCAGGGACTCAAAGAGGTACGCCGTCTTGGATTTCCTATTTTCATTAAGGCCGTCGCAGGCGGTGGTGGAAAGGGGATCCGCATTGCCTATACTGAAGAGGAATTTGCTAGCAAGTTTATCGCGGCGCGTACAGAAGCGGAAGTGAGCTTCCATAATCCAGACGTCTATTTGGAGAGGATGATTGTCAATCCGCGTCATGTAGAGATTCAGATCCTCGGTGATAAGCATGGCAACTATATCCACCTCGGAGAGCGCGACTGCACGATCCAGCGTCGCCGCCAAAAGCTAATTGAAGAGACGCCAAGCCCCATGATTACAGAGTCTCTGCGCAAGAAGATGGGACAGGCGGCGATTGAGATTGCACGCGCAGCGCAATATTCCTCCGCAGGGACTGTGGAATTTCTCCTCGATGAGAAGGGTCACTTCTATTTTATGGAGATGAATACGCGCATCCAGGTGGAGCATACGATCACTGAGGAGCTGACGGGGGTAGATCTCGTCCAGCAGCAGATCCGCGTTGCTCGAGGCGAGAAGTTGACGATTCGCCAGAAGGACATTACCTTCTCTGGCCACGTCTTTCAGTTTCGTATCAATGCCGAAAATCCGGAGCAGGGATTTGCCCCTTCGCCTGGGCTTTTGGAGCACTACCTTGCTCCAGGCGGACCTCATGTTCGCGTTGATAGTGCCTGCTATGAGGGCTACCGCATTCCTCCTAATTATGATTCGCTCATCGCAAAGCTTATTGTTCGGGGTAAAACCCGAGAAGAGGCGATTGCTCACTCGAAACGCGCTCTGCGCGACTTCCATATTCGCGGTGTCCATTCGACACTGCCCTTTCATCAGTACATGTTGGAAGATGAAAAGTTTTTATCGAATCGTTATACAATTCATTATATTGATCAATTAATTTCTGATGGCTGTAATTTCACTGGATAAAGATGGCAATTTTGTTTAAAGGTAAAATATTGATGGTTGGGTACGGCAGTGTTGCAAGCTGCACGCTTCCCCTTTTGTTGAAACATCTCGATATGCCCATCTCACACATTACTGTGGTGGACTGTGTAGACAAGAGAGACAAGCTACTTCCCTATATTCAAAAGGGGCTTCAGTTTGTGCAGACCAGAATTACCAAACAGAATATGAGCCAAGTATTACAGACGCACCTCTCTACGGGCGATCTGATTATCGATCTCTCTGTGCATATTGACACTTGCGATATTCTCGCCTGGTGTCACGATCGCGGTGTGCTCTATATCAATACCGCAGTAGAACTCTGGGGTATTGAAGAACTCGATGGAAAGCTCTGCACGGAGCATACGCTTTACTGGCGCCAGATGAAGATCAATAATCTGATAGCAAGTTGGGGGGCAGATCTTGGACCGACGGCAATTCTGGACCACGGAGCCAATCCTGGGATGGTCTCTCATTTTGCTAAGCAGGGGCTTGTGGATATTGCGCAAGAGATGATTCGTCGTGCGCCGAATACTCCTCGTGCGAAGACGTTAGAGAAGCTGCTTGCCGATGAAGATTTCCCGAGACTCGCTATGGAGACCGGCACAAAAGTGCTCCATATCAGCGAACGCGACACGCAGGTGATTAGTCAGCCGAAGCAGCCAAATGAGTTTGTGAACACTTGGTCAGTGGAAGGGTTAATAGAAGAGGGGCTCGCTCCTGCGGAATTGGGCTGGGGCACACATGAAAAGACACTGCCTCACAATGCGCAAGAGCATGCGGAAGGTCCAAAAAATCAGATCTGTCTAGAGCAGATGGGCATTGATACTTGGGCTCGCTCCTGGGTTCCACAAGGTGAGATTATGGGAATGGTGATTCGCCACGGCGAAGCCTATACCTTGTCGCACCACTTGACTGTACAAGAGAATGGTAAAGTGGTCTATCGACCAACCGTTTACTACGTCTATTGCCCTGCGGATTATGCGATCAACTCTGTGCATGAATTGAAAATGCGTCAGTGCAATGCGCAGCAGTCGCATCGTATCGTTGGCAATGAGATCATTGATGGCCGCGATGAGTTGGGAGTTCTTCTTATGGGGCACGATCTGACCTCCTGGTGGATCGGAAGCAGCCTGGATATCCATACAGCCCGTGAGCTGGTTCCTGGCCAGAATGCGACGGTGGTTCAAGTGGCCTCTTCTGTTCTCAGCGCAGTGGTCTGGATGATTGCAAACCCTAACTGCGGAGTAAAGGCTCCGGATGATCTGCCCTACAAAGAGATCATCGAAGTTGCAAGACCTTACTTAGGTGATGTAATCTCGATGCAGACAGATTGGTCGCCCCGTAAAGACCATCGCCCCGCCTACCTCCATTATGGGAAGCGGGTCTGCAGTGAGGCCGATGAATGGCAGTTCCAGAGCTTTTTAAGCCAATCTCATTAAGAATAAGAAGGGCGAGGAGTGGTGACACTCCTCAGCTCGAGCAGCTCTTTTTAGAGACGCGCTGTCACACGTTTTACTGGGAAGATCCCACCAAATTCCAGCTTGAAGACTATCAGAAGCAGACAGTTGGTGAAGAGGTCTTTGTAGCAGAAGGCGAAGGTATTATTGCTTTTATCTCTGTCTGGACGCAAGATCGACCTCCATTTATCCACCATCTCTTTGTCTCTCCAGATCATCAGCGAAAAGGGGTGGGGACAAAGTTGGTGCATAGCCTTGCCACCTGGCTGCCTCCTCCATACAGATTAAAGTGTCTGGCGCAAAATTTAGGCGCTCGAATCTTCTACAAGAAGATGGGTTGGGTCGGGCTAGAAGAGGGGACTAGTCCAGAAGGCGACTACATCCTGCTGGAGCTCAAGGGAACCAATTTTTAAGTCACGTTCGGTATATAGTACTTCCTCCTCAATCGCACCCTAGCAGATTGAATTGAAAATTCTCGCGGTTGAATTACCGCTAATGGGGGTTGTATTAAACTCAATACTACCCCCA
>CAZEZK010000075.1:0-323 GCA_964516935.1 uncultured bacterium
AGGTGGCACTGCTATATACTGCAAAATGTGGCGAGCAGCCTCCTTGCTGGCACACTGAGATCCGAGGAGCTCAATCACCTGATCGCAGCTGGCTTTGCATTCGGCGCGGGCGCTTTTGTCAAACCAAAGTTTGCTGGTCCAGGTGAAGAGGCTCTCTTCTGTGAGCTGGGGACCGAAGAGCTCTGGGAAGACGGTCTGTTCGGCGAGGATATTGACAATGCAGTAGTGAGAGAGGTTTACGCGGACGATCTTGCGCGCGATGAAGAGGTCGAGAGGAGTGATGGCAAAGTGTACCACGGTGGGGACGCGGTGGAGAGCAAGTT
>CAZEZK010000075.1:333-7412 GCA_964516935.1 uncultured bacterium
TGGGTCTCGATCGTGGGGACGAACTGGATGGGGAGATGGCCGGCAATGGAGCGAAGGAGGGGCTCATGAGTGGGGGAGGCGACGGAGATAGCGAGGGAGAGGGTGGGATCGGCGGCGAGAAGGCGTTCCGCAGTTTGGACCTGTAGAGGGAGATTGCGTGAGATGGAGGCGGTGCGACTGCCGGGGAAGAGGGCTAGGAGATGCTCCTGTTCACTCTCTTTGCGAAGGATGCGTGATGCTAGAGGGTGACCGATATATTCGACGGAAAGGCGTGTTCCTTCAAAGCAGCTTTTCTCAAAGGGAAATAGAGTTAGTAGAAGGTCGAGTTGTTCAGCCATTTGGGGGATCCGCTGTTTGCCATGGGCCCAGACGCTGGGACAGACGAGCTGGATGAGTTTGCCACGGTAGCCATGTTTGCGGAGCGATTTTTGGAGGCGAAGATGAAGGCCGGGATAGTCGATGCAGACGACGATCTTGGGTTGGAGTTTAAGGATCTGATTGCGGATGGCTTGGAATTGGCGAAAGAGTCGGGGGAGAGCGAGAAAGACATCGACAAACCCCATTACCTGGAGCGACTCCATATCCGCAATGGAGGGGATACCGAGAGCTCGCAGGCGAGGTCCAGCGACCGCAGCGATCTGCAGATCGGGACGAAGGGCGAGCAGCTCTTCGGCGACATGAGCGCCAAGGAGATCGCCGCTAGTCTCACCAGTTAGAATGAGGAGATCCATTCGGCCCCTTGACGGAAAATTTCTGGAGGGGTCCCGTGGCCCATATGACCTATGGAGGGGGAGACGATGAGGTCGATTTGAGCGTGTCGAATGTGCTGTTTATGGGCAGCCTCAGAGAGGGCTAGAACGAAATCCATAGCACCTCGTGTAGAGACGCGTGTATCGCGGTTGCCAATATAGATGCGCACGCGGCGGTCGCATAGTCTGTCAACAAGGGGAACGAGATCAAATGACTGGACGATGGGGTGCTGTTCAATCGCGTGGAACTCTTTTGAATGTCCGAGACGCGTAACGGGAGCAAACTGAAGGAGTGTGCGGATCGAGGGGTTGCGAGCAGCGATATGGGCAGCGATGAGGCCGCCGCGGGATAGGCCTGCAACAGAAATGCGATCTGGGAGTACCAGCTCCTGCTGGATTGCATAATGAATCGCGCGTAAGACCTGTTCTAGAAAGGGGGAGAGAGGATCTTTACCTTGAGCCATCTCCTCTGCCCAGGTACCGAGCGCTTCGGTGGGGGGTAATCCTGCTTCATGTGCAGGAAGGGTAAGAGAGAAGAAGCGCATGAATTTGCCGGATAGAAATTGGATGATCTGATTATAGGGGTCTGTGCAGAGGCTGTCGTGTCCTGAGAGGGCGAAATAAAAGAGCGCTGGGAGAGGGCCATGGTCAAGCGCAGGACCTACGTGGTAGAGAGTGATATCTGGGGCGACAGTTAGAGCGGAACACGGAAGGTTCATCGCGATCTTCGTCGACCTCTGGGGCGTTGTGCTTGGGGATGGGTGGTTGCAAAAGAGGCCTCTGTCCAGAGCTGGTAATGGGGCCAGAGTTCCGGATGAACTGTTGCGCGCAGCTTAAAGAGATGGAGCGCTAAGGCAAAATAGGGATCTCTAGGTGGACGGGGGCGGCGCGGCGGCTGCTCATCTAGGGAGAGGATGCGGTACTGCGCGGCCAAGATAGAGGTCACAGCATGGTGCATGCGGCGCGGCAGCTGGAAAAAAGGGGTGAAGGCATCATCGACGAGGTCGGCGGTCTCCTGGATGATTTCTCCCAAGTGCATGCTATTATTGCGCTGCTGTAGAAGCGCTCGGAGTGAGTGGTGGCAGAATGGAAAGAGAAGTGCGGAGAGGAGTAGTGCTCGATCTGGAGTCTCTTGGCTCTTCTTCACTTCAGCATCCATCTCTCCGAGGAGCTCTAGAAAGAGAGGGGTGTGCGGGAAGAGGGATGCGAGTGGAGCAAGAAGTGGCCGTAACAGGTCATACTCGTGGAGTAGATGGAAGAAGCGTTGAGCAGCTCCTGACTCAAGCATGCGGAGAAGCTCTTCTAAAATGCGCGCCTGGGAACTCTTGGTAATCTCTTCGCGGCAGGCGAGAAGGGCTTCATGGGTCTTGGGATCGATCTGCAGATCGAAGCGGGCGCAGAACTTGACGAGGCGCAACATGCGAACCGGATCCTGTACAAAGCGGATCTCCGGCGTGCCGATGGTGCGCAGGACTCGCTTTTCAATGTCGGCAAAACCATCCACATAGTCGATAATTGTCTGGTGTTCGAGATCGTAGAGCAGGCCGTTGATGGTAAAGTCGCGCCGCAGCACATCCTCTTCTTCAGTGCCCCAGACGTTATCACGGACGATCAAGTCTGTGGAGGCGTTATCTCCGGAGCGGAAGGTTGCGACCTCGATGATTTTTTTCCCAAAGCGTACATGAGCCAGACGGAAGCGTCTACCGATCAGAATTGAGTTGCGGAAGATCTCGCGGATCTCCTCTGGTTGCGCTGATGTTGAGATGTCAAAATCTTTGGGGCGATGTTTGAGTAGCAGATCGCGCACTCCTCCACCTACGAGGTAGGCAGAAAAGCCGGCGGCGCGCAATTTTTCGATCACATAGCATGCCTGCGGGTCGATGTCCGAGACGGCGATGCGATGCTGTTCAAATGGGTAGATCGTTGGCTTCACTGAGTATCAGATATTTGAATAAGATTCGTGTTCAATTCTCCCCTCTAGGGTATGAGACTTTTTGTTTGTTGTAAACGACCGAATTCTACTATATAGGTAGAGGTAGTTGAGATGCGAACCTTAGTTCTCTTTACGGCTCTTGTCGCGATTCTAGCTGGTGCTGCCATTGTTCAGTGGGGGCGGATGAATCCTCTACTTCCTCCAGAAACCTCTATGACAACCTTGGGGATTGGAGCGACGATTGGGAGCCCCGATGCGCCTGTGGATCTTCTGATTATAGAGGATTTTTTATGTCCGAGTTGCCGGCAGTTTCATCAAAAATATTTTGCGCAGATCAAAGAGGAGTATATCAAAACAGGCAAGGCGCGCTATACGATGGTGCCGATTCCTGTCGTTCGAGGATCTGGCCTCTTAGAAAATGCAGCCTTAGCTGTCTATCAGCAGAATCCAGACCTCTTTTTCCCCTATGTTGAGAAGATTTTTCAAAACTTTCGTCGCTCAACAAAGCGAGAGGTAGCGGAAAAACAGCTTATGGAGATCGCAAGAGAGCTTGGAGGGATTAATGAGGAACTTCTCAAGAAATGCATAGATACTCGCTGCAACCGAGATCTATTGCAGCGCAACTTAGACTGGGCACATCGCCGCATGGGGCCCCAGTTTGTATTGCCTGCCTTCTATATGGATGGCAAATTGACGACGATGGCAGAAGTAGAGGAGGCTCTTCGATGAATATCTATTTTGCGTGGCTCATATCGCTTGCGGGGGCGCTGCTCTCCCTGACCTTTAGTGAAATTATACACATCGACCCCTGTCCCTTCTGCTGGTGGCAGCGTTGTGCGCTCTTTCCTCTAGTAATTATCTTGGGTATCGCTGCCTTTCGCCGCGACCAGTCGATCGCGATTTACGCTCTTCCCTTAGCCGCCGCCGGCATGGCGATCGCTGCATTCCAATATATTGGCGGAGCGCAGGTCTGCACTGCCTGTTCTCATCCTACAGAGCATATGCTCTCGCTGGTGAGCGCCATAGGTTTCTTTGCGATCGGAGTTTGTCTGCTCAGCAGAAGACATTTTACAGATTCAAAATTTTAGGCAGCTGCTCCATTGCGCTGCGGTAACCCGCTTCGACGATCTCTGGGATCTTATCGAATTTCATCACCTTGAACTGATTGGTGTCGATCTCCATGAAGTGGTCTGCCTCTTTGGCCATGCGCTGCGCCTGCTCATTGACGCTGAGATTCAGAGCTGTTCGTAGGACGTAGAAGATCGAATTGTAGGAGGCAAGCTGTTGAATAAAGGGGATGTACTTACGAGCTAGTAATCCCCAACCGGAAACCCAGGGGGTATCGATCTGGCGTATTGGATCTATACTTTTTACCATTCGGCAATTAATGGCCATGATCTTTCCGCCCCCCAGAAGTCTGCGCATCACATTGACGGGCAGATTGTCAATAACAGATCCGTCGACCAGCATATTGCCATGCCGATCGTAGACAGGGGGGTAGATTGCTGGGATCGCTGTACTAGCCCGCACGGCGAGCCATAGGAGTCCTTGTGTATGGATATGTTGCTTAGACTGGGTTATATTGGTGGAAACGCAGAAGAAATGGGTCCTTAAGTCTTCAATTCGATCGTTTTCATAAAACTGTTGGTAGAGCTTAGTGATCCGCTTTCCTTTTAGTAGTGAGAGGATGGGCAGGGTGTAGTCCATCTTCTGCCAATCCTTCTGGGTAGAGTGGCAGAGGTCGATTACCTTTTGGGCGCCCATACGAGCATATCCCGCGGCAACCACAGATCCTGCACTGCAACCTCCGATAAAGTCGACCGGGATCTTTAGCTCATCGAATGCCTTCATCACTCCTGCATGGGCAAAGCCGCGAGCTCCACCTCCGCTCAACACCACCCCCATGCTCTGGCTCGTTAAAAAACGGTTTAGTTTTGCAAAATCACGTGACGAACCTAGGGTGAGATGGTGGTAGTTGTGGACGGGGCGCTTCTCTAGCCAAGCATAGGTTCCTGAAATTTTACGTTCTTCGTTGGGATGGACAAAAACGATGTCGATACAGCCTGTATAGTGGCTTGTAAAGAGCTCCTGTTCGATGACATTTAATCTCTCCGAGCTGTTAAATTCCGCAACGAGAATGATCCTGTCGCTCTGTCTTACGCAGCGTTCAGTCCAGGGGGTCAATCCCTGATCGCATTCATAGACGATATATCCCTGGCGCTCTTCTAGCGAGAGCAGCCAACGGGAGATTTTGATACTGTCAGCCTCTTCCAGCCTCATCTGGGCTGCTCCATGTCCAAACAGCTCATCGCAGCGATCGCGATTGATGAGCCGTGTCGGTTTGACCTTGTCAAGCTCAGTGACAAAGCGCTGTAGAAAGGGTCTATGATCCGAACTGCCAGCGTTGATGATGGCAATGGTGCTGAAGTTCTCACCGACCTGTGTGCGGCGAGGTTTGCTGATAGTACGCTTTAGAGAAATCTTGGCCATCTCGACCACCTCTTGAGGGTGCTTTACCTCTAGCTGCTCAAAAGCGGCTCGATCTAGCCTGAGGACAACGCTGTCGCGGATCGCCCGTACATCAGCCGTGCGAGGGCGGTTCAGCAGAAGAGCGATCTCCCCCACGATCTCCCCAGGAGAGAGATCCGCTAGATCTGTAGAGCCCTGAGAGACGCGAAGCCTTCCGTGGAGAACGATGTAGAGCGTCGGATCGTGGGCGCCCTGATGGATAAACATCTCGCCCCCGCCTATGGAAATAATGGAGAGAGAGCGGACAATCTTTTCTAGAGACTCTCGGCTGATATTGGTAAAAAAAGGGAGTGAGGAGAGGAACGTACATAGAGGCTCAAAATCGGACTCTTCAATTTTTTTTTCCAACATCTCTATACACCATACCCTACAAGAACTCTCTTTCTTTTGTAAGGATTGATGCAACTTGGTAAACTTGTGTTCCGAATTCTTATGAAAATGGCAGATATCTCTTTTGTAGAGATCGATAAATTTTGCGACTACTTACCTTTCGTGAGCAGCATTACAAATTTAGCAGCGCTCTTTGTAAAGGCGGCCAGCTCTCTGGTAGAACATTACAGAGGAGCTGATCTCACTCTTGACCATCACTATTTTTCTCATATTCAAAAAGAAAAAAAGACATGGCATTGTGCAATTCTGCTGATACCATTCTTTGGTAATCTCTATGTGGCAATGTATCCAGAAGGATTATCCCTTATAAAGATGGACAGAGTGAGCGATTACCTGCCTTTTGTGAGCACGGTAGTAAATATAGTGGATCTTTTTCTAAAGACGCTCTGCTCCTTAGTAGAGAACTATAATGGGAAAGATTTTACGGTAGATCATCACTATTTCTCTTATCTCCATAACGAAAAAAAAGCGCTGCGATGTGCCATTCTACTGATCCCGATCCTCGGCAACCTTTACATTTTCATTCACCCTGAAAAAAAGATGAAAGAGGTGGTTGTTTTTCCAAAAGAGTTGGAGCAGACCATTCCTGTTGCTCCTGTGGTTGAGACCGGCCCTGATATAGGTCTAGAAGCTCAGCAGAGAGATTTAGTTAAATTGGCAAAGATATTATCTGTACTATTTTTGGCGACTAGGTGCGGTACGTTAGAGAACGTCGCAACGAAGTTATCTGTGCTGCTTGAGAAAAAAGCTCTGTTCGATAAGCAGCTGAAAAAATTCAGCGATGATGGAGGAATTGCTTCTAAAGAGTTGTCTGGATTTCTTGATGATATCGACAGGTATAAGTCGGAGCTTGAATTGGCCGTCTGGTTTTCAACGAAAGATGAGGAGTCTTTAAGCATGCTCCTTAAAAATCAACCCTATTTTGCGGATGTTTTACGGGGGTTTTTAGACAAGAAGGAAGAGATGCCCGATACTTTTACTTTATTCCTTTGTCGTCTCAAAGACGATCTCTTTTCGAAGCAGAAATAGCCCCATCAAGTTGATCATGAGTAGGAAGGCGCCGGCCAGAGACATGATAACGAAGGCCTGCCGCGCCTCGACGAAGGCGAAAAGCGGCAAAAAAGTGCAGGCGTAGAGATAGTAGATCCATGGCCCCCATTTTGGAGAGAGGAATTTGGCACATTTGATGCCAGAGACGAAATAGGCCAAGATTGTCGTATAGCCTAATAGGAAGAGAAAGGTAGGCATGAAGAGATGCATATAAGGGAAGTAGAGCGAGAGACTCTCTTGGACCATACAGGATACATCGATACCATTGTTCCACTGCTGAGTGGCCAAGACGAGCAGAATGCTAAAACTGCAGATTACGAAGCTATCTAGAAATACCCCGATAATCGGTAGTGAGGCGATACGGTGCGGTTGGCGTGAGCGGCTCTCTGCATAGATGATCGATGCATAACCCACTCCAATATCCCCCG
>CAZEZK010000076.1:0-3515 GCA_964516935.1 uncultured bacterium
ACCTCTACGCCTTCGTTGGGAATGATCCTCTGACGACCTTCGATGAGTATGGGCTGCTGGAAGAGAAGTCTTGGAGCGAGCGTCTAATGCAGAGCTATGAGCATCCCCGCGTACAAGGGGCTTTTAGAGCGTTTAACGGGCTTGCAGAGATGGGGGCAGGAAGTGTGCTTACCATAGGAGGATCTGGGATCTTTGCTCCAGTTGGGTTCGCAGTGTTCGGGCATGGAGCAGATCAGTTTATTACCGGCATGCGAGCTGTTGTGTTGGGAGGGGATCAAACATCCGCGACTTCGCAGATGTTACAGTATGCAGGCATGTCCCCCTCTGCAGCGTCTATAGCTGATGATGGAGTAAGTATAGCGGGCACGATGGGTGGCTTGTCAGCGATGCGTTTGTGGCAATCTAGAAGCATGGCAGAGTTCTTTGCTCTGCCGAAGATGTTTACTGCGCCGGAAAAACTTGAGATGCCGCAGAAAGCGTTTTCTTCAGTAAAAAATCTTACGAAGACAAATGGGAAGTTCTGGACTAAAACTATTGAGTTCAGAGGTAATAAAGTGTATCAACGAGATGATCTGATTATTCCTAAGTTTGTAGATGCTCGGGGTCGCTCGAATTTGGAACGTATGAGAAAAGGTTTAGCCCCGATCGGGCCTGATGGGAAGCCTTTAAATTTGCACCATATCTTGCAAACACAAGATGGTCCTATTGCAGAAATGACGGCAACTTTTCACAGACAAAATCATTCGACTATACACATCAATCCTTCGTCGATTCCGTCTGGTATTAATCGACCTGTATTTGATAAATGGCGGATAAGTTACTGGATGGATAGAACCAATGATTTTAACTAAATCTAGAGTTAGTGATGAGCGTTAGTGATTTAGAAAAGGCGTTTTCTTTGATTGAACAGCATCAAGATCAAGCGGATTTTGATGGTCCCAAACCTGAAGAGTGGATCTCTTCAGCAGAATCTATTTTGGGGGTTAAATTTCCCCTAACCTACAGAAGGTTTTTGGCTTTTTACGGTTGTGGTGACATTGCCGGTCAAGAGTTTTATGGCATTATTAAAAATGATTTCAGGCACTCCGGTGTGCCAGACGCTATTTGGCTTACCCTGGATGAACGCAAAAAATCGAAATTACCATTAAGTTTCGTGATTATTTATGCAGCAAGCGACGGATCTTATTACGCTCTCGATTGTTCGCGTTGGAGTGATGTGGAAGAGTGTCCGATCGTGGTTTGGATTCCTGGTATTTCTAAGGAAGGTGATTGTTTGGAAGAGATTGCCGAGGATTATGGAAAATTTTTGTTAGAGACTATTGAGCAGGTAGTGTGAGCAGGGCGATTTAACTAAAAATACTTGAGAGAGGGTGCCCCTCATGGGGTGGACTTTCATGAGATAAAAAATAGGCCTCTCTTTAGCCTCTAAGGCAACCTAACTGCTCTGCTCCTACTAAAGAATAGCGCACAGCCTACACACATGAACCTATCTTAGTAGCGCTCTAGAAAAGAGCTTTGAGAGCCGATTCGCAATTCAGAATTGCCTAGATCTCTCCTATTTGTCATAACTTTGATTAATGACCTTTTTTTGGCGGCGCATTCACTCCCTGATGGGGTTGTGGTTGGTGATCTATCTCTTCGAACACCTGCTGACAAACTCGCTGACGACCTTTGCGATTGGAGACGATGGCAGGGGCTTTGTCCGCATGGTCAACTCTTTAGAATCCCTTCCCTATCTCCGCGCGATTGAGATTCTGCTCATCGGTGTGCCGATTCTTGTGCATGGCATCTGGGGCGTACGACGCGCATTAAGTGCACGCACCAATGATCTGCCTTCAGAAGGCAACACTCCTGCACTGCCTTATGGACGCAACCACGCATTTACTTGGCAGCGAGTGACCTCCTGGATTTTGCTGTTTGGCATTCTCGGCCATGTGGCGCAGATGCGCTTCTGGGAGCAGCCTAAAGAGATTGGACATGATCTTTTTTCAACAGAGGTGAGCGGGGATCCTGGATTACCAGATCTCGCAGAGCGGCTGCATGTACAGTTAGTACCCGATGGGGAGAACTGCTGGATTGCAATCTCCTCCGATCCGGGCACGGGCATGTTGCTCATGGTGCGCGATATCTTTAAGAGCTCCTGGATGATGGTGCTCTACACAATCTTTGTTCTATCGGCAGCGTTTCATGCATTCAATGGACTCTGGACCTTTCTGATCACCTGGGGGCTACTGCTCTCGCTACGCTCGCAGCGCGCAGCGATTCCATTCGCCTGGTGCGGCGTAGCGCTGTTGGCCTTTTGGGGAGTGGCTGCCACCTGGTGCTACTGGGTGAATTTACGATGAAGACGGTCATTGTTGTAGGTGGAGGATTGGCGGGGCTTTCAACAGCGATGAAGCTGGCGGAGCAGGGGTGCAACATCAAGCTCATTTCGGTGACCAAGGTGCGTCGCTCCCACTCGGTTTGCGCCCAGGGAGGCATCAACATCGCGATCAATCTCAAAGGAGAGGATGACTCTCCCATCATTCACGCCTATGACACGATCAAGGGGGGTGACTTTCTAGCTAACCAGCCTCCGATCTTGGAAATGTGCATGGCAGGGCCTGCGATTCTGCGCATGTTCGATCGAATCGGTTGTCCATTCAACCGCACCGAAGAGGGTCATGTCGATTTCCGCCGCTTTGGCGGCACGCTTTACCATCGTACCGCCTTTTGCGGCGCCTCTACGGGACAGCAGCTGCTCTATGCTCTTGATGAACAGGTGCGCCATTACGAGGCGAAAGGACAGGTTGAGAAGTTTGAGCACTATGAGTTTCTGCGCCTAGTTCTCGACGAAGAGGGGCGTGCGCGCGGCATCGTGATGCACGATCTCTTTACGCTGAATCTTCAAGTTCTGTTGGCTGATGCGGTGGTCATCGCTACAGGCGGATTAGGGCTCATCTACAAGATGTCGACCAACTCCACCTTTTGTACCGGCGCTGCCAATGGCCGTCTCTTCATGCAGGGGATGAAGTATGCTAATGGCGAGTTTATCCAGATCCACCCGACCGCGATTCCAGGCGCCGATAAGATGCGCCTCATTTCCGAGTCTGCGCGGGGAGAGGGGGGGCGCGTTTGGGTTTATGGCGATTCGGCAAAGACGATTCTCTTTCCAGATGGCTCCACCCGCGCTTGCGGCAAGACGGGGGAGCCCTGGTACTTCCTCGAAGAGATGTATCCGGCATTTGGTAATCTCGTTCCACGCGACATCGCTTCGCGCGAAGTTCTGCGAGTCTGCGAAGCGGGGCTCGGCATCAATGGAGAGAAGTGCGTCTTCCTCGATGTGACCCATCTGCCGGCGGAGAATCTGCGCAAGCTCGAATCGATCCTCGATATCTACGAAAAGTTCACCGGCGACAACCCACGCAAGCACCCCATGAAGATCTTCCCTGGGGTCCACTATACAATGGGCGGCGCTTGGGTTGATTGGCCCGCTGCAGACGATCCAGACCGCTGGACGCGCTATCGCCAGATGA
>CAZEZK010000076.1:3525-7379 GCA_964516935.1 uncultured bacterium
ACTAACATTCCCGGCTGCTTCAATGTCGGTGAGTCTGACTATCAATACCATGGTGCCAATCGCCTCGGCGCAAATTCTCTTCTCTCCTGTGTCTTCGGTGGGCTAGTGACCGGTGTTGAAGTGTCGCGATATTTAGAAAACAATCCGTTGCCTCCACTCTCTGATGTATTAAGCAAAGCAGCTCTGCATGAAGAGGAGAGGACACAGAAGTGGTTACTTGAGAATGAGGGGAGTGAGAATGTCTATCTCCTGCACAACGAGCTCTCTGATTGGATGGTGCGCTATGCTAGCGTGAAGCGCGATGATGAGGATCTCGTGCGCGCGATGGCTAAAATTAAGGAGCTGCGCAAGCGATACCAGAATATCTCCCTTGCTGATCGAGGTCGTACGCTCAACCAGGGCTACGTCTTTGCCCATCAGTTCCGCGCCATGCTTGAGCTGGCGCTAGTCATCGTGAAGGGGGCGCTTCTTCGCAATGAGTTCCGAGGTTCTCACTATAAACCCAATTATCCTGAACGCGATGATGAGAATTGGCTTAAGACAACCATTGCCGAGTATGAGCCCGATGAGCCGCGCATTAGTTATGAACCGGTTGACATGCGACATCTTGATCCCATAAAGAGGGATTATACTCACGCGAAGAAGGTGAAGCCGACTTTGAAAAACATTCCAACCAATATACAGCTGCCATTATGACTTGCACATTTCGCATTTTTCGAGGGGTAACTGGAAATCAATACTGGGAAGAGTTTTCGATTGTGTTGGAACCCGGCATGAATGTGATCTCCGGCCTGATGCAGATCCGCACCAATCCAATTAATAAAGCTGGAGCGCCGACGATGCCAGTCGCTTGGGAAGATGGCTGCCTCGAAGAGGTCTGCGGCTCCTGCTCCATACTGATCAATGGCAAACCTCGCCAAGCCTGTACGGCAATTGTCGCGAATTGTTTGCAGGATGGTCAGCTCACTCTTGCTCCTTTTACAAAATTTCCTTTAATTCGCGACCTCTGCGTCGACCGCACCCAGATGTTCGAAGCTCTTAAAAAAGTAAAGGCCTGGATAGCCGTGGATGGGGTTTTGGATCTGAATGATCCAGCGCCCAAGATCGAACCCGAAGTGCAGGAAGCGCTTTACGTCCTCTCTACCTGCATGACCTGCGGCTGCTGTTCTGAGAGCTGCCCTCAAGTCAACGCTAGCTCCGAATATATGGGCCCTGCCGCTATGTCCCAAGTGCGCCTCTTCAATGCTCATCCTAATGGCGCTATTAGCAGTGCCGATCGTCTCCGCGCTGTCCTAGGCGAAGATGGGATCGCCGGCTGCGGCAATGCCCAAAACTGCGCCAAGGTCTGCCCTAAAAAAATCCCTCTCACTGAATCGCTTGCCCTGATCGGCCGTCATGCCACCACACAGGCACTGCGCGATACATTGGGTCTCCCAGATCAACACTAATTTTTTTATAATTACTTGCCTTTAAATGGTTAAGAGCGGATAATCGTATCTTTATATTAAAAATAAGGGTGTAATTTGAGTCTGATTCAGAATGCATTAGAGGGGCTTAAGGCCGTAGATACTAGCATTTTCCCTTGCTACGATTTTGAATATTTAGAGACTCGTTCATGGTACAAGCAAGTTGTGCTCTATCCTTATAACGCAATTTACTATGCCGTTAGTGGTATACTTTTTGTGGTAAAGAAGATTGTGGAATGCGCACTTCTTGTTATTGGTGCACTTGTGAAATATCTCATCTATGTTCCGCTAAATTGGATATCTGGCGGGGGAATGGATCGGTTAATAGACCACGTTTGTCCGATGAATCTCCTTCTAGGAAAGCGTCAACTTGTTTTTCCCTATGGATTAGAGAAATTTCTCGCTTATGTCTTAACTCCGCGGTGCTGGAGGGATCAGGATGGCAATATGACAGAGGAATTAGACCAGATCTGTGGAGTAATCCAAGAACAGACGGGAGTTCTTTTGGAGCCACCTCAATCTGTGGAAGGTCCCATGACCGATCTATGTAAAAACATTTGGGCGCATGTTAAGGGATATGGCGACAATGATCCCGAAGATCTTGAAGAGCGAGCATTGCAGGCGAAATTAGAAAAGCATTACCAAGTGGTGATGATAGAAGATGATGATATGAAAGCTTCTTCTACCTTTGGTAACCATATTTTCGTACATGAGGAGCTATTTGAAAAGATAGAGAACACTGTAAATCAGGGCGAGATTAAAAAGATAAATATCGAATTGCCGGGCGGAGCGCATATTCGAGGTAGTTTTCAGCCGCTATTAGATGATTCTAATAAGTTAAAAGAGGCGTTAAAAATCTATCCGGTACTACGAGAGGCGGTTCGTTCTGCGCTTCGTCAACAGGCTCTCTCTCTTTTATTCATGGTCGCAATGAAAATATTGCTTTCGATCCTATCAGACAAGGTTGCTGATCGTGCTGTTGATTTTCTTACCTGGTATTTGGGAAGGCAGTCTGAACATCAGGCGGATATTGTCGCTACTTATTTCATGGCACAGGCCGGTTACAATCCTTTGGTAGCGATTTATTATCAGGACTTCATATTCAAAGGATATGGGAAGCATTTTATGGGAGACAAAGTGCTAAGTCCATTTACAAGTGAGCCGGCGATTAATGATCGGAAACTGGCTATCTACGCTGCAATTGAGAAATTTTCACCAGAGACTCTTAAGGGTTTTAAGATCCTCCATGCAGGTGATCTTCCCCGGGAGTCTGTGGGTGTGCAGGTGTATCCCTATAGTAAAGACCACTCTAGTCTAGGTGTGAGGTGGACGTTGGCGTACGCTGATTATAGGGCATAACTCAGTTTGCCGGAGCATAAATTTCCTATGAGTTATTAGTGCCACGCCTTTTTCCATTGTTCATACTCTGGAAGCCGTAGTTGATAACGGGCGATATTGCCTTCATGTAGGGTTTGTAGTTCTCTTTCAATCATCTCAATGAATCGAGTCTGGTCCGGTTCGGGAATAGTGTTTAGAGCTCGTTGTCGAAGAAGCTCAATGGCCTGAACCTTGTCTAGGCTTTGGTGAACCACTTCCTTTACAACCTGTTGCATGGCAGTGCGATATTGAAGGCGGAAAGGGTCGGGTTCTCCAACCATTTTTCTTGTTGCGGAATAGAGGTTGCAAGAGCGCTCATAGGCCCATTCAAAGAGATCTCGCAGGAGTTCTATCCGATTGATTTCATATACACCGAGCAGACCGTTGATGTAGGTCTCCTCTGGCATGTCGATAAAAGAGAGTGGGCAGAGATTTTTTTGGATAAGCGGGATGTTCGCCGCCAGACGAGAGGTGCGTTTATTGATATCGTCGAAGGGTTGAAGGTAGGGGAGGTGCACCATCAGAAAAAAAGATTGCTCGAGAGGATCTTCGATTTTATTGGCCTTGTCTAGCAGTAGATGAAAGCACTCTTCAATTACTTGGGGAATTGCTAGCGGTTGATAGACCGAGTGCCAGATTGCAACGGGAATGGAACGAAGTCGGCCGCAGGCGGCGGGATCTGAGAGTAGATTATCGGCCAGAAGGGTGTGGAGGTTTAGGATTGTATAGCGATTGACTCCTGTATTTCTTGCGGATTGGATCAGAAACTCAATAGCGGCCTTATGGTTTAGGATCATTTGGGTCTCTTGGAGGGATTTGTCTTCTGGGGCTTTTCCTGATTCGAATAGGCGCTCCGTTTCTAGAAGGGAATATGTGTTTCCCTCTAAACGGCTGGAGTTCCAAGAGAGGTCGATCAGCAGACGATGAAAAATCTGCTTTGCATAGGTTCCTGCGGGATATAGTACTTCCACCTCAATGGCACCCAGAGCTACTTTCAACCTAATTTGATTG
>CAZEZK010000077.1:0-7252 GCA_964516935.1 uncultured bacterium
ATACAAGGAATCTGGATCAACTCTAGGGGGTCAGACTTTACCTGTGCGTTTCCTAACTAAATAAATTAATTTATTTAACTTTATTTGTCTAGCTGCTATACTTTTTGATGTATGGGCGTATCTCTTATATTACGTCAAAGTAACTACAGTTTTTCTGACTCGAAGGATGACTGTCGAACAATTCCAGAGAGGGCTTTGATTATTCTCACTCTAGGCGGTGCCATTTTTGCGAAGCGTCATTTCGAGCTTGCCTATCGAGATCCGTCTCACCGCTTTGGACATCACGTTCTTGGACATCTGGAATCGATGCCTATTCTTGGGATTGCGGTTGCAGCTATTGAAATGGTAGTAGTACGTCTGTTTTTCCCGCTTCCGCCGATTATACCGTTACCGCCTTCCCAGAATCCAGTTGCTAATTCTGCGACACAGCCACAGGTGACCCCCAACTGTGCAACACCGCCACAAGTGATCCCGAACCCTGTACCTAAGGTAAAGACGCTGCCGACGTCTACGCGGACTTACGAACCTGTTCGGGAGTTTCTGGCGCTGATGCGGGAGCGGCTCATAGGTGATAGTGATAAGTTGCAAGACGCTCTAGCTCAAATATCCCCGGAAACGCGTCGAGCAGCATATGACAGCCATAAAGCCGATGGAGAGCTGCTGAAAAGCGCTCTTGCGAAAATCCCGCCAGCAAAGCAGAGGGAATATTATAACGTAATTAATGAAATAATTGAACCGAAATTGGAAGTTAAATTTAGCAGTGGATGGCGCTTTGCTAAACTTGTCGAAGCTATTGATAATATTGCAAAAAAAATAAACAAAAATGTCTCTCTAGAGACAGCTGTTAATGATATCCCGGTATTTTATTTTACAAATCTAAATTGGCTTGTGCACTATTCCATTTTTGGTGAGGATCTTTTAACTGTTTCTATCAATGGTGGGGAGGAGTTATTTGATAAAGAAAAAATCACATTTCAAGATCTGAAAGTCAAGTATCCTGCTATGGATCAAATATGGGATCAATTCTATTTTACGGAAGAAGTTGGATGGAGAGGTGGGTTTTGTTTAGGAAATTCTTATTACTTTATTTCTGAGTATTTTAAATCGAATGGCGATTTGAACATTGCTAATCAATTTGAGAACATTATTGAAAATCCAGTGATTATTCAAGTTATTTGCAAATACAGTTGGGCGTTTCCCGCAAGTGGTCTTTCTATTTCAAGAATACGAGTGCCAGCGGTTTTGGGTTTTATCATTGTACAGTACATTCAGAAAATTGTTGGCGAAGATTGTTCGGATCTTGAAGATGGTGTTTATCTAATTGCTTCGCATGTGCAAACCGAGGCGGAGGGGCATGCCATGGTTTTAATTAAAAAGAGCGAAAATGAGATGTATCTATTCGATCCTAACTGCGGTTTAATTAGGACTGTAACGATTTGGGAAACCATGAAAAAACTGTGGAAAGATCGAACTCTTACGAATACGACCTTTGCTAAGATGCAATCAATAGCGGAACGGCTACATACGCACTCAAATCTTCAGATTGGTTGTGTATAGCTTTCACCCCAAAAATTTTTGAAACAGAGCGCTAGATTTTTATTTAAAAATTTTGCTAGCGTTCATGCGCGATGTGCAAATTCTTGATGATATTTTGTCTTTCACTCTCTCTTTTCGCTGAGGAAAGGGTAGAGGTTTTAAGCCGCTCTCCACTTGTTGTTCTCTATCACAATTTTCTCAGCGAGAAGGAGTGCAACTGGTTGATACGCGAAGCCAGGCCGCAGCTGACTCGTTCTACTGTCGTTGGAGATACCCCGTCCGGTTCCAAAGTCGATCGCGCTCGAACGAGTGAGGGGATGTATTTCTACAACACGAAGAAGGGCTCTGTTTTGGATGATCTTGAGAAGCGGATTGCAGAGGTGACAATGCTCCCCAAAGAGAATGGAGAGAATATCCAGGTGCTCCGTTACTCTCCTGGTGAGGAGTATCTGCCTCATTTTGACTACTTTAATCCCAACTCTTCGGCAGAGAGGCGTCACTTCGATCGAGGTGGGCAACGCCTTGCTACCTTCATCATGTATCTTCACACCACAGAAGATGGAGGTGAGACTGTTTTCCCGCGACTGGACATTAAAGTGAAACCTGTTCGCGGTAATGCTCTGCTCTTTTACAACTGCGACGCAAAAGGAGTGGTCGATACACGAACTCTCCACGGCGGCGCTCCGGTGATTTCAGGAGAGAAGTGGATCGCGACTCGCTGGATCAGACAGAGCAGGTTCAAGTAGTTCAAAAAATTACAATGTTTTGCAGATGGGGCAGTGTTCGGGGTGGTGGCCTCGGGCAGGACAATATTTGCGTGCAAAGTAGATGATCTGCAGGTGGCGTCTGTTCCACTCGCTTCTTGGGAAAAAGCGCTTTAGATCCTTTTCTGTCTGTACGACGCTCTTGCCATTGCTGAGTCTCCAGCGCTTTGCACAGCGATGGATGTGCGTATCTACAGGGAAAGAGGGGAGCTTGAAAGCCTGCGAGCGTACAACGGAGGCGGTTTTGTGACCTACTCCGGGCAGCGCTTCAAGCGCGGTGAATGTCTTAGGTACCTTTCCTTTATGTAGACGTAAGAGTTGTGCGGAGAGGCTGTAGATGGCGCGCGACTTTGTTGGAGCAAGGCCGCAGGGGCGGATGATCTCTTCGATCTCTCTTGGCGTCAGCTCGACCATCTTTTGAGGGGTATCGGCCTTAGCGAATAGTTTTGGCGTCACCTGATTCACGCGCGCGTCGGTACACTGCGCAGAGAGGAGCACGGCGATGAGTAGAGTATAGGGATCGGTATGAGCGAGGGGAATCTCTGGATTTGGAAAGAGCGTGTCGAGGATTTCTCCGATCATTTCAATGTGATATATAGGCTGAGATTGCGCCGAAAATGAGATAGAGAATTATTGCCGGTAAAGCAATGCGCAGCAGTTTTTTACCATAGGAGCGGTCTCGACGAAAAGCGGTAACTAGAGGTGGAATGGCCAACAGAATGGCGATAAAGGTAGCTATTGGCCAAGAGAGGCCACTTATGTGTAAAGCGGCGGGGGCTACGCCACATGAGAGCACAAAGAGGACTTCCCGCTTTTTGCGCAGCCAGTCATCAATAGCAACTACAAAAGAGTACCAGAACAGTGTTAGAAAGATTGTCTCAATCATCGTAAACTCGAATCTTTATCACAAGACATCCCTTCAGATCCTGTGTTATTTGAAGTGTTACATTCAACATTGTTCTCTTTACTGTATTCCTGATAAGCAATCTTAAATTCCTTTAAGGCTGCAGAAGCTGCAATGCCTGACGCGGTAATCTCGGCAGCCGCAAGGGGTAAATTACCAGTTTCTGCACAAGCGCCCGCTGCACTCATGGCTATCACTGCTGCAAGGCTGTAACCAACGCCATTTATCACATGATCTCCAACAGTCTCAGATTCTTCACCCCATATAGGAGCAATCAGGACAAGTGTTAGTAATAGAACCTTATGCATGCGGTCATAGGTTAAAAAAAACTACAGGCTTTGGTCAAGCACTATACACAAACAACCTCAAGATTTGGTTTTTGAGCCGCGCGAAAGCTCCCGAAGATTGACGATCGCAAACGACCCAATATTAGCAATATGGGGTCGTTTGCGATCGTCAATCCTCGGGGCTTTGGCGCGCTCAAAAACCAAATCTTGAGGTTGTTTGTGTATAAAACC
The DNA here is from genome assembly GCA_964516935.1 of uncultured bacterium. Taxonomy (GTDB): domain Bacteria; phylum Chlamydiota; class Chlamydiia; order Chlamydiales; family SM23-39; genus CAZEZK01. The sequence continues at coordinate 3,723 of CAZEZK010000077.1, forward strand.
CTACTTGCCTACGCAGAATTGAGAGAAGATGGCGTCGAGGATATCTTCTGTTACATTGGTGCCGAGGATCGATCCGAGCTGGAAAAGCGTTTCACGGAGGTCCAGGGCTACGAATTCAGGTGATGCATTTTCATTGAGATGGGCAATGGCGAGCCGGCAGGCGGCGATTGCTGCGGTGAGTGCCTGGTAGTGGCGCTCTTGGGTGATGTAGAGCTCTTCGTGAGAAGGAGGGCCGCGATGCCAGACCTGTGCTTGGATGGTTTCGTGGAGGTCTACAAGCCCTTCGCGGGTCTGCGCAGAGAGGCGCACTTGTTGAGGCCAGTTGATGGTTTCTGAAGGAGCAGCGAGATCGATCTTATTCCAAACTAGGATCGTTTTTTCTGGAGGGACGTTGCTGAGAAGTTCGCGTTCGTCGGAATGGAGTGGGCGGCTGGCATCGAGGAGCAGGAGTATGAGGTCGGCGTCTGCCATGGCTTTGCGAGAGCGGCGGATGCCCTCTTGCTCGATGGCCTCTTCGGTAGTGCGGATGCCTGCAGTATCGATGAGCTGAAAGGGGAGTCCGGCCAGGCGGGCTGGCTCTTGGAGCAGGTCGCGGGTGGTGCCGGCAATGGCGCTGACGATAGCGCGTTCAGTGCCGAGAAGGGCATTGAGGAGGGAGGACTTGCCTACATTGGGGGCGCCGATGAGGCAGAGAGAGAGCCCCTCACGGACGATGCGTCCTTCATAAAAAGTTGCGCGCAGCTGTTCCATGCGGGTGGCAATCTGGTCGAGCTGGACAAGGAGGTCGGCGAAGGGGGTGAACTCGAGATCCTCTTCGGGGAAGTCAACCCATGCCTCGACAATGGCTGTCAGGTGGGTGAGTTCTTTCTGGAAGGTGCGGATGAGGTTGGAGAGGCGCCCCTCGAGCTGGCGGCTGGCAGCGGCGAGAGAAAAGTCGCTGTTGGCGGCGATGAGCTGTTGGACCGCTTCGGCCTGGGAGAGGTCGAGCTTGCCGTTTAGAAAAGCACGGAGAGAGAACTCGCCAGGCTGGGCTGGGCTAGCACCAGCCTCGATGAGTCGGGATAGGACTTTGCGGCTGATCCAGCTGCCGCCGTGGCAGTGGATCTCGACAGTCTCCTCTCCCGTGTAGGAGCGAGGCGCTCGCATCACGAGTAGGAGGACCGCATCAATGGGGTGGCCTTGGCCATCTACAATCTGCCCATAGCGGGCTGTGTGGCTTGGGATAGTGTGGATGGGGCTGGTAAAACATTTTTCTGCGATGGTCAATGCCTCGCTGCCCGAGAGGCGAATAATCGCAATCGCCCCCTCGCCAGGGGCTGTGGCGATGGCCGCAATGGTTTTCTTGGATTGTCCTGGATTGTGAATAAAGTCCACGAGGGAATAATAACTAAAATGGAAATAAATGGGCTTAACAAAAAAATCCTTTTTAAGATAGGCTGTTCGTGATGTTTCTTTGGTTGCTTTTTCTACCACTTCTTCTCTATGGAGAGGTCTCTTTTTTATGGGATGGCGCATTTGCTGGGATCGCCGATCATGTGATTACTAGAGGCGTTAAGATCGACCCTCATAATGTTAGGAAGGGAGATGTGATCTATGTCGATACTAATTTTATGAGCTACTTTGCTGAGAAGGTGTTCCCAGAGCTTCGCTGGCCCTATATCCTCCTGACTCATGATGGCGATTTTCCGATGCCGGGTAAATATCGCTATCTCTTAAAGGATCGGAAGATGGTTGCATGGTTTGCGCTCAATCTGGAGGGGAAATCGCATTCCAAACTGCACCATATTCCACTCGGTCCAAAGAGGATGGCATTAAATAGCGAAATCGCAAATCGTGTGGTTGCAAAAAAGGACCAGTATGAGAAGAGCCATCTTCTCTATGTGAATTTTCTTATTAAGAACTACCCGAAAGAGCGTCAGTTTGTCTTCGATCTTTTTGCGAAGCAGCTCTTCTCATTTACCTGCCTAAATCGAGATTTTGAGGGCTATCTCGAAGATCTCGCCTCTTCTAAATTTGTGCTCAGTCCAAGGGGGAATGGACAAGACTGTTTTCGCACATGGGAGGCGATTCATGTTGGGGCGATTCCCATTGTGCGCAGCTCTTCGCTCGATCCTCTGTACGAGGGGTTGCCTGTTCTGATTATTGAGAACTGGGAGGAGGTTACGGAGGAATTCCTCAACGCAAAGTATGAGGAGATGCGTCAGAAGAGCTACAATTTAGAGAAGCTCTCTCTGGACTATTGGGTTCAAAAGATTAAGGCCTATCAGAGAGAGGTTAGGCAAAAGAAGTTCAAGCCTTAAGCGGACTGTTGAGTCTATTTTGCGTTTTGTAGAGAGAGAGTGATGAGGCGGCTCAGGTCATGCTCTTCGGGATGAGCCTTGATGGTCTTCTGGATGGCCTGTTGGGCGGCGATTGGCGTGTAGCCGAGGTTCATCAGCGCCTGGCTGGCATCGATGAGGAGAGAGCCTCCGCTGGTGGATGAGAGTTTGGGGAGGCGGTCGCGCATCTCGATAATAAGCCGCTCTGCCGTCTTTTTGCCGATGCCGGGGATGGAGCTTAGTAGGCGGATATTTGAGGTTGCAATGGCCTGCTGGAATGCGGCGATGTCTGTATGTCCGATGATGGCAATGGCGCTTTTTGGACCGATGCCGGAAATATTGAGGAGTTGCTCGAAGAGGTCGCGATCTGCCTCTGTCAAAAACCCGTAGAGTTGCTGCACATCTTCACGTACGATGAAGGAGAGAAAGAAGGAGACAGGTGACTCACACGTCGGAAGGTGGGTGTAGCAGTTGAGCGGGATGAATAATTTGTAGCCGATTCCGCCGGTTGATACGACGGCGCGGAGCGGTGCTTTGGATTTGAGGATTCCCTGTATGTGATCGTACATCTCTACTCCTATGGGCGTGGCAAATGGCCAGGGCTAGTGCATCAGCGGCATCTTCTGGGTGTGGATCGACAGCCAAGCGCAACTGTGCTCGCACCATCTTCTGCACCTGTTCCTTACTCGCAGAGCCTGTGCCTACAACTGCCAGTTTTGCCTGTTTTGGAGAATATTCGCAAATGACAATCTTTCGTCGCGCAGCCGCCAAAATCGCCATCCCCTTTGCCATGCCGAGCTTCAGCGTGCTCTGTACATTCTTCATCACAAATTGCGACTCAATCGCCAGTGCATCTGGCTTGAAGCGGTCCAGTAGCTTCTCGATCGCCTCAAAGAGGATGCAGTAGCGGTCAGGTAGAGGTAAATTAGCAGGGGGGCGGATCGCTCCAAAGTCGATCACCTCGATCGTCGGAGAGGTGGAAATTACGCCGTAACCTGTGATGCGCGTCCCAGGGTCGATTCCAAGAATGGTTGCCATATCAGCTGATCGTATTATAAATAGTGGTATTCCATCTCTTCGTTTTTTTGAGGGCCGATGACGTGCCATCCTGATTTCGTATGGATAACCATTTGTTTGATGCTTTTTAGCTGTTCCCAACCTCTGTACAGGACAAAAAATAAGTTGATGCAAGGAACTCGCTGAAGAGCGATC
>CAZEZK010000078.1:0-7194 GCA_964516935.1 uncultured bacterium
CCGCGAGAGCTTTCAATTCAATCCTCTTGGGTGCCTTTGAGCTGGAAGGAGTATACACAAAGATCGGATACTGAAAAGAGTTCCGAGCGGAGTTCCCTCCGCCCGGCGGTAGAAATTACAAAACTACTTCTTTTTTGCAGGCTGTGGTTGTGGAGCTTTGCCTGGTTGTTGTTTTGTAGCTTGTGGTGCTGGTGCTGGTTTTACAGGTGCTTTTGGCGCCATGATTTATTCCTTGTTTTGTATCTTGTTGCACGGGCTCACATCATCGGCAAGTCCGGCAGATTCCAACCTATTCTTTTTGACAAATTTTTTCGAGTACTAACGTGCATTTCTCTAGAGCTTTTCGACGGTGTGAGACCCTATTTTTTGTCGCTTCATCGAGCTCTGAAAAGGTCTTATTGTAGTCATGTTTGACGAAAAGCGGGTCGTAACCGAAGCCTCCATTACCTCGCGCGTGGACTAAAATCTTCCCTTCGCAGAGCCCTTTTGCAGAATAGAGCAGCTGGTCGGGAGAGGCAATTGCGATCCAGCATTCGAAATAGGCATTGCGCTGCTCCTCTGGGATGTCCTTCATCGATGTGAGAAGTTTTGTTCGATTCTCCATATCAGTTGCACCTGTTCCTGCATAGCGCGCTGAGTAGATGCCCGGCTCTCCGCGCAGTGCCGGCACCACTAGTCCGGAGTCATCTGCGATGGTGAGTCTCTGCAGTGTCTGAGCTGCATGCACTGCTTTAATAGTGGCATTCTCCTGAAAGGTCTTTCCATGCTCTTCTGGAGGGACGTAGTCGGGAAAATCGGCAAGGCTGATGAGATCGCAACTGCAAAGCTGTTTGAGAATTAGTCGCATCTCGCGAATCTTATGCACATTTCGACTGGCAATTAAAAGTTCCATGTACGGGGAGTATATAGGAAGAAGTCGGAAGTGGGAAGTGCTAAACTGGGGATGGTATTACGCTCTTAAAAGCGTTTCTCGATAGCGCGACATCAGCGTCACCATAAAGTGAAGGTTATGGATAGTGGCGAGGGTAAAAGCTGTTAGTTCATTGGCCTTGAAGAGGTGGTTTAGATATCCAAGCGTGAAGTGTTTGCAGGTGGTGCAATCGCAGCTTGCTTCAATCGGCCGAAAGGCATCTGCATATTCTGTGCGAGTGATCTTTAGAGGACCTCGTTGCGTTAAGAGTAGCCCATGACGCGCAGCGCGTGTCGGATAGGAACTATCAAAGGTGTCGATACCGAGTGGGATGCAGCGCTCCAGCGATTCGAGATCTCCGATACCTAATAAGTGGCGCGGCTGTTCGGGCGGCAGGTGGTGCAGGGTTGCAGAGAGCATCTGAGCCATCTCATCTTTATTGCGGCCGAGGCTGCCGCCGATTGCATAGCCATTGAAGGGGAGTCGCGAGAGCGTTTTGCAGCTCTCTTCGCGCATAGTGAGGTCGATACCGCCATGGATGATGGCATAGATGGCCTGTTGGCGCGGATCTTTGAGGTGTTGGTGGAGGGAGCGCTCTTCCCAGCGGTGGGTGCGCTCTAGAGAGCGGCGGAGCTTGGCAGGGTCGGTTTGATGAGGAAGCAGCTCGTCGAGGGGGAGGATGATGTCGGCACCAAAGGATTTTTGGGCAGTGATCGAGAGTTCCGGTGTGAGCATGATCTGGTCGCCATTGCGATAGGAGCGGAAGAGGACGCCATCTTCAGTGATCTTGAGGACGTGGCCCTCCTGCTTTTTACCGCTGCGTCCTTTGAGTTCATCGGCCATCGACCCGTCATGAGAGAGGGAGAACACTTGGAACCCGCCGGAGTCGGTGATGATCGGCATCGATCGGTTCATGAAGTTGTGGAGACCGCCGGCTTGTTCGATAACTTTTGGTCCCGGCTGGAGGAGGAGATGGTAGGTGTTGCAGAACATGAGCTGTAGACCGATCGCCTCAACATCAAGAGTGTCGAGTGACTTGAGGGTGCCATTGGTTCCAACAGCAACGAAGCCTGGAGTGTCGATGATCCCATGGGGCGTGTGGATACGACCTACACGAGCGGCGGAGTCTTTGCACTGATGTAGGATCTCAAACTGGAATGTCATCTGTCTGCTTCTGTCTGCTAAATAGAATAGTCATGAAGGGGATGGTAATGGCCTTGATGCAGAGACTAACGCTGAGCACCTGTGTGAGCGACTCGACGATGCCATAGAGGCCCAAGAAGCCGAAGAGGACAGTGTCGAGGAACTGACTAAAGGCTAAGCAGATAATGAGGCGCAGCGTGAATCTACCGCCCTGCCAACGGGCACGGAGGCGAGCGAAGATGGCCACATCGACGAGCTGGACTAGGGCGTAGGTCGCTGCCGAGGCAACGCTAATGCGGAAGCTGGGAGTCAAAACGCGCAGAAAGGCGTCGTGCATCTGGTCAAAGGGGCTCGGAGTATATAAACAGTGGAGGAGCGAAAAGGCGAAGCAGCAGCCAACGCAAAAGGTCGAAATGAGGATTGCGCGACGGGCAGCCGACTTGCCAAAGGACTCCTGGAGCAGATTGAGCGACAGGGCAACCCCGACGGCGAGCGGCTCACTGCTAGTTGCATTCCAACCAAAGAGGAGGATCTGCTGGGTGACGAAGAGGTTGGCCAGAACCGCTAGTAAGGAAACGAGTGAGACGAGGGCCATCTCTCCCATGCGGCGAGCGACGAAAGCGCTGATGCTGACAGCGAGTATTTGAATACAGAAGAGCAGCTCGTTCATAAATCTATGTTTCCGGCGGGGGATCCATTGATCCAGATGTCATAGGTCCCGGCTACGAAGAAGTCTCGGCTCAGGGAGAAGTTGCCCTTGCAGGGGCCAAAGGCCATGAGGCAGACCCCTTCCGGATCGCGGCCAAGTTCTAAGCGGAGGCGTCCAGGGCGCTCATTGCAAGGCGGTATGATCTCCAATCCAAAAATTTTTAATGGACACATGGAGGTGCAAGTCTCGCTCTCTACTTGAAGGGCGATCGCATCCTCCTGTAGGTGAAAAAATGTTTGAAACCTCTGTGGGTGGGCGGGGACTGCCTGTGCTACTTCTGCGCTTGGGAACATTCGAAGAATGTTACCATCTCACGGTATTGCTCACAAGAATTGGCGCGGGTTGGCGCGGGTTGGCGCGGGTTGGCGCGGGTTGGCGCGGGTTATGTTGCTACCCATAAAGTGGATCGGGTCCCTTGTCCAGAGACGTCTACCCGTTTTGCTTCTTTAAGTATTTGTAATTCTCGTTGCAGAGTGCGTCGGGATAGCATGGGGAGTAGTGCAATTAATTCGTTTATGGTTAATTTGTTATGTGACTTAATTAATTCTAAAATTTGCTCTCGTCTAGAGTCGAGGAGCAATTTTTGAGATTTTTGCTGGTTGACAGGCGCTTTAAAAGAGATTCCAAACCAGAGGGGGTGTTCAGTAAATTCTGGTTCAGATAATCCGCAATTTCTGCACAGCTGCGCCATTTTTACGGTTCCCTGCCCCCATCGCTCCACATAGCCGACGCAATAGAAAATTTTTGCGATCAGTGGATTGCGTGGAAAGGATTTATGAGGTTTTTTCAGGTCGCTGATTCGAATGCCAGGCATCAGACCTCCAGAGCTAATGATCTCTACGCGATCATCGTAGATGGCTAGATGGATGGACGATCCAGGGCGTTCATAGTCGCGGTGACAAATGGCATTCACGAGAGCTTCCCGGAGTGCCTCTGTGGGAATTAGTGGCTCATCGGTGCGCTGCAGGCTGTTTCTCTCTACTTTTCCTTTCAATGGAAGATGTCTTGAGAGAAACAGCATGCCTTCATTTAAGGCTTCAAAAGCATTGCCTACAAACTCTTTGTGATCGAGGAATTCTCCTTTTTCTACTCCCTTAAATCGGGCCAACATAAGCGTGCATTGAGCGGGTAGATGGATGGTGGATTTCCCGAATAAGATAACAGCGGCTTGTGTTAGTCGAGATCCATTCATGAGCTCGAGTTTTTTTAAAATTTCAGCAGCTGTTCCGCGAGCGGATATGGGAAGACGATTTGCGGAAATACCTAATTCAACGGCTCGTTTTATCCATTCTAAATCGAGATCTTCGAGTTGGTATTTTTTTGTGTCGGATTGATCGTAGGGATGTGCTTGACGATGCTGCTCTACAAAAAGGCTTTGGAGATGGTCGCGACTGAGGAGTGTTGTTGTTGTGCCGACCCGAAGATAGGCCTTTCCGCGGAAAAAGTAGGGAATCTGTTCTTGACGCGAGCGTGCTTCAAGGAGGATCAGCTTCCGTGTTTTTTCTAAAGTAATGAAGGAACATTTTATCTGAGGATCTGGAGTGAAATATTTAAGAGATTGGGCGATCTCTTGTTGTGTGCGGTCGGTCACCTCTTGACCTACAAGCTTCTCGTTAAAGATTCCAATCACGATCTGCGCTTGAAGTCCCGCATTGAGCATCCCGCAAAGACTTTCACAGGCGCCATTTAGATCGGCAGTCGACTTTTTAAACTCTATATCAGCTGATTCTCCAAGAGATGCCAGCTTTTTCAGCATCGCTAAATTCATGGAGCAAGAATGGTTTATAGTTAAAATATTTTCAATATCGATTTCTGTTGATCTGAGTTCTCGCCTTGCTACAGCTTCTTGAGAAGCTGGATAAGAAGAAGAGCTTCTCCTTGCAAGGATGCTAAGCGAATGACAACTTGTGAAACGGACAATGGGTGAGATTCTTAGAGGTGTGGACTGTTTTTGCTTGTTGGAAGTGATTTTTATGTGGCTAGAAATTTATTAGAATAGGTTCGTACAAAAAGGCTCTAAAGATGACCTCGACTAGAGAGAGATCGCTAAAAATTATATCAGCGACTAAACTTGCATTGCATATGGTTTTTTTGTTCGCTTCTCTCATCTACTACTTTATGCCTCCTACTGGTTGGGAGCTGCGTATGCCTATCGAAAGAGATGCGTATATTCAAGCTGCATTTGTAGGTGAGCAGAAGGGACTTCTCGCCCCCTGCATTCGCTATACAACAGAGACAACGGACTACTCTTTAAAGGAGTATGTGCAGGCTGTGCGGGAGCAACAGTTGGCGCAGGCGCAGCAGCCGCAAGATCGATGGACAGATTTGGGCTCCTTTCGCACAAAAGCTGGAGAGGGACGTCTGATCGAATTGGAGTTGGCCACAGAGTTGGGACAGCTGCGAATGTTGCAGGTGATTTGTATGGGGGCGGGGCAGGCCCATGTTTTGACGGGGATCGCTCTTAAGGAGGAGTTCTCTTCGCTGCGGACTATATTTTTAGAGACGTTCCGGTCGTTCGCAACTGCGGAGACACTCTTTGCGCCTATTGCAGACGCATCTAAGCGAGAGCAGCTAGAGGCGCTCTTTGGCTCTCTCGGGGAGTTCCCTATTGAGGGAGATCGCGCCGCTCTGCAGGAGGAGCGTTGGAGCTCTCTGCAAAAATTGATTTCGAGTGCTTATGGCTCCCAAGGGGACCATTGGCAATTTTTATTACTGAAAGAAGGATATAGGAGAATTTATCCATGAGACGAATCTGTCTATCGATCATGCTGGCTACGATGCCGCTCTATGCGCAAACGGAAAATCCTGGGCCAGATCGGTCTGCAGTAGTACCTATGGTTATCGAAGCTGCTAGCCCGACTACAGTTACCCCAGCTCCAGAGACAACCGCAACAGTAACGGGTAGTGCCGCCGTAGTGAATGAATCGGTAGCAAAAGAGGGGAAATGGAGATCGCTGATTTTTATTAGTGGCGCACTTATTGTCGCAGCAGTTGGAGTGACCCTTGTGGCGATCAATGCGGGCCATACTGCTAACGATTAGTATTTTCTCTTCGTGTGCGTCTGCAATTCCCTGGCAGGCTCAGGGCATTGCGGCCGCAGATTCTCATTTTTCCTCCCTCCGCCTCTCTTATCCTATTACCCAGCTCGGCGCTCGTTTGGAGCTCTTCCGTATGGAAGAGGGGGTAGAGGTGCTTCTCTCTTCGACATCTGCACCGTTTCAGGAAATGGGGCTTGCTCTCTATGATGGGGGAGGAGAGCCTCTTGAGGAGAGGGTGCGGCCGATGGAGGGGGGGATGCGTATTCGTCTCTCGCCGGAAATGGTTGTGCGCCTCCTGGTCTCCCTGACAGCAGGCGAGTCAGTAGAGCTGGAAGTGGGCGGTCTAAAGACTTTCATAGACGCGAAAGGCTTCCTTCCGCTATGGGAAAAGAGAGGGGAGCTCCTCTTTCACATTCGGAGATAAAATGAACCAGTTAGAACAATTAAAAAAATTGACTACGGTAGTGGCGGATAGCGGAGATTTTGAATCGATCCGCCAATATGGCCCTTGCGATGCGACAACTAACCCCTCCCTAATCTACGCAGCCAGCCAAAAAGAGCAATATAAGCATCTGGTTCAGGATGCGATTCGCCGGGGTAAGGGCTCTCTCTCCCAGACTCTCGACCTGGTCTTTGTCAATTTTGGGCTGGAGATTTTGAAGCTAGTCCCGGGTCGCGTCTCTACCGAGGTGGATGCGCGCCTCTCCTTTGATGTCGACGGTAGCGTCAAGAAAGCGCGAGCTCTGATTGCCCTTTACGAAGATGCTGGGATCGACCGCAAGCGTGTACTGATTAAGTTGGCCTCTACATGGGAAGGGGCTCAAGCTGCGCGGGTCCTCGAGAGAGAGGGGATCCACTGCAATATGACGCTTCTCTTTAGTTTGCCGCAGGCGGTCTGTTGTGCCGAAGCTGGGGCGACCCTTATCTCTCCTTTTGTGGGGAGGATCCTCGACTGGTACAAAAAAGCTGAGGGGACTACCCCTGCACAGGACCCTGGGGTTTTCTCCGTGACCAAAATCTACCATTACTACAAGAAGTTTGGCTATCGAACTCAGGTGATGGGAGCCTCTTTCCGAAATAAGCAGGAAATTTTGGATTTGGCTGGCTGCGATCTTTTGACGATTGCACCTACTCTCTTAGAGGAGCTCAAAGATAGCTCGGATCCTGTTCCCCGTAAACTTGACCCGCACGACTCAAAGCAGATGGAAATCGAAAAGCTCCACATGGATGAGAAGAGCTTTCGCTACCTGCTTAATGAGGATGCGATGGCTACAGAAAAGTTGAGTGAGGGGATCCGCAACTTCGTAAAAGATATTATAAAGTTAGAGCAACTTTTAAAATATACCCGTTCCACCTCAATCGCACCCTAGCAGATTGAATTGAAAATTCTCGCG
>CAZEZK010000079.1:0-7164 GCA_964516935.1 uncultured bacterium
CTCTGCCTGTTCATTTCGATCAGCTGCTCATAGGGATATGCCCCCTGAGGATACTTATAGAGATACTTCATGTAGGAGTGGCTTGGAATGCCATCGAGGTAGTAGGCATACTCCTTCACATCCTCACCATGATTCCCCTGAGAGGAGTTCAGACCAAAGAGACGCTCTTTAAGGATCGGATCTTGTTGATTCCAAAAGGCCCAACCAAATGTGAGGATCTGGTAACGATCGCACCACCCCGCGATCCCATCCTCCCCCCAACGGTAGACTTTAGAGCGCGCCTCATCATGGGTAAAGTAGTTCCAGGCATCCCCGTTAGGACTATAGTCCTCCCGCACAGTTCCCCAGGAGCGTTCAGAGACGTAAGGGCCCCATTTTTGCCATGGAGGGACAGGGTCTCGAAGAGATTCTTGCAACCGCTGCCGCTCTTTAGACACCATAAGTTGATATATCTCTCTTGTTTATTTAAAAGTCGAGTATAACAGAACCGTATGACCCTCTTAATTCTGATCATCCTCCTCTCCTGCGTAGCTTGCATTCTCGCTTGGGGAACGCGCATTGTTCCGCAGCAGCAAGCCTGGATCGTACAGCGCCTCGGGAAATTCCACCGCCTCTTGTCCCCCGGGCTCAGCTGGATCTTTCCCCTCACTGACATTGTCGCCTATCGCCATTCGCTCAAAGAAGAAGCGCTCGATGTGCCAGAACAGATGGCGATCACGCAAGATAACGTAAGCGTCACCTTTGATGGTATCGTCTACATTAAAGTGGTCGATCCCATCGCCGCCTCCTACGGCATCAAAAATCCGATTCTCTCTCTAACACAACTTGTACAGACCACTATGCGCTCCGAGATCGGGAAGATCCCTCTCGATCAGGCCTTTGAAGAGCGAGAAGCACTCAATCGCCGCATCGTCGACACCATCAACGCCGCATCAAAGGATTGGGGCATCGAGTGTCTCCGCTACGAGATTAAGGACATTAAGATGCCCGAAGACATCCGCAAGGCGATGGAGGTACAGATGACTGCTGAACGGCAGAAACGCGCTCGCATTCTCGAATCCGAGGGACAGCGCCAGGCGCTCATCAACCTCGCTGAGGGAGCGCTCGTCGAGCAGCTCAACCGAGCAAAAGGACAAGCAGAATCGATCCATCTTCTTGCAGAGGCCTCAGCCCGCGGCATCGTGACCGTCGCTGAAGCACTAAATCATGTTGGTGGTGATCGAGCTGCAGCGCTCCTCATCGCAGAAAAACAGATCGACGCCTTCAGACAATTGGCGAAAGAGGGTAACACCCTTCTCCTTCCCTCCCAGTTCCACGAACCCGCGGCGATGATCGCCAGCTCCCTCTCTCTCTATCAAACGATCTCAGGAAAAATGAAACACGCTCCAACAGCTGAGTAGGCTATATTACACTGCAACATGCTGGACATTTGTGATTACATCAACCAATCGACGTTTAAACATAAATCCTTTATAAAAAGTATCAAATGCAAGGAGCACACCTCCGGCAAAATTGCTAGCACGACGATGATCCTCCAGGTCATCAAAATTGGGAACTACAAAATCACCCACAGCGTATCCAGGCATGTTATGGATAAGCCGTTCGTAGGCAAAATTAGCATCCTTCAGATCATTGCAGATTCTTGTTAGTAAATATTCCCATTGCCCCATCTCACGGAATAAACCGCAATACTGAGTCGTATCGGGCCAACTAATGACCCTGCGTTGTAGCCAAGGTTCGCCAGAAACTGGGTCAAAACAGGATATGATATGGGTTAGAGAATGAGAAAAAGATTCTCGCTCAAGAACTTGAGTAAAAAAACCCAATGTTACAACCTTAGCGACTTTTAACATACCCTGAGTGAAAAGAGTGGCTAAGGAATCTCCAAGATCGGTAATTTTACTTCCATTTTTAGATGTATGAAAAGTATAGAGACGATAGACATTGCCAATATGCCCCCCCATCGTGTTAACGATGTTTGGAGAGGAGATGAATGAGATGTATTTCTCTTCGGAGAGGTTTTCTGGAATCGCTGGTAATGGTATTTTTAACTCCCTGTGAGCTAGCTCTCTCCAAGCTTGTCTAAACTTTTCATCGGAGAGTAATTTATGTGTGCCAGGGCTGTCGTAAGTAATCGCTTTACCATCAAATATGTATGCGATTAGCTCTGCACAGGCGCCGCCTAAAGAATGCCCCGTTTCAATGAATGTGTAACGAGGATTCTGATTGCCTATACGTATAGTATTAGAAAAAGCAAGAGCATCCATAAAGAGCCCTTTAAAAGGTGCTCGAGATTTATCTTCGAAACCGCTTGCAGCGGCAAGTATAACGTCGGCAAAAATATTTTCAAAATAGTTAAATTCAGTGCCTCGATGTGAAATAACTATGACATCTCCGCGTCTCAGCGCTAAACCATAATATGCGTTATTGTTTGGCTCCGCTTTATTTAGCAACTCCCAGCCCTTGGGAAAAACACGTTCTTTCTCCTCTAAATACGGTAGGTTACTGAGCAGTGCGCAGGTGTAGGGAGATACAACTCCGTGAAGAAAGTGGCTGTATCGTTCAATCCCAGTAGAATGGTGAAGCCATACATAATCCGGCCCGCTGGGTGGCGCTCTAAGACATGTTAATGGAGTTAAGAAGGCATTCAGAAGCGATTCTATATCGCCACTTTCAAAAAAAATGTAAAAATCCTCAAATAATAGATCCAATTGATGCTTCGTGTAACGATCGTTGGCCGCTATTTTTTCAGCCCAATCAAGAACAGGGGGACATACGGGCCAATGACGACCTATAACTCCAGTAAAGTCAATCAGGCGCGTTAACTGTTTGACATCCTGTCCACGCAATATGTCCCGCATAAAATTTTCGTTAACCAGAACTTCTTGAGGTCGACTCTCCAATATTCTGCGAGCAAGATAAGACTGTGCTCTTTTCAACTCTTCCGGAATTCTTTTGTAAACATCTACGAACAAGGCGTTCATAACTTCTTTAACATAGAGATTCTTAGGCGGCTTATTCTCAATTTGCTCCCCTGTAATCCCTAATACTGTAGTTAACATTTCAAAATATAATGCCCCCTTACAAAGCTCCTCTTGCTTGGAATCGACACCTGTCTGATCTTCTATATTTTCTGCCTGCTCATTGATCTCTTCGATTTCAGCTGGCGGATTTTTATCTGCGATTTTCTTTTGGATGTACTCTTCAACGGCATTTTTATCGTAATCAACCCCATATTCAGCATCTACCGAGAGCTCATAAGGAACTTCGATAGACTCAAGAACAATCATGGTGAAAAATTGTTGCATTTCCGGGGTGCTATCTATAAATGTTGCAAACTGTTTTTTAACATCGACCAAATTCCCGACTGCTTTTATCAGCTCTAAACAGCTACTTGTTTTTTTATATCTCTCCCGGAACCACAGATGTTCGCTCAAATCATTCATCAAATAATCAACCAATTTTTCGGTTGCTATTGCTACACGATAAGTCACACCCGTTACAGTCGCTGTTCCTAAAGTGGCGGCACTTACAGAGGCTATAGTGGCGGGCACCCCAATAGGGGGGAAAATAAATAGCAGAGCAACAGAGCCAAGACCTACTAAACCGCCACCTATACCAGCGATCCATGCAGCGCGAACGCGCTGCACCTTTTTGTCTGTTGACACCACATTAAGAAATTTACTGCGATCGATAGCACGATCGGTTGCGCAAAGTAATGGAATGCTGCGAGGTATCCCATTGATAAATTCTGCGTTTTGATTGAGGTTAAGCTGAATCGCCATAAATTTTTCCTAAAAATTACAATATGTTTAGTAGTTTTTATAAATAAAATCTTAATCAATTACGTCTTTAGTAAGGTATCCATTCAAGTGCCAATATGCTTCGAGTTGCTCTTTAAGGAGACTTGTGTAGGGATATTTTTTTAAAAAATTAACCGCAACTTCCACTTCTTCTAAAGTCACGCCTTCTTGAAGACCTAGAACTTCATAAACCTCTTTGCCGGGAGGATGATTTCGACACCATTCTCTTTGCTCTCTTCTCCATTTTTTTCCAGATTCCGCACATTTTTTTGCATTAATCTCGTTCCACTTATGCCATTCATCCATCTCACGCTCAGACCAGAAATCTTTAGGCCGTTGAAGATAGGGATTGTGAATGTAAAAGTGTTTTTGCGAAAAGTTTTTCACGAGAAGATTGTCTAGTCTATACGCGACGTAAGGAAACAGCGTGCCAATGATATCGATACCGAGGGTCATTGCCCCATCAAGGAGTAAGTAGCCTATTCTATTTTTATATTCACAAATCTCCTGCCTGCAGGTTGCCAAAGATAGAACTGACATCCCAACGTAACCAATAGTGTATAGCGCTACCTGAGCTACCTTTATCGCAGTATCCAGTCCGTTAGACAACATACAAGGAACCCACATCAGGCCAATGTTCAGCGGACGTATCTGATGAAGAGTGTCTTTCACCATCCAATATCCAATACGATCCTGGTGGTGGTGAAAGGCAAGATAGTCGATAAATTTATTTAACGAGCCTGGAATATAAGTAGATTGATTTGTCATGCCGTGTAATTTAAGCGATTCTGATTTCTTGTCCAACCCAAAGTTAAAGTGTCACCTTCGAAAGCCGAGGCGAAGATGACACTTTAACTTTGGGTTGACAGTATAAGCTTTGCACAACAAAGCCTTTGACAACGGTTCTTAAGAGCAGTATGTCTGAAGGAGATGAAGATGAAAGACAAAGTTGTCCTAGTGACTGGAAGTGCAAGCGGCATTGGGAAAAAGATCGCCGAGCGATTTGCTGAGGAAGGAGCTATTGTCATTATTGCCGATCTAGATAAGACAAAGGCCAAAGACGTCGCAGCTGAGCTGATTTCTAAAGGAAAAAAAGCTTATCCCGTTGCTATGGACGTCTCGCGGGAAGATCAAGTCGATCAAGGAATTGCGGAAGTCGTTGATAAATACGGTTCTCTCGATGTCCTTATAAGCAATGCAGGGATTCAACATATCGCTCCCATAGATCAGCTCACTCTTAGCGATTGGAAAAAGATGATTTCGATCCATCTCGATGGAGCATTTCTTACCACTCGAGCTGCTCTTCGCGCGATGTATAAAGCCAAAAAAGGAGGAAGCATTATCTACGTTGGTTCTGTCCATTCTAAAGAAGCTTCTCCACTTAAAGCCCCTTATGTGACGGCCAAACATGGCCTTGAGGGGCTTTGCAAAACGGTTGCTAAAGAGGGCGCAGCTCACGGCGTTCGCTCTAACCTAGTTTGCCCGGGCTTTGTCAGAACGCCTCTTGTCGATAAGCAGATCCCAGAGCAAGCCGAAGCTCTAGGAATCAGCGAAACGCAAGTCATCAAAGAGATGATGTTAAAAGAGACGGTCGATGGCGAATTTACTACCGTAGAGGATGTCGCTGAAGCTGTTCTTTTTTTCGCCGCTTTTGATTCGAATGCCCTGACAGGGCAATCACTCGTTGTTAGCCACGGCTGGTTCATGCAATGAAAATAAGCGATATTCAGAAACACGCCTTTGCGATGCCCTTTTCAAATCCGACTTATCCTCCAGGCCCCTATCGTTTTATTAACAGAGAATACTTGATCATTACTTATGAGACAGATTTAGAAAAACTCAAGGAGATTGTTCCAGAACCTCTTGAAGTCAATGAGCCCCATGTCAATTACGAGTTCATCCGCATGCCCGATTCGAGCGGCTTTGGTGACTACACAGAGTCGGGGCAAGTCATCCCTGTGCATTACAAAGGAAAACCTGGCAATTACGTTCACTCGATGTATCTCGACTGCGAGCCGCCCATTGCTGCCGGACGCGAGATCTGGGGGTTCCCTAAGACTCTTGCAAAACCCTCCTTACGCGTGGAAAGTGATGTGCTCGTCGGTGAATTGCACTACCAAGGAGTTCGAGTAGCTCTTGGAACAATGGGATATAAATTTAAACAAGCCAACATCAAAGCGATTGAGAAGAAGTTTTCAGAAACCCCCAACTATCTTTTGAAGATCATCCCGCATGTGGATGGCTCAGCGCGTATTTGCGAACTTGTTTCGCACTACTTGACAGACGTCACAATCAAGGGGGCTTGGGAAGGCCCCGCCGCGCTCGATCTAACAGCTCATAGTATGGCACCCATCGCCAATTTGCCCATTCTGCGGATTGTGTCGGCAGTCCATATAATTGGCGATTTAACCCTTCCTTACGGAAAGGTTGTACACGATTATTTATATACACAAACAACCTAAAGATTTGGGTTTGAGCTGCGTGGAATCTGCCGATTCTTCAGGTTGTTTGCGTCTGAATTTTGGCGCGATTCCATAATCGCGCCATATAATGGAGAAAAGGCGGCGTTATATACTCCTTCCAGTTCAAAGGCACCCAAAAGGATTGAATTGAAAGCTCTCGCGGTTGAATTACCGCTAATGGGGGTTGTATTAAACTCAATACTACCCCCATTAGCGGTAATCCAACCCCGAGGCTTTGAATTAATCCTCTTGGGTGCCTTTGAACTGGAAGGAGTATATGTCCAAAAAAATTCCTCGAGAGACCTTGCAAGAACTCATCGGTCGGTTTCCGCAAGGAGCCTCCCTAGAGGAGATTCTGATTGGATTAGCCCCCTCCACTCCTCGCCGCACCCTCCAGCGTTGGCTAGCCTCACTAGTAAAAGAGGGTTTCCTAGTGGCCCTCGAAAAGGGGAGAGCCAGGCGATATAAGATCCCACCTAAAGAAAAAAGCAACCACCCCGCTATCCTCACCCCCCTAACTCAAGAAGCTGCTGAGATCCATGAGCTCGTCTCTCAACCGATTCAGGTTCGGCGGCCTATAGGATACCATAGAGAATTCCTAGAGAGGTACTCCCCCAACCAGACCTACTACCTTCCCGAAAAATTAAGACAAAAGCTTTCTAAACTTGGAGAGGCCGGAAATAAGAGCTATACTCCTTCCAGCTCAAAGGCACCCAAGAGGATTGATTCAAAGCCTCGTGGTTGGATTACCGCTAATGGGGGTAGTATTGAGTTTAATACAACCCCCATTAGCGGTAATTCAACCCCGAGAGCTTTCAATTCAACCCTCTTGGGTGCCTTTGAGCTGGAAGGAGTATATAGTACTTCCACCTGAAAGGCACCCAAAAAGTTGGCATTAA
>CAZEZK010000080.1:0-7144 GCA_964516935.1 uncultured bacterium
CCCCGAGGCTTTGAATCAATCCTCTTGGGTGCCTTTGAACTGGAAGGGGTATATTTGGTATTACCCTTTTTTATAATGGACATAATTGGGCATCCACATCTTCTGCCGGATCTTCTGTTCTAGATCTTTGCAGGGATCTGCTTCGCCCTCTTTGATTGCCTGTTGCGCTACTGCAAAAGCTACCTTAAAGGAGATCTCGCGAATCTGAGATAAGGGGGGCAGTAGATTAGCTTTTGGATCTGTTTTGGAGGGAGAACAGTCGGCAAGCGCCTTTGCAGCAGCCATAAACATGGCGTCGGTAACGCGACGTGCTCTGACTGCAATAATGCCTAGGCCCATGCCTGGGAAAATATAGGCGTTATTGGTCTGGTCTACGCGCATCGACTTCCCATCTCTGGTGATATTAGGGAATGGACTTCCAGTGCCGATCACCGCACGGCCATCGGTCCACTTCATCAGATCTTCAGGAGTGGCTTCGCTGCGGCTGGTTGGATTGGAGAGGGGGAAAATCACTGGGCGCTTCACATGGCTCGCCATTTCACGGATGAGCTCTTCGGTAAAAACACCTCCTTGTCCACACACTCCAATTAGTAGTGTGGGCTGCACATTTTTGATTGTGTCTTTGAGAGAGACCTGCCCTGGTTTTTCGCACTTCCAGTTGGCCACATCTTTTAGCGAGTGGGCGAAGATTTTCTGGAAGGGAAATAGTTCTGCATTATCCATGAGTAGTCCGGTGCGGTCGATTAGGAAGAAGCGGCAGCGCGCTTCCGTTTCGGAGAGCCCCTCATCAACCATAGCTTGGAGCATCAGGCTGCTGATTCCACATCCGGCGGAACCGCTTCCTACAACGACGATCTTCTGATCGCTGATCTTTGTACCAGCGGCATGCACTGCTGCCAGGAGGGTGCCCGTTGCAATAGCGGCAGTGCCTTGGATGTCATCATTAAAGGTGCAGAGTTGGTCGCGGTAGCGAGCAAGGATGGGGTTGGCGTTGGGCTGAGCAAAATCTTCCCACTGGAGGAGTACATGGGGGAATCTTTTTTTTACTGCTTGGACAAAGAGATCGATGAAATCGTCGTACTCCTTGCCGCGGATGCGCTCATTACGCCAACCGAGGTAGAGAGGGTCATTGCGATGGTCTAGGTTATTGGTTCCAGTGTCGAGGAGAATCGGGAGGGTGGCCCCTGGATAGATCCCTGCACAAGCAGTATATAGGGCTAATTTGCCGATGGGGATGCCCATCCCGCCAGCGCCCTGATCTCCGAGTCCCAAGATCCGCTCGCCGTCGGAGACGACAATCGCTTCGACATGGTCGAAGCGGCGATGGGCGAGCATCTGATCGATACGGTGGCGATTGGGATAGGAGATAAAGAGCCCTCGAGGTCTTCGGTAGATGCGTCCGAAATTGATGCAGCCATCTCCAACGGTGGGGGTGTAGATGATGGGCATCATCTCTTCGATATGGTTCATCACCAGATTGTAGAAGAGGGTCTCGTTCGAATCTTGGAGATCGCGCAGATAGATATATTTCCCCAGATCTGTGTTTTTTGTCTGAAAGGCTGTGTAGGAGCGTTTGCGCTGCTCATCGATGGTGGCTACATAGGGCGGTAGGAGTCCATGTAGTCCAAACTCATCGCGCTCGGCGTCAGTAAATGCCATGCCTTTATTGAGTAAGGGGGTGGCGAGTAGTGTGTAGTCTGTCTCATGTACAAGTTTAGCGTCCATTAATGTCCAATGTCCTGGTATATAGTTTTGAATAGG
The DNA here is from genome assembly GCA_964516935.1 of uncultured bacterium. Classification (GTDB taxonomy): domain Bacteria; phylum Chlamydiota; class Chlamydiia; order Chlamydiales; family SM23-39; genus CAZEZK01. The sequence goes on from CAZEZK010000080.1 coordinate 1,762, forward strand.
TGGGCGTTGTCTGCATAGTCGATGGGAATCTCCACGATCACGGGGCCCGGAAGAGAAAATGCTTTATTTAAAAGAGGTAACAGCTCATCGGGATGGGTAATTTTCAACCCTTTTGCGCCAAAACTCTCTGCAAATTTAATATGGTCTATTGGCCCGAAATGGACAGCGCTATCGCGTTTATACTTAATTAGCTGCTGTTGGCGTACCATGTCGTAGGTGCCGTCGCACCAGACGCAGTGGACGAAATGGAGGTTCAGCCTCACGGCAGTCTCGAGTTCCATTGCAGAGAAGTAGAATCCTCCATCCCCAGAAATAGAGATCACTTTACGATCGGGAAAGATCATTTTTGTTGCAATGGCCCAAGGGAGTGCAACGCCTAAGGTCTGCTGTCCATTGCTGAAGAGGAGGTGGTGGGGGCTGTTGGTAAAGAAGTGCTGTGCGAGCCACATATAGTGGGTCCCGATATCGCTGATCACCATCGTCTGGTCGTTGACGATCTTGCGGAGACTCTCAATGAAGTGCAGAGGGTGGATGAGAGAGCCTCGCTGGGTGTATTTCGCATGGATGTTCTTTTGCAATCTCTCCTGCAGCGTTTTTACGGATGCCGATTGCAATACTTCTGAGCGTGCAGGTAATAGGATGGAGATCTGCTGGAGACTGGTCGCAATATCGCCTAAAACCTCAATTGAAGGGACATAGGTGCTGTGGATGCTGGCGGGGATATAGTCGATGTGGATGATCTGCTTCTGACTGCTCTTCGCATTCCAAATCTCTGGATCATATTCCACGGAGCCATAGCCAACGGTGATGACTAGATCGGCACTGTCGAGCAGCTCATCGCCGGGCTGGTTTTTGAATAGCCCCACGCGGCCGACGAAACAGTCCATCAGCTCTTTGGAGATCGTCCCCGCAGCCTGATAGGTGTTGACGGCGGCGATGTGTGTTTTTTTGAGCAGTGCGCGGATCGCTTGCGTGTTTTCGGGGCGAGTGGCCTCCAGCCCTAGAAGAAAGACAGGTTTTTTTGCCTGCTGAATCTGTTTCGCAGCGCTTTCGATCGCTGCTTGCGGCGCTGCTCCCAAGCGGATGCAGGATGGGGAGGAAAGCTGCTGCATAGAGGTCTCTTCTGTCAGGACATCTTGGGGGATGCTGATAAAGACAGCGCCGGCGCGGGGGGCAACCGCGAGCCGAAAGGCATTGTCGATGACCTCTGGAATGTTGTCGGCCATCACCAGCTCTATACTGCTTTTTGCGGCGGCAGAGGTTAACAGCACGTTATCGGTGCCTTGGTGGGATTGTTTCAGCTTCATTGCTCGTGGGACATTTCCCCCAATGGCGACGATAGGATCTCCCTCTGTCGTCGCGGTTAATAGGCCTGTGACGAGGTTCGATACGCCTGGACCTGAAGTGACTAGCGCTACTCCGGGTTTCCCTGTGAGCCGACCATAGGCCGCTGCCATAAATGCCGCATTCTGTTCATGGTGGCATACGATCACCTTGATCGGCGTATCTAGCAGCGCATCGAAGAGTGCATCGATTTTTGCTCCTGGAATGCCAAAGATATACTCGACACCTTGCTGCACAAGACACTGAGCAAATAGTTTGGCCCCTTTCATATTTCCCTATATTTTTTGACACCGGCTGCGGTAAAAATTTCCACACTTCCCGACACCAGTTCTGTTCCTTCGGCAAAGAGATGGAGGGTCTGATCGACCAGATTTGGCAGAATCTCTGTAATGTGAGTCACACGTTTTTTTAGCAATAGAGTATGTGCATGTTGGGTTAGTTCTGATCCAGCGTCCATCGGATTTTTATACAGAACTGTCTTCAGCTCCTCATTCACCGTTGGGTGGCCCTTAAAGTCGGTTAGCGCGCCGATGACAAAGGCGTAGACATTTTCTACTCGAGTCTCTGGATTGGGGTAGTATTCCTGCTTGTGGGTGAAGATGTTGTGGCCATTGATGGGTGGTTTTCCGATTGCTGTGCCGTGAAATTTGGTGAAATAAAAGATCCCCGCAAAGGCGAGGGGCTGACCGACCTGGCGATAGAGGCTGTTATAGAAATCCAGTAAAGGCATCTTCTCATTGATCTCCACGCGATGGCTCGGCTTTGCCCCTTTGGGGATGAGGAATATCCCACCAGGGATGAACTCGCTTCCGTTGATCGTCTTGTTGTAGTCTTTTGCGTGGGAGTCTGTAGAGGTTGTATAGCAGAGGCCGTTGATAAGGACCGCCTCACCAAGTGAGGAGAGCTCTTTTGGGGTTGCTAGTTCAAAGCCCATGTAGAAATCGGCGGCAGAGACTCTTTTAGAGGTTACCTCTGGGGGAAGGTGGGCGGCAATGACATTTTCAACTGTGCCGATGTGTTGAAAGATCGTTGGCCCCTGTCCCGTAGCATGAACAAGCATAACCTAGTCCATAGCAATCATGCCGAATAATAGCAAATTATACACAAACAACCTCAAAAACTAAATCTTCAGATTGTTTGTGCAGATTATGGTGGGGGGATGTTTTCTTGAAACCAGGCGTATACGAATTGTCTTTCCCAACGCTTGGTCGGATCAATGATGAGCATATTAGTGAGGAGCTTTTTGAGTTCTGGAGAAAATCTCTCTTCCTCGTTTAATTCCTCGGTAATGACCTCTTCCGTGAGTCTTGGATCGTCGGATCTCAACCAGTTATAAACATCAACGTTTTCGCTAAAGAGCTCCCAGAGGATCAGTGCAGCGGGCCAGACATCAAGGGTTTTTATAGGAGGATTGGGGCTGGTATAGCATTCGGGAGCTAAGTAGGGTGCTGCAGGTTGGAAATTGGTATCTCCAGCTCGTCGACAGAAAGAGAAATCGATCAGTTTTATCTGGTCATCCTTGTCTATAACAATATTCGCTCGTTTGAGATCCCCATGGGCGATTTCAAGATTCGCTAGAGTTCTCAATAATTCATTTGCGTAGTGCCACTGCGTTTGGGGAGATAATCCTTGTATGGGAAGGTTTGAGGTAGGGCAATAGGTATGAACGGTTATAAATGTCTGTCGATAGCGCTCCTTATAGATATAGGAGCCCAGTAGGTCAATGACACCTGGGTTGTTTTGTAATTTCCTGAGCTCTTCTAGACCTTTGTACTCTCGGGCAATCTCTTCTGCATTAGATCCATCTAGATGGCAGACCCTTAACGCGAATACATTTTGATTGAGATCTTTGGCCAACTTTACCTTGGCGTAAGAGCCCTGTCCGATGAGGCTATGTTTTATTGCGTATCCGATGAAAGTTGGGGTGATATAGACACGTTGAGGAAGGTTGTAGAGCTTTGCGGAAAAAGCAAAGCTCCGCTCTTTGCACTGCTCTGTAGCCAGCGTCAGAAGATGTTGCTTTATAGAAGTTGTGGAATTGTGTTGAAACAGAACCCAGACAACCGTCTTGAAGAAGAGGATGAGGATGAGTTGATCGAGCTCAGAGGCGAGCTCGGCAAGTTTTGGAACAATAGAAAATTTTTCAACAAGCTGTTTACTTGAAATCCAGATGTTCTGCGTTTCCTGATTGACGAGGACTGTAAATTTAAAATAGTCGGCGAATTTTTCAGTGCGCACATACAGTTTTTCGCTACCTCCACGGAGTTTGGGCTCTTTGAGCTGGAGATAGCCATTTGTACCGGCCGTAACCTCAATCGTAGCTCGGGGATAATTTGCAATTCCAGACATAACGGGAAACTATTTTCTCACAGTCTGGAAAAAATGGAAAGAGTATGTCATCATAGGCAGGATGGCCGGTGCAAAACGACCAATTTTCTATGACACAGAGACGACCGGTGTAAAGCCCACTCGCGATCGCATCGTTGAGTTGGCTGCATATGATCCCGAGCGGGATCGCACCTATTGCTCTTTCATCAATCCTGAAAGTCCCATTCCCGCAGAAGCAAGTGCGATTTCTGGTATTACCGATGAGATGGTGCGCGACGCTCCTACCTTTCGCGAGATAGGACCGGCATTTCTCGAATTTTGCGAGGGCGATGTGATCCTAGTAGCACACAACAATGATGCCTTTGACCGACTTTTTCTCGACGCTGAGTATGGACGCATCGGGATGAAGGTTCCCGCGCATTGGAAGTGGGTCGATACCCTTAAGTGGTCTCGTAAATACAGGCCCGATCTTCCGCGACACTCGTTGCAATCGCTGCGCGAGGTCTATGGGGTGGCGGCAAACCAGGCGCACCGCGCGCTGGATGACGTGAAGGTGATGCATCAGATCTTCTCACAGATGGTCGATGACCTCGACTGGGAGACAATTCTCTCTTTAATGGATGAGTCGGCGCAGGGAGGACCGCGTATGCCGTTTGGAAAATATCAGGGGCGCCCTTTGCTCGAGGTCCCCAAAGACTACGTAGTTTGGCTTGCTCAGAAGGGGATTTTGGGAGAGCATGAGGCATTGCAGAAGCAATTTTTAGAACTGGGAGTTATTTCATGAGAGTCGCTGTCATTGGATGTGGATACTTAGGCTCGGCGGTAGCCGCCCTCTATACTCAAGCTGGCCATGCAGTCACGGCGACAACGCGTCGGCCAGAGCGCCTTAAGCAGTTGGCTGAGGTGGCCCAAAAAGCGGTTCTCTACTTTGGTAAGGATGAGGAGGAGTTACGACTTCTGGTTGAAGCAAATGATCTGATCATTATGACGATCGGCGCAGACAGCCCAGACCACTATGAGGCAGCCTACCTACAAACCGCGCGTATGATGCGTCATATCGCGACAACGCATAAGTTGCGCCGCCATCTGATCTATACGAGCAGCGCCTCAGTCTATGGAGATCATCATGGCTACTGGGTCGATGAGGCGAGCGAGCTTCGCTCTCAGACAGATCAGGGTAAGGTACTGATTCAGGCCGAGTCGCTCTACCTCTCCCTACAGGATCTCGGTTGGCATGTAGCGATTCTCCGTCTGGCAGAGATCTATGGACCTGGACGAGAGCTGGCAGATAAGGCGCGTAGAGGCGTCGTTCATCCTGAATTCTTTACCAATATGATCCATCGCGATGACGCTGCGGTGGCTATAACCTATCTATCTCAGCAAGATCTACAGGGGATATTCAATCTTGCCGACGATGACCATCCGACGCGCCAAGAGCTGGCAGAGCAGGTCTCCGCACAGCAGGGCCTCTCCTTTCCTCCTGCGCCACCGGAGGGGGTTATTCAGAGACTCCATAGCGGCAATAAGCGCGTTTCAAATCACAAAATCAAGTCGGTTGGATTTATGTTCCAATATCCTCATCGCATTGTGAGCAGTCTACTTCCATGACTGCTGTATTAAAGCTGTATTAAATAAGATCGGCCTTTGAACTGGAAGGGGTATATAGTGCTTCCACCTGAAAGGCACCTACTAAATTGTTCATTCCTGTAAA
>CAZEZK010000081.1:0-4559 GCA_964516935.1 uncultured bacterium
AACCCCGAGGCTTTGAATTAATCCTCTTGGGTGCCTTTGAGCTGGAAGGAGTATATAGTACTTCCATTTGAATTTATTGAAATCGAATAGAAAACCCCTGAGGAACTTGACGAGGAGCTGCGCAGCTCCCAGCATGTCGATGGGGTTCTCTGCAATGCGCTCTTCCGCTATCATCTCCATCTATGAGTTTACTTCCGCCTGCCTACGACCCGGTTGTTGAAAAAAAATGGTATGACTTCTGGCTGAAGCATGACCTCTTCCGCGCTGATGCGAGCTCCAAGAAAAAGCCCTTTTCTATCGCCATCCCTCCGCCAAATGTGACCGGCACACTCCATATCGGCCACGGCCTCGTCAACACCCTTCAGGATGTGCTCACCCGATGGAAGCGCATGCTCGGCTTTGAGGCGCTCTGGGTGCCAGGCACCGACCATGCGGGGATCGCCACACAAGCCCTCGTAGAGAGGAAATTATTTGAACAGACCGGCAAACGCCGCCGCGACTTCTCTCGCGAAGAGTTTCTCTCCCACATCTGGAAACAGAAAGAGGAGAGCGAAGAGACGATCCTACGCCAGCTCAAAGCTCTCGGCTGCTCCTGCGACTGGTCTCGCCTCACCTTCACGATGGATGAGACACGCAGTCGCGCCGTCCGAACTTTCTTCAAACGTCTCTTTGATAAAAAGCTGATCGTCCGAGGGAACTACTTAGTGAACTGGGATCCAATCCTCCAGACCGCCGTCTCAGATGACGAAGTTGATGAAGAGGAGCGAGATTCCTCTCTCTGGCATATCCGTTATCCGATCGACGGCAGCAGCGACTCCCTTGTCGTCGCCACGACACGCCCAGAGACGCTTCTCGGAGACAGCGCCGTTGCGGTTCACCCTGATGATGAGCGGATGAAGCACTTTATCGGCCGCTCCGTTCGCCTCCCACTCACAAACCGCCTTATCCCGATCATCGCCGACTCCTTTGTCGATCCCGCCTTCGGCAGCGGCGCCGTAAAGGTGACCCCGGCACACGACTTCACCGACTTTGAGGTGGGCAGACGCCATAAGCTCCCGGAGATCAATATCCTGACCCCGGATGGCCGCATCTCCCTTGAAGGCCCCTTCCACGGCCTCGACATCCACGCAGCTCGCAAAGCCGTTGTCAACGCCCTCGAAGAGGCTGGCCTGCTGGTCCAAATCGTTCCCCACAAGCTGCGCATGCGCATCTCTCAGCGCTCCAAAGCCGAGATCCAACCCTACCTCTCCAAACAGTGGTTTGTACGCACAGAGCCCTTTAAAGAGCCGCTAATGGATGCGGTCCGCAAGAAACGCGTTGTTCTCACGCCCTCTTACTGGGAAGAGACCTATTTCCACTGGATCCGCAATTTACGCGACTGGTGCATCTCTCGCCAGCTCATCTGGGGCCACCGCATCCCCATCTGGTACCGCGTCGATGATCCTGAGACCATGATCTGCTACGATGGAGAGGGAGAGCCCGAAGAGGTGCGCGAAAATCCTACAGGATGGGTCCAAGATCCCGATGTGCTCGACACCTGGTTCTCCTCCGCCCTCTGGCCAGAAAGCATCATGGGTTGGCCCGAAAAAACAGCCGACTTCAAACGCTTCTACCCAACCTCCGTATTGGTCACCGGCCACGATATCCTCTTCTTCTGGGTCGCGCGCATGATCCTCGCTGGGGAATTCACCACAAAGCAAATGCCCTTCAAAGAGGTCTTCCTCCACGGCCTAATCTACGGAAAATCCTATTGGCGCGTTGGAGCAGACGGCTCTTCGCACTACATCACTGGAGAAGAGAAAGAGCGCTACGACCTCGGCGAAGAGCCTCCCAAAGGAGTCCACTCCAAGTGGGAGAAGATGTCCAAGTCGAAAGGCAACGTCCTCGACCCCCTTGAGATGATCAAGAGTTATGGTTGCGACGCCTTCCGTCTCACTCTCACCTCGCTAGCCACCCATGCCCGCCAGATCGATCTCGATCGACGCCGCTTCGAGGAACAGAAGAACTTCGTCAACAAGATCTGGAACGCCTCCCGCTTTGTGATCATGAATCTCGAGCGCAGCAGTCTCACTCCGGAACTCTTCTCTCAACCCCTCGATCCGAAGATCTACACACTCGAAGATCGCTGGATTCTCTCCACGCTCAACCGCACTGTGGAGTCAATGAACAAACTCCTTGAAGAGTACTCCTTCGACCAGGCTGCACAGCTAGCCTATCGCTTCTTTTGGAACGACCTCTGCGCCACCTATCTCGAGCTCGTCAAACCAGTTCTCTCCCAAAAACCGCAGAAGATGAAGATCCTGCTCATCGTCCTTCTCGCAGCAATCCGCCTGCTCCACCCGATGGCTCCCTTTATTACAGAGGAGATCTGGGCTCTTCTCCAAGAGCGCTTCGGAAGCGCAGAAGAGCGCGACGATCAAGATCCCTACACATGCGATGCCATCCGCTCACTCCACGTCGTCGCCTGCATGGTCGCCCCCTATCCAACGCTCTATGAGAAAAAGGATATGAACCCCACCGTAGAGAAGGAGTTCGCCTATCTGCTTCAGATCGTCCATGCAATCCGCAACATCCGCGCTGAGATGTCTATTCCCCCTTCTGAGAAAAACGACCTCCTCTGCATCACGACACGCCCCTTTCCCGAAGCACAACTCGCAGTCCTGCGTGCCCTCACCCCAACCAAAAATATCAGCCACGCCACGCAGGAGCCAATCCAACAGTTCGGCGCCTCCACACTCGTCGGCAAAATGAAAATCTTCATCCCGATCCCCGAGTCGCTCCGCACTAAAGAGCGCGCCCGTCTCGAAAAGGAACAGGAAAAACTCCAGAAACTAATCAACTCCACCCAAGCCAAACTCTCCCAACAAGAGTTCCTAGACAAAGCGCCTCCTGCCATCGTCGAAAAGCTCCGTACAACCCTCCACGCAGCCGAGCAGCAGCTCCTTGAGATCAACTCCAGATTAAAATGAGCATTCGCACTTCTTGTGATAAATATGTTTTTATTGTTACAAGAGCCAAATGAGGTAACACATGCATCGAGCAATTCGTAAGCAGATAGCGGTCATCGTTATATTGGACATTACAATCGGCTGGTTCCTTGCAGGGTTAGCGATTGCAAAAATCCATGAGATACGCGAGTAACCTTGTAAATCCAGAGATGTCGGATTATCCTTAATCTATGATCAGCGAAGATACAAAAAAAGAACTCAGCAAAATCGCCGGGACGATCCGACAACTCTCCATGGAGGCCGTTCAGAAGGCCAACTCAGGCCACCCAGGCATGCCCATGGGGTGTGCCGAACTAGGCGCCTACATGTATGGCGTCCTCCTCCGCCATAATCCAAAAGATCCACGCTGGATCAACCGCGACCGCGTTGTTCTGTCGGCAGGCCACGGCTCTATGTGGCTCTACTCTTGTCTCCACCTGGCGGGCTTTAAGCTCCCCATGGAACAGATCGAACAGTTCCGCCAACTCCACTCCAGCACACCAGGACACCCCGAATATGGGATGACCGAGGGTGTCGAGGTGACGACCGGCCCTCTTGGGCAGGGCGTCGGCAACGCCGTTGGGATGGCTCTCGGACTCAGCATCCTCGCCGCCAAATTTAACCGCGATGATCATACCCTCTTCAACAGTAAGGTCTACGCTATCGCCGGTGACGGCTGCATCATGGAGGGCGTATCCTCAGAAGCATCATCCTTTGCTGGCCACTACCAGCTAAATAATCTGGTCCTGATCTACGACTCCAACCAGATCTGTCTCGATGGCCCCCTCTCTGAATGCTGCTCCGAAAACACAAAAGATCGTTACCGCACCTATGGCTGGGATGTCTACGAACTGGATGGTTATGATCTCGAAGGAATGCACAACCTCTTCCAGGAGCTGCGCACTGAGCAGAAGCGCCCCACACTCATCATCCTCCACACAATCATCGGCAAGGGATCCCCTCATAAAGCCGGCTCGCATAAAGCTCACGGCTCCCCACTCGGCCCTGAAGAGGTTCTCGCCACCAAAGAGGCGCTTCATCTACCAAAAGAGCCCTTCTTTGTCCCTCAATCTGTCCGCGCCTTCTTTGAAGAGAAGCTCGCCAAAGATGAGGAGCGCGAATCTGACTGGAACAAGATGCGCGCCAGCTGGGAAAAGGCCTATCCAGAGCTCGCCGCCGAACTGCGCGCCATGGAGGCTCGCGCCCTGCCCGCCGATATCGAACAGAAGCTACAAGCGATCCAGATTACCTCACCGATCGCCGGCCGCGCCGCATCGCAAACTATTCTTGAGAATCTCGGCAAGTGGCTTCCCTATTTCTATGGCGGATCCGCTGACCTCTCCTGCTCAGACCTGACGATGATCAAGCCCTTTCCAATCATGACTCCAGGCAGCTTCCTCGGACGCAATATCAAATATGGCGTGCGAGAATTTGCCATGGGAACGATCTCCAACGGCCTCAGCGTTACGGGCGCCTTTACCCCCTTCTGCGGCACCTTTCTTACCTTCTCCGACTACATGCGCAACTCGATCCGCCTCGCTGCGCTATCGCACTACCATGTCATCTACCAAT
>CAZEZK010000081.1:4569-6857 GCA_964516935.1 uncultured bacterium
CCGACGCCAATGAGGTAAAGATGGCCTGGCTCGCCGCATTGCGCTACCAAGGACCCACAGCGATCATCCTCTCGCGCCAAAACTTACCAACGCTTCCTTCAACCCATGTTTCCTATTCTGAAGGGATGGGGCGTGGTGGCTACATCGTTCGCAAAGAGAATGGCACACCAAATTTCACCCTCTTCTCCACCGGTTCAGAGCTTTCCCTTGCGCTTGATGCCGCGGAACGGCTCGCCTCAATGAGCAAATCGGTACGCGTTGTCTCCTTCCCCTGCTGGGCTCTCTTTGAAAAGCAACCTGAAGCCTATAAAAATTCGGTCGTCGGCGGAGATCTTGGTATCCGCGTCGCAATCGAAGCTGCCGCTCCCTTTGGATGGCACCGCTATATAGGTCGCGAAGGGGTGACAATCTGCATGGATAGCTTCGGCCACTCCGCCCCCGCCGCTGCCTTGGCGCAAGAATTCGGTTTTACTGTCGATGCAATCGTCGAACGGCTAATGGCTTTGTAAAAGATAACAAATATGCTCCCCTCTTCCTTTCTCAATGCTTTGGGCTGCAAAAATCATAATGCACCGCCCCCCATCTGGATCATGCGCCAAGCGGGACGCTATCTCCCATCCTATCAAAAAATGCGCGCGCGTTATCCCCTCCGCGAACTATTTCTCGAACCAGAACTCGCCGCCCAGGTCACTCAACTGCCTCTCTTAGAGTTCCCCCTTAGCGCTGGCATCATCTTCTCCGACATCACGCTTCCCGCTCTCGCACTCGGCTGCAGCGTCGACTTTAAAGAGGGACCCATTATCCATCCCCTCTTCACTCCCGAAACGCCGCTCCACCCCTTCAACCTCGAAGCGCTCGATTTTATCCGCCGCGCCATCCAGATTTCCAAAGCCTCCCTCTCCGTTCCTCTCATCGGCTTCTGCGCAGAGCCTTGGACTCTCGCCACCTATCTCATCGACACCCACGAAGACAAAACCCTCCCCAAAACCAAGCGCTGGCTTCATAGCGATCCCGACTCCTTCCATCGCCTACTCGAACAACTCACTCAACTCTCAATCGCCTATCTCCAGTTGCAGATCGATGCCGGCGCTGACGCTATTCAGATCTTCGACTCTCACTCCCATATTCTCGCTGACGAAGATTGGCGCACCTTCTCCCTCCCCTACCTACAACGCGTCATAAATAGCATTAAAGCCCCTACAATCGTCTTTCTGCGCAACAGCCTACTCCGAGCCTCCGCGCTCTCAAATTGCGCAATTAGCGCCGATTGGCTATCACCTCTTGCGCAACTGCGAAAGGTTGTTGGGAAGAATGTTCCTCTACAAGGCAACTTAGATCCCGACTGCCTCTTCGCTCCATTGCCACTGCTGCGCACAAAGGTGCAGACACTACTCGATTCAATGAAGGGAGATCCAGGATTTGTGATGAACTTGGGACACGGCATCAAGCCAGGAACTCCTGTCGAAGCCGTGCATTGCTTAATAGAAGAACTTATATAGTAAACTATTAATATACAACCTGCATAAGAAATAGCCCTTGAGCTGGTGCAGCGGCCCCTGCAGCCCTGCGGTCGCGGGCGGCGAAGACCCGCTCTAGCTCCTCCTCTCCCTTTTCAGCAGAATATGCCAATAAAGTACCCGTCAGGTTGCGCACCATTTTGTAGAGGAAACCATCTCCCTCATACTCAAGGCGAATGCCTCCCTCCTGTTCGACAATGTCGAGCCGCATTAGATGGCGAATCGTATCATCATCTTTGCGGTTGGAGAAAGAGCGAAAGTCGCGCTTACCAACGCAGCCGCGGGCAAGCTCGTGGAGGCGCGATAGATCAACTCGAAAGGGCGGCTGCCAGCGGTAGAGCCGTTCAAAGGGAGAAAAAATCGGATCGAGCTGCACATGGTAATGATAGATCTTAGATGTGGCGCTATAACGGGCGTGGAAATCATCTGCTACAGGATCAATAGAGAGAATGCGTATTGTCTCTGGAAGGAGTGCGTTGAGCGAGCGGCGCAACATAACTGGTGTAAAGGAGACATCGCTATCGAAATGAGCCGTCTGACCGAGAGCGTGCACCCCAGCATCCGTACGTCCTGAACCGCTTAACCCGAGTTGATGGCGAAGTGCCGTCTGGAGCGCTTGCTGAATCAGCGCCTGGATAGAGATGCCATTTTTTTGCACCTGCCATCCGGCGTAATCAGTGCCTTCGTAAGTAATTGTAAGTTTATATCGAGACAAAATATATACTCCTTCCAGTTCAAAGGCACCCAAGAGGGTTGAATTGAAAGCTCTCG
>CAZEZK010000082.1:0-6622 GCA_964516935.1 uncultured bacterium
TCAATACTACCCCCATTAGCGGTAATCCAATCCCGAGGCTTTGAATCAATCCTCTCGGGTGCCTTTGAGCTGGAAATACTATAGTAACAACAGCTGAAACTACATAATTAACTTAAAGCTACCAGTTTTATTCAAAATATAATATATATGAAAATATGAAGCGGTTTGTATTAACCATCTCAATATTAATTTGTGTTGGATGTGCCTCTAATAATGCTTTAGGGAATGACTCGATGGGCCATCTAAATGTCTCAAACATCTCAGCCCTGCGTAAGGGGATGGGGGAGGTTGAGGCTATAAAGCTGATGGGGCAGCCTTATGATTATCAGACCTTCTGTGATGAAGAAACCCGTGATCGCTACGATGTCTGGTTCTATGTGATGACCCGTACCGCGCTCGATCAGAATCGCATGGTGCCAATGAATTTAACTGCCCTCGCTTTTAAAAATGGCATCCTTGTGGGCTGGGGATACAATTATTATACATTCCTCTCCAACAAATATGGCAGACAGACGGTGAAGATCAACCCTCCGCCAGTTATAGCGCCAGTAGAACTTGAAGAGAAGACAATCGAAGAGTCTCTCAAAACTCCAGCTACTCCTCCAGCACCCCCTAGTCAGCCATGATAGATAAGCTTATGTAAGGAATTATTTGACAATATTCTGACCACTCCGATAAAAGCAGGTAAAGAATCTAAGGAGGAGGTTATGACGCTAAATATTCTAGGTTCCATCGTAGATACACTCTGTAAAAAGTGCATTTGTAACTGCAATGTAGTTGTAAGCGGATCACAGCAAAATATTATAGATCCCGAGCTGGAGGAGGAGCAAAAGACTCCTAGCGATGAAGAGCACTCTCCAAAACTGGATCCAAGAAGCATTATTAATTTAGGGAGTGAACACATCTCTAATATAGAGCATATCGCTCTGATTCAAGCGATCGAGCAGATGCTTTGTATACATCTTGGGATCGACATCCAGAAGCTTGCGGCCGGCGAAAATGGTGAAAATACGCTCACTATAGAAGAGATCGCAGATATTCAACATGCGCAAGCGGAGTTCTTGGACCCTAATGTGGGAGAGATCTATCGTCTCTTTCTGACCCTAAGAGAGATGGAAGACGAAGCGGATGTCCTTCGCAGAAAGTGGTTCAATAAAGATAGGTTTAAGCAGACTTTCTCTCAAGCAGAACGAAAGGGGCTACTAAAGGCTTTGGGGAGTGTAAGGCGTCTTATCGACCTTGATCCTGAATGGCTCTGTCTATTAGCGCAGCTTGTTCCTTATGCATATTCTCCAGAAGATATTGAGCAGCAGACCAGCAAATATCCCATCCTCATTTGGACAAAAGAGGTTCCTGCCATATCAGAAACGATAAAGATTGCACACTACCAACAACAGACAACTCTCAGTCCTACTAACCCAGGAGAGAAAAAATGAGAATGGAATCAATACGTTTGCAAAGCAGCGTTCAACCATTCGGAACCAGCCTCACAATGGTTCTATTTTTGAGCACTGCTGCTGTAGCAAGCATTGCGCTGGCGTGCTTTCTTATCTATCGGATATGGGTTCACCGTTATCCGCCTTCATCTACGCCGATACAGGCAGTTGATTTAACGCAAAATCGGCTAGGCCCCATTCCTCTGTTTCACATTCCTTCTGATACCTCATTTCAAAGCAGGATAGATTCTCTTGTGCAATATTCCAACCGCGCGTGGAACCACCCCGAAGTCTCGATCAATGCAGAAGGGCTTTCTGACTTGGAGTTACAGGAGTGGTTACAGGAGCTGGCTCATCAGGAATTGAATCTTTGGGGTATCACTCTAAACAATTTCTCTGGTGACGAAGGTAAGATCTATAAGGCTTTGGCTCCCTTTAAAAATCTCAACACTCTGACATTCGCTAAATGCCCTTCCTTGACACAAAAAAAATTGGGGGAATTTTTATCGAAATTGGGCTGGAAGCGGCTCTCTCTAATAGATTCAGTGCAGTTTTCAGATAGTTGGTGTGAGACACTTGCGAAGAGCTATATCGTGGTTTCTCCCTCCGGAAAATCCAATGAAGAGGAGATGAAAACGAGTCTAGTGCAGGAGATCTATGCGATCACACAGGGGGAGCAGCTAGTCGCTCTAGAAAAGAGGCCCTTTTTCTCTGCACTAGCCACCCAATTCTGTTTGAACTGGGACCTGCGAGAGCCGTCTTCAACAGATTGCAAGCTTGTAGAACAGCTTTTTGCCTGGTTGCGCAACCATAAGGCAAACTTGATCGGATTCCAATGGACAAATGCCCCAGAAGATGCGACTTTCTTATGCCACGGAAGGGGGTTGCCAATCCAGAAGCTCTCTCTTTGTAAAACGAGAATCGCTGTAGAGCAGTTAAAGGCTCTGCACTTCTATCCCAATTTGACTGTACTAAATCTTTCCAATAGTGGAGCCACCTCTGCCGAAGGAAATGTTTGGTTGATGAAACTGAAATTGCGAGAACTTGTTTTGGATGGCTATGCGATCTCTGGAGAGATGGTTCAGACAATTGCGCAAAATCTCTTTGCTAGCCTGGAGTTCCTTTCACTTCGCGATCTGACTATAGATCCATCTATTATCGATGGGCTTGTGCAGATGGGTGGAAGAAATCTTTTAAAACCATTCGTCATCACTTGGAGTCCGCAAGCCAGAAGATATCAGATAGACTTGGGTACCTTGAGAGGCAAAATCAATGAACAAGTTCTGCGATATATCACAGGACCGCTTCATCAACTGCGCTTCGGGGTGAATAGCGATATCGACAGCTCCTTTTTTATCGCCGATGTGTTCAACGACCCAGAGATTAAGTTACAAAAAATTGATTTTCAAAATAACCTGATCTACGCAGATCTGCTTTCTATTTTTAGGAAGTGGCCTTTAGAAGAGATTTCATTTACGGGTAGTCAGATCCGTCTCAAACAGCTGGAAATAGGAGGAGAGTATAATCTCCTCAAGGCGACTGCAATTGAGATTACAGGTTTTGACAGGACCTTTTTCAATCTACTGGACGGCTTCTCTCAGTTCCAAGAGCTCTCTCTAAGCGATCAAGATCAAGCTCTGGAGAGTAGAGATATCGGTACGCTAATCGAATATAAGCAGAAAGGCATCAAGAAACTTACTCTCCTGAAGCTTGACATAGGTAAAAAAGTAAAAGAGAACAAACTAACGGAATTAATCAGTGGATTGGAGAGGTTTACAATTGATACGACATCTTCAAAGGAGAGGATCTCTCTGGTTCAGAAGCTCTGCAAAAAGAAACAAGTAGCATGCGCTATTATAGGCGCAGTGCGAGAGAAAAAATAGGGAGGAGCTTAAGGTTGCTGCACTGTAACGCGTTCTCTACCTGTTGCGACAAATAAGCCGGCGAGTAGGCAGCAGATACCGCCGATCCAGAGCACTGATGTCGATCCGACCATCAGCGCTAGCCAGCCGCCTAATGAAGGTGCAATCGCACCTCGAAATCCACCGAGCGCTACATTGATAGAGGTGAAGCGAGAACTATCCTCTTTACCGGCGAAGTGGGGGCCAGACATATTCCAGGCAAGATGGCTCCCTCCCTGCCCGATACCATAGCAGAAGTAGGCGAGGTAGAGCCAGCCGCTACTTCCCATGGAAAGGAGAAGGGGAAAAGAGCCGAGGGCGACAAAGACACAAGCGGTGACGAGGAAAATGGAGGAGCGCTCCATGCGATAGCTCCAGAAAGGGGAGGAGAGGACGTAGCCAGCTCCTTTGGCAATCGAGATGGCAGTAGCCATCTGTGCATAGGAGATGTGGAGGTTATCCAAGGCAAAGAGCGGCAGGACCGGCTGGATGAGCATGATACCAAGACCACAGATCATATATCCCCACTGGAAGTGAGTGAAGTCAGGGCGGCTTTTCATGAGCTCATAGCTGTCTTTCCATGGAGTGATCAGGAACTCTCTCCATGAGGGGCGAGGAGTGGCTGGAGAAGATCGAGCGAGTGGGATCGCAGCTTGGATGAGAAGCGTCAATAGACCAATAGCAGCTGTAATGAAGAAGAGCCATTTCCAGTGGCCAGGGTTGGCATCAAGCCAGAAGCCGATCAAAATGGCGAGGATCCCCCCTTCGAGATAGCCCAGGGCGGAGCTGAGAGAGAAGAGGCGTCCGCACTTGGGGAGGTTACACTTGAGGATCTCCATCCAGGCGGGCGCTCCTGCGCGAAAGAAAAACATATAGTTGACAGCGGCGGCAATCAGGAAGATAGGGGAGTCGATCCAGGGACAGAGCAGAAAGGGGGCTCGCATCCAAAATCCAGCCCAAAGGAGGTTGCCTTTGAGATTGCGGAAGGAGGAACTCCAGTATAAAGAAAAAATTGTGATAACAGGTTTAAGAAGAACAAGCAGAGTGATTTGGGCAAGGCTAGCCCCCAACTCTTTATAGAGGATGAAAGCGATTAGGCTGTAGGCTGTACAGAGAGGTTCGCTCAATAGACAAGCCCCAACCAGAGCCCTGCGGGTACGACCAAGAGTCGAAGAGACATCCATGACTCAGAGAAGTATACATTAAACTGGTTAAATATTCAGTGAAGGTTTCGCAAATTGTTGCTTATTTAGGCTTCGCGGGTTTACATTAGAAAGAATATGCTTTTTCTAGTCTGTCTGTCACTGTGGATCAGTGAACAGATCTCAGAGGATCTATCTAATAGCAGCGCCTTTAGCAAAAGAGATCTCAGAACTCTCTTTCAGAACTACAACAGCTCTGGACAACAGGCTCTCTACTGTCGCATTCAGCGCAATCGAATCACCTGGAAGAGTAGCGACAGATTCGATGGTTGGAGGAATCCCCATATTTTCGCTTATTTCAAGCAGTTGGCGCACCGACATCGACTGCCAGACACAGAGTTCATTCTTTTCACCGATGATGGCACCAGTACTTCCCAGCCCTTACCTGTTTTTGCATTTTCTAAAAGGCGCGATGCCAAAAACGTCTGTCTTTTTCCCGATTTTGAAATGCTCTGGGATTTAACAGATCCTAAGAGAGAGCAGGTAGTCGATAAGCTCTCTTGGGAGAGCAAAACCCCTATAGCCTTTTTCCGAGGGGCTGATACAGGAATCGAGGATCGCCTCCGACTGACCCTCTTTAGCTACCATCATCCAGAACTCGTCGATGCTACATTCCATCGTGTTGAACGTCCGGAAGTTCGGGTACTTCTAGAGTCCATCGGCAAGCAGATCGTCGGAGCGCCGATTGAGCACCATTTCCACTATAAGTATCTCTTCGATGTTGATGGTTACGCCTCTACCTATTCACGTTGCCGCTGGATACTCCTCTCTAACTCGCTTTTACTTAAGGTGCAATCCGACTATTGCCAGTGGTACTATAAGGCGCTCCAGCCCTTCATCCACTTTATGCCGATCCGGCGCGACCTCTCCGATCTCATCGACATGCTCGAGTTCCTCAAGAGTCATGACGCTCAGGCTCGCCAGATCGCAGAGCTGGGAAGGGGGGTGGCATCCGAGCTCTTCTCTCGAGAAGCTGTCGATCGTTACGTCATAACGCTTTTAGAGGAGTACGCTAATCGATTTCATAGATTAGAGAGACGTTAGCCTCGATAGAGACATCTCCAGGTTCAATCGGTATCATCGCATTTGTTTCAGCCGCACTTGCGATCTCTCAATTTCGTATGAGGAGCGCGACAGATAAGCACCAGAAGAGTAAAATAGCGGACTCCTATTTAAGGGTAGGAGTATAAGTAGGAGTATAATACGACCCGATGTATGTGACGAGTCATATCCATGCCCAGTTAGGCAACATGCTTTTCCAGATCGCTGCTGCAGTCTCCTATGGTCTCGACCACGGCCATGAGGTCCGTTTCCCCGAGCTCGCAGAGAAGACAGCAGAATTCCCCAGTTACCGCATCGTATTTCGCCAGGTTGATGAATCGCCATTTCCGAAGAAGGTAAAGTTCCATAGATATTGCGAAAACGAAGTCGGCTACGAAAAGATCCCAATTAAGAAAAATCTGATCCTCGACGGCTACTTCCAGAGCGACAAATACTTTGCTCATCATAAGCAGGAGATTATCGACCTATTCTCTCCTACTGAAGAGATGGTCCAAGAGATCCGTGACAAATATGGCTCCTTATTAGAGGGGCCCACTGTCGCAGTTCACATACGCACCTTCATTCCCGATGGCAATAACCCACTAGATCCCGATAATTGGGGAGGGTTTGACTGGAGCTATTTTATCCGAGCGATCGAGTTCTTTCCCAAGGAGTGTCGCTTCTTGATCTTTTCCGATCTACCTGAGTGGACGAAGAGCCACTTCCCAACTATCGACCGCAACTGTGTCTTTATTGAAGGGAACCCAACCCATTTCGACTTCTACTTTATGTCGCTCTGCGATCACCAGATCGTATCACCTCGCTCCTCCTATTCATGGTGGGCAGCCTATCTTAATGGAAACCCAGACAAAATTGTGTTAGTGGCTGAACGAAAGGGAGTATGCCATCCTCAGGGAGTCCCTGAGGGGTGGTATCAAATTGGAACTGATAAACGATTTTGACGCTTAGGTTTATACTCCTTCCAGCTCAAAGGCACCCAAGAGGATTAATTCAAAGCCTCGGGGTTGGATTACCGCTAATG
>CAZEZK010000083.1:0-6547 GCA_964516935.1 uncultured bacterium
CCCATTAGCGGTAATCCAACCCCGAGGCTTTGAATCAATCCTCTTGGGCGCCTTTTAACTGGAAGGAGTATATTAGGATTTGTAATGAAATTCTTTAAAAAAACTAGCCGAGTATCGACATTCAGCGGAGAAAGTATCTGGCGAGAGCATGAAAGTAGATTTCACAGAAAAAGCCTCCGCCGTCAAGAAGACCACGGAGGCTAAGAGCAATTAGACGTTTGTGGTTTCGTGTTTGCGCAAGTGGCTCTTCTTGACGCTATAACCGAAGTAGATGATTAGACCGATAGTCAACCATCCCATAAACTGCATCCAGGTAAAGCGCTGAAGGAAGCTCATCTGCGCGATGCAGGCAGCCATTCCGAGCAGCGGCAATACCGGTACAAAAGGCACTCTAAACTGTCTCTTATACTCTGGATGTGTCTTGCGAAGAATTAAAACTCCCAAGCAGACAATTGTAAAAAGGAACAGGGTTGCCATAGAAACCAGCTCCCCGAGCACTTCGATCGGGAAGAGGCTTGCCGCCACCATAGAGATCATTGCCGTGATCACAGCAGCAAAGACTGGCGTTCCAAACTTGCGGTTTACAGATCCAAAAGCTTTAGGCAGCAGACCATCTCGGCTGACCGCGTAAAAAATACGCGTCTGACCTAGAAGCTGTACCAGAACTACGGAGGCCAAACCGATCCAGATCGCCAACTTAATCAAGATCTTCACCCAGAAGAGAGCAGGACCTAGAGCATCCAGTCCGATAGACATTGGATCGGGCACGCCCAGCAATTTATAGCTAGCAAGACCTGTCAAAACCAGTCCAGTTACAATATAGACAATCGTGGCGATCGCTAATGAGCCGAGAATCCCGCGTGGAAGATCCCGCTGTGGGTTAACAGACTCCTGAGCGAGTGTCGCAACCGTGTCAAACCCAATATAGGCAAAGAAGACCAGCCCAGAGGCGCGGACCACTCCGCTCCAACCAAACTGCCCAAATACACCCGTATTTTCTGGGATAAATGGCACCCAGTTTTCTGAATTGATGAATGGAATACCAACTAAGATAAAGAAGGTAATCGCACTCAACTTCAGAATCACCATAAAGTTATTGAAACGAGCAGCTGCGCGGATCCCTACAGAGAGCAGGATTCCCAACAGAGCCACCAGCAAAAGGGCAGGAATGTTCAAAATCGCACCACTTAAGGAGAGACCACTTGCAGCATTGTATGCCACCGGCGCCTGCACGAACGCAGTAGGAAGGTAGATGCCAAAATCTGCCAATAAGCTGACGAAGTAACCAGACCAACCGACTGCAACTGTCGATGCGGAGATTAGACACTGGGCTGTCAACGTCCATCCTACGATCCAGGCGGGGAATTCGCCCATTGCTACGTAAGAATAGGAGTAGGAGCCTCCGGAAGAGGGAATTAAGGAGGAGAGTTCCGCGTAGCAGAGCCCCGTGAGCAAGCAAATTGCCGCGGCGATCATAAAAGAGATCACGACGCCAGGTCCTGCGTAATTAGCCGAAGCTGCGCCGATAATCACAAAAATCCCTGCGCCAATAATTGCGCCAATACCAATTGTTGTTAAATGGAATGAGGTCAGATGTCTCCGTAGGCCGTGGCTATCCCCGCCTTGTGTCTCCATGAAGGAGTCGATCGATTTCCGAGTGAATATACTTTTCCGTTTCATATTTTACATTCCCAATATTAACAATCTCCTCTCGGAGAGAGAATTTGCTAATCATGAAGAGGGTAACATTTTGAAAATGGGAAGTCCAGAAATATTTCCAGAGAGAAAAACACCAACAAGGTTCTGGTAATTAATTACGTAAAACCGTGACCACAAAAGGATCTATATACCCAAAACGATCTCGCAAGAATGGAACAAGCTCTGTTTCTATCTGAGAGAGCCACGCCTCGGGATTGGAGCGAAAGCCCAGCTGAATCTCCAAACGGCCTTCAGAGATAAAAACACGTGAGACGGAACAGGCTAACCTCTCCTCAAGCGTCTTGCGAATTAGTTCAGAATCGACCTGCCGGAGATGCTTTCCCATCTGCACCCGCAGCCAACCGCCCCGCCATGGAGCCCGACACCCTAAGCGGAGCAGCCCTCCCAGAAGAAGGAGCCCTCCGCCAACATCCACTAGTCGTCCAAAATCTTGTAAAAGAAAATTTACCAAACAGACGCGCACGTCGGGCAAATAAGCAACCGCCAGACAGCCCAAAGCCGCCGTAAAGAGCATGAGAAGAAGAACCCCTTGACAGGCTCGCGCAAGAACCTGACGTCCGTTCATATGGTCGGTGCTGGTTCCGGAACAATTGCGATCAGATCCTTAAAGATTACATGAACCGACGAGACATGAAGTCCTGTCCAGCGGCTTACCTCTTCAGAGAGTTTTGACTGGATCTCTTCAGCTTTTGCCGGAATAGAGATGCCGTAAAGGATATTGACTTCGACGCGAATATTCACAGAATGTTTTTTCTGATCCTGCTCGACTTCGATTCCCTTTACATGTTCCACTTCGCGTCCGAGAAGACTATCGAAAAAATTTCCTTCTAAAAGGCCGATACCCTCAACTTTTGACAGACACTGCACGACGATCGCCTGAAAAACTCTCGTCTCAATGTCTCGTATAAATACCGTTTCAGGAAGTTTTACCTCCCGCTGGTCCATATTTTTCAACGTGTCGTACATGCCCATAACTATACAAGGGCTGAGAAAAGAAAGGAAGTCTCTGTCATACAGAGTCCGATAAATTTTTTTTGTACCGGGGGCGGTCTCAAAAAGCGAGCACCCAACAAGAAAAATTTATCTCTAGATAGTAGACAAACCCCAGCAAAACCAGCTAGCATAAACTACATGCATATTTTAATTATTGGCTCCGGCTACGTAGGGCTTGTAACGGGAGCATGTCTAGCTGAAATGGGCCACTTCGTCACCTGCCTCGACATCGATCGAGAAAAAATTAAAGCTCTGCGACAAGGCATTATTCCGATTTTTGAACCGGGCCTCTCGGAAATTATCGTGCGCAACCAGGAACAGGGACGTCTCCATTTCACCGATGACTATGCATTAGCTATGCGCAGCTCTCCTATCTGCTTTATCGCTGTCCCCACCCCCTCCCGCGAGGATGGCTCTTGCGATACAAGCTATATTGAACGAGCTTCCCGCGAAGTGGCGCGTCAGATGAACGGCCCCCTTCTCATCGCCAATAAATCAACTGCACCTGTCGGCACTGTCTCCCTAATTCGCCGGGCGGTCCAAGAAGAGCTTGCTGCGCGGGGAGCCTCTTTCCCCTTCGATGTCGTCTCCAACCCCGAATTCCTAAAAGAGGGCGCCGCCGTCCAGGATTGTCTTAAGCCTGACCGAATTATCATCGGCGCAGATTCCCCAAATGCCGCAGAGACCATGAAAGAGCTCTACGCACCTTTCACTCTCAGCCACGACCGGATCTTCATTATGGATACTCGCTCCGCTGAACTAACCAAATATGCCGCCAATGCGATGCTAGCGACGCGCATCTCCTTTATGAATGAGATTGCCGCGATCTGTAACCAGACAGGCGCTAACGTCAACGAAGTACGCAAAGGGATCGGCGCAGATAGCCGTATCGGTTATAGCTTCCTCTATGCCGGCGTCGGATATGGAGGCTCCTGCTTCCCCAAAGACATTCGAGCGCTCATCGCCACCGCACAACAGGCTGGGATCTCCCCTACCCTTCTCTCTGCTGTAGACCAGGTCAACCGCGAACAGAAAAAGCTACTCGGCCACCGCATTGCTCGCTACTTTGGCTCTGTTCAAGGGAAGACGATCGCCGTCTGGGGGCTCTCTTTCAAACCAGACACCGATGACATGCGCGAAGCCCCCTCTCTCGAGTTCATTCAAGATCTCCTCTCTCAGGGCGCCCACCTACGCCTCTTTGACCCAGTTGCAATGCCCAATGCAAAAAAGATGATCGCTTCTCACCCCAATATCACCTGGTGCAAAAATGAGTCGGAAGCGGCGCAAGGAGCCGACGCGATCGCCCTTCTCACCGAATGGAAACAGTTCCGCCTCCTTGATTTCACCCCCATCTGCTCTCAAATGAAGGGCAACGCCTTCTTCGACGGGCGCAACCAGTACAAACCGCAAGAGATGCAGAAGAAGGGGTTTCACTATATTGGGATTGGACTGCCTGACCATCCCGCGGAGTCCCCAAAGTGAAATCGATTCTAGTAACTGGTGGCGCTGGCTATATCGGCAGCCACGCCTGTAAGCGGCTCGCGCTGGCCGGTTTCCTGCCGATCTGCTTCGACAACCTCTCCACAGGTCATGCCGATTTCGTCCGCTGGGGTCCCCTGATCCAGGGCGACCTCGCTGACACCATTCTCCTCTCCAAACTTCTCGCCGAATATCAGCCCCTCGCCGTCCTCCACTTTGCCGCCAGCGCCCTTGTCGGTGAGTCGATGCACAACCCCAGCCTCTACTACAGAAACAACGTCGCCGGCTCCCTCTCCCTCTTCGAAGCGATGCGAGACAATGACGTGCGAACTATCGTCTTCTCCAGCAGCTGCGCTACCTACGGCCACCCCCAATCACTCCCCATAACTGAATCCCATCCTCAGCAGCCCATTAGCCCCTACGGCCGCTCAAAATATATGGTCGAGCAGATGCTGAATGATTTTGCGCAAGCCCATGGATTCCGCGCTACCTCTCTCCGCTATTTCAATGCCGCCGGTGCTGACCGGGATCTAGAGATCGGCGAGCGCCACAATCCTGAAACTCATCTCATCCCCTCTCTCATTGAAGCGCTCCTCGGACAACGCTCCCATTGCTCTCTCTACGGCTCTGATTTTGAAACGCCCGATGGCAGCGCCATCCGCGATTACATCCACGTAGAAGACCTTGCCGACGCCCATCTCCTAGCCCTCCAGTGGCTACTTAATGAACCTTCAGGCCACTACACCTTCAACCTCGGAACAGGCACAGGCCACTCCGTTTTGCAAGTCGCAGAAATGGTGCAGAGCTGTTCACCAAAAAAACTCCCCCTAACCCTTGAGCCTCGAAGGAGCGGCGATCCCGCATTTCTACTTGCAGATGCAGCCAACGCGACCAAGATTTTGCGCTGGATGCCAATGCGTTCAAATCTCCACCAAATCATCTCATCTGCCTGGAGTTGGCACTCGAACTCTGTAGGCTAGCCTTTGGAAAGAGCGAAAATTCTACAATTTAGATCTCTAATTCTGAAAAATGACGAATGTACCTTTCTTTACCTGATTGATGGAGCAGAATATCTTGTTTCTCTTGGATATTCGACTCAAAGCTCACTAAATCCGGACGACCAAGAAGTCGTTTTTTTCAATTTAGGCCTCTGCTATCTGATCGATTTTGCATGCATACTCAATCCCGAAGTGGTATTGATCGACTTCCCTATGACCGAGTTACAGGTAGACTTCTGGAAAAATGCATACAAAGAACTTTCAAAAGAAAAAATTTATCAACAGCGCAAAGATATAACTCTTCTTGACTCCATTTGGGAGGCAGGGAAAAGTCCCTCTAGACCACCCTTTTACTTACCAGAAAATCGCAACCAGGTGGCTCTCTGTCTAACTGGCGGCAAGGAGTCGCTTACTCTCTTTAATATATTGAGAAACCATATCGATCTAATTCTGTTTATTCATGACCCTCAGAAAAATAAATTCCGACAAAAAGTTTTTAACTACGTAAAAAATGAACACCTAACTGTCAGAAATCATTCAACAATAGATACCGCGTTCTTAGAGCTTAGAGCTGTATATGGGTGTATGCTGAGTCCCATATCGCGTGCGCTACAGCTTGTCTTTAGCACGCTACTATTTGGAGGTACCTGCAAATATATGCTCGTGGGAAACGAATACTCCTCTAACTTTCCAAACACGGTATATCAGGGATATTTGATCAACCATCAATACTGCAAGACGATCGAGTTTGCCCAAAAAATCAACAAATATCTCCATCAGTTCGTGACCCCCGATTACAACTATTTTTCCCCATTTTTTGGATTTTATGAATATAAAATTGCCTCCTACTTTTTTAGGAATAATGGCTATTTAGATCTCTGGACTAGCTGCAACCGCTTCGAATCTTACTCTATAGATCAATGCCGCTCCTTCTGCTCGCGCTGTCATAAGTGTGCGTTCACCTATCTACTCAGTCTCGCCTATGTAGAGGATATATTTTTATCAAAATACTTTTCTCATAATATGCTTGAAAACCTAGAGCTATATAAATCCATCATAGATTTCCTAGCGGAAAAACCTCTTGAATGTATTGGTGAAAAAAAGGAATCTTGGGTAATTTTAGCGAAACTCATGAACCATCCAGAGCACAAAAACAGCCGCACCGTCCAATATTTCGAAAAAAACATATACCCTATTATCAAAGAGAGACTGAGTGAATTTGAACGTGAGATCAATTCAGTGCAGACCACCCCTCAAATCTTGCCAGAAGAGATCGAGAAAGCCCTCCTTTAGAGCTCATATTTGTATATAGTGCTTCCACCTGAAAGGCACCTACTAAATTGTTCATTCCTGTAAAC
>CAZEZK010000084.1:0-6425 GCA_964516935.1 uncultured bacterium
CCCCGAGGCTTTGAATTAATCCTCTTGGGTGCCTTTGAACTGGAAGGAGTATATGCATCGAAAAAAGAATTTCTGCAAACCTATCCGAAAACCGCCTCTTAGTGCTATTCTAACTGCATGAATCCCAACGACACCCCCTATGACCGCGAGCTGATTCGCAATTTTTCTATTATTGCCCATATCGACCATGGAAAATCGACCCTCGCTGACCGTCTGTTGGAACTCACCAATACTGTTGAAATGCGCGAGATGCGTGAACAATATTTGGATAATCTCGACCTAGAACGCGAGCGGGGCATTACCATTAAGGCGCGTCCGGTCACCATGTATTATAAATCAGGCGGCAAGATCTATCAGATCAACTTAATCGATACGCCCGGCCATGTCGACTTCTCCTATGAGGTCTCTAGATCCCTTTCAGCCTGCGAAGGCGCCCTACTCGTCGTCGACTCTGTCCAAGGAGTCCAAGCACAGACACTCGCCAACGTTCTTCTGGCCATCGAGCGCAACTTGGAGATCTTGCCAGTCATCAACAAAATTGATCTCCCCGCTGCCGATCCTGAGGGCATCAAGAAGCAGATCGAAGAAGTTGTCGGTCTCGACTCCTCAAACGCCGTGTTGATCTCTGCCAAGACAGGCCTCGGCGTCGACCTGCTTCTGGAGCGCATCCTCACCGAAATCCCCTGCCCCAAACCGCCGATCGATGACTCTCTGCGCGCTCTGGTCTTCGATTCCCACTACGACTCCTACCGCGGCGTCATGGTCTACATCCGCGTCATGAGCGGTGAGATCTCTAAGCGCGATCTGATCCGTTTCATGGTCCATCAGAAGGCCTTCGAGGTAACTGAGGTGGGTCGCTTTGCACCCGATGAACAACCTACTGACAAATTGCGCACCGGCGAAGTAGGCTACTTCACCGCCAACATTAAAAATACTGCTGACGTCAAGATCGGCGATACTGTCACCCTTCACAAGTTCCCCGCTTCAAGCGCCGTGAGCGGTTTCAAGCTGATCACACCGGTCGTCTTCGCAGGGATCTACCCGGTCGACTCCTCAGATTTCGAAATGGTTCGAGACTCCCTCCTCAAACTCCAACTCAACGACTCGGCTCTCTATGTCGAGCAGGAGAGCAGCCTAGCGCTTGGCTTCGGCTTCCGCTGCGGATTCCTCGGCCTCCTCCATCTCGAGATCGTCTTTGAGCGCCTTACTCGTGAATTTGACCTCGCGATCATCACCACCGCTCCCAGCGTTCTCTACCGCATTACTCTCTCTAATGGGACTCATATGGAGATCGATAACCCAGCCCGCTACCCAGATCCCGCTCAGATCGAATCGATCGAAGAGCCCTGGGTCAAGTGCCACATCATGATCCCCGCCGACTATCTCGGCGCTCTGATGAGCCTCGGCATGGAAAAACGCGGTAGTCTACTCAAAACCGAGTCGATCGGCACCTCGCGCCTCCTCCTCACTTATCGCTTCCCGATGAACGAAATCGTCACCGACTTCAACGACAAGCTCAAGTCGATCACCCGCGGCTACGGATCCTTCGACTACGAAGCCGACGGCTACGCAGAAAGCGATATCATCAAACTAGAAATCCGGGTAAATGAAGAGCCTGTTGACGCATTCTCATGCCTCATCCACCGCACCAAAGCGGAACACAAAGGCCGCGCACTCTGCGCCAAACTCAAAGAGGTAATCCCCCAACAGTTATTTAAAGTGCCGATCCAGGCAGCCGTTGGCGGCAAGGTGATCGCCCGCGAAACGATCAGCGCCCTCACCAAAAACGTCACAGCCAAATGCTATGGCGGCGACATCACGCGTAAACGCAAACTGTGGGAAAAACAGAAAGAGGGCAAAAAGCGCATGAAGGAGATCGGGAAGGTAAACATCCCCCAGAGCGCCTTCATGGAGATCCTCAAGACGGATTAGAGGGTCTCTTCTTTCTTTACCAACTTAAACAGCTCTGCCAAAGACAGGAAGTGGTGCAAGGTTTTCCCAGTTTTCGAGCCAGCTCTTTTCCCAAAACTCTTTGCGCTTCTCTTTTTCTACCTTAAAAGGTGCTTTGAGGAGGTATAACTCCTTACCAGCGCCGCATCTGCCGGCGCTCTTCGATCGTTAGTCCATCGACTAGGGAAGAGGTCAACGTTCCATTCACGATCTTCTTATAAGCACGGGAGGCTTGCGTCTGAAGGATAAAGAGCTGCTCTCTGGGCAACGCCAAATCGCGGTCGCAATCAAACACCCCACAATACCCCATCGGCAAGGGCTCTACCCCTTTACGAGGCAAGAGAAGCTGTAGACACATCTGATCCCACACTTCGGGGAAGTCGGGGTCATTGAGGCAGCGCTCGCAACAAGCATGCCACTCTTCAATAAGCGCTTCCGCGTTTTTGGTGGGGGCAATGTAGATGGTTCCGGTGTTGACCTTGGCGAGGTGACCCCAAGGAAGATCGGGATCCATATGTACAGCCAGGTCGCACTCTAGGGTCAGCTGCGGCTTCTGGAGCACCATCGCATCGGAGTCGACCCAGAGGATGGGTTGATGCCAGCGACGGAGCTGCTCGAGAAGGAAGAGAGGTTTTAAGCAGCAGTTGCGGTCCCAGCGGCCTAAGGAGTCGAGCGCCTCAATGTGATAATCAGCCCCAACTCGGATGCAAGCCTCTCGCAACGAGACGGCCTCCTGCTCATATGGCGTTCCGCGGGTGTAGTAGCTGACGATCTTTACCATTCAGTATGAAAGGTCTTCCCTCGTGCCTGGTCGATGCGTTCATAGAGATGCGCGCCAAAGCAGTCACGAAGCGCCTGAAGGAGATTTGCTGGCAGGGTGGCCGAGCGGTAGCCGTCGAAGAAGGCGAGCGCTGTGCTGAGGCATGGAAGTGGGATACCTCTCTTAACTCCCTCGATGATCAGTTTACGCCAACCATCTACGCTTGCCGTGATCTCTTTCTGAAAATAGGGATCAATGAGGAGATTTGTGAGGGCAGGATTACGCTTGTAGGCCTCGGCAATGCGGTCTAGAAACTGACTTCGGATGATGCAGCCGCCGCGCCAAAGGAGCGCAATGGCGCCGTAGTTGAGGTTCCACTTGTGAAGATCAGAAGCTTGGCGCATGAGCATAAATCCCTGCGCATAGCTGACGATCTTAGAGGCGAAGAGAGCCCGAGCCATCTCATCTTCATCGTAATTGGTCTTAGCGCTGGCAGGAGCAGGATAATGGCGGCTAGCTTCTACGCGCTCATCTTTGAGCGCAGAAAGACAGCGGGCAAAGACGGCCTCACCGATGAGAGTCACAGGAACGCCAAGGTCGAGCGCCTGCATACCAGTCCACTTCCCTGTCCCCTTCTGACCTGCGGCATCGAGGATCTTCTCGACGAGCGCCTGGCCATCTTTGTCTTTTTTCTCGAGGACCTTTGCGGTGATTTCAATCAGGTAGCTGTTAAGGTTTCCCTTGTTCCAGCGGGTAAAAAGCGCTGCCATGTCGGGATAACTGCAGTGCATGCCGCGCTTGAGCAGATCGTAAATCTCCGCAATCAGCTGCATATCGCCATACTCAATCCCGTTATGGACCATTTTGACGTAATGGCCCGCACCGCCATTACCAACCCAGTCACAACAAGGAGCACCATCATTGGCTTTTGCGGAGATAGCTTGAAAAATTTTCTTCACATGGGGCCACGCTTCGGGATTGCCGCCCGGCATCATCGATGGACCGTGGCGCGCTCCCTCTTCGCCACCAGAAATCCCCATCCCCATAAAAAGAATCGACTTCTCTTTGAGGCTATTGACGCGACGTTCCGTATCGGCAAAGTAGCTGTTGCCGCCGTCGATCAAGATATCGCCCGCCTCTAGAAATGGCAGCAACTCTTCGATCAGCTCGTCGACCGCATCTCCAGCCTTCACCATGAGGAGCATGCGTCGGGGGCGCTTGAGCACAGAGACAAATTCCTTGATCGCATGAGCACCCATGATCGACTTCCCCTTGGCCTCGCCCTTGAGAAAATCATCTACTTTGGCAACTGTTCGGTTAAAAACCGCTACAGTATAACCATGATCTGCCATGTTGAGTACCAGGTTCTGCCCCATTACGGCCAGCCCGATCAATCCAATATCCGCTTGCATAATTCCTTTTTCTTCCTTACAATAGTGGCGCTGTGTCCTCGTAGCTCAGGTGGATAGAGCGGTCGCCTCCTAAGCGGCAGGTCGCGCGTTCAACTCGCGCCGAGGACGAGTTTTTTTCGATTCACCTGCACATAATGGTGCACGCCATCCGCGATCCCGCGACCAATTTTGTCTAAATAGTCACTCTTTTTCAACAGTGCGCGCTCTTCTGGATTGGAAATGAACCCCCCCTCCACGAGAATCGCAGGCATCTCAGTCTCTCTCAATACATAGAGGTTCCCCGCTTTAACGCCGCGCGAGACGGCCGATGTATTGCGGATCACGCGGCGCAGCACCGAATCAGCGAGCTGTTTTGAGGCACTTGTGCGCGACCTCTCCGCAGAGGAGTCGTAAAAATAGACCTCGATGCCATGGGCCGAGGGAGTTCTACAAGCATTAAAATGGACGCTGACGAAGAGTGTGGCCGGCTTCTGATTAGCGATCTCCACACGACGCGCCAGGGGCAGAGCCGTATCGCTCTCGCGCGTCATGATCACATTGTAACCCATCTGGGTCAGGTAGCGACGTACAGCACGCGCAGTCTGGAGTGTAATGCGCTTCTCTTCGCAATAGGGCCCTGGGCGACGTGCACCCAAATCAGTGCCACCGTGCCCCGCATCGAGCACAATGGTGGGCATCAATGCAGAAAGAGAGGAGAAACAGAGCAGAAAAATCCACCTTAACATAGACACTCGCGAGCAACCTCTACATCATCAAATGGCACAGTCTGCTGCGCAAAGATCTGCACCTTCTCATGGCCCTTACCTGCGATCAAGAGTGCATCCCCTGGCTCAGCCATAAAGATCCCTTGGCGAATCGCCTCACGTCGATCGAGCTCCATACGGACATGCTCAGGTCTCTGAAAGCCGGCGAGCACCTGACGAGCGATCTGCTCAGGGTTCTCTCGGCGCGGATTGTCTGAAGTAATTACAGAAAAGTCGGCGTGAGCCTCTGCTGCGGCAGCCATGCCAGTGCGTCTCTGCGGATCGCGATCGCCTCCGCAGCCGAAGACGACGCCGATCCGACGCACGCCCATTTCGCGAATGGCCCGCAGTGTCTGCTCTAACGCCTCTTTCGTGTGTGCATAGTCCACAAAGACCGCTATCCCTTTCCCATTCGGAACCGCCTCTAGGCGACCCGGCACTGGTGGAGCATCCGCCAATGCATCTCGAATAGTTTCCAGAGAATAGCCAAAGTGCTGTCCGATTGCAATGGCGCCCAAAAAATTATAGACATTGAAGCGGCCAATCATCGGGATAGAGAAGAGCGTAGTTCCCATTAAAAACTCTGTACGCCCCTCTAACGATCGCAGCCCACTGATCTGTTCCAATCCAAACTTGCAAACAGGACTCTTCATCCCCTCTGCCATACGCAGACACCAGGGGTCATCGCCATTAATAAAAATCGCATGCCCCTTTTTGGAACTCTGATCCAGTTGTAAAAAGAGCCGCCGCTTCGCAGCTGCATAAACCTCTACTGTCCCATGGTAGTCGAGATGGTCCGGCGCCAAGTTGGTCCAGAGCGCTGCATCCCACTCGATCCCATCCGTTCTCCCCTGTTGCAGTCCATGCGAGGAAACCTCCAGCACTGCCGCCTTCTGCCCATCCGACACCATCTCGCGCAAGATTTTCTGATGGGAAACTGCATCGAGCGTCGTCAATGGCGATGGATAGCGCCGCTCCCCCACAATCGTCTCAATAGTTCCACTTAATCCGCAGCTGCCGCGCAGCCGCTGAAGGAGATGGCGTATCAAATAGGTCGAGGTGGTCTTCCCCTTCGTTCCCGTAACGCCCACCATAAAGAGTTCATGTGAAGGGTTGCGATAAAAGCGCACTGCAAGAGCTGCCTCCACCTCTTCCGGATGTGGATGAATCAGCTGCGTTGCTGATGAGAGAAATGGGTCGTATAGCGCAGTAACAATTGCGACAGCACCCGTCTGTACCGCCTGATGAATGAACTGCGTGCCATCGATTTGTGTCCCACGCCGTGCGATAAAGAGAAAGCCGGGAGCTAGACGTCGCGAATCGGCCGATAGCCCGAGAATCTCCTTTTCCTTAGAACCGCGAATCGCCTGAAAGTCGATCCCCTGGATCAGCTGTTTAAGTTTCATCCCTTAAATATATACCCCTTCCAGTTCAAAGAGCTCCAGAAAATCCGGAAAATCTGAGGAGATCTTTGAACTGGAAGGAGTATACAAGACCGACGCGTGGTTGCGATTGCAAAATATCGCGCATCAAAACATACTAGTACAAATTTTATGCGAC
>CAZEZK010000085.1:0-3997 GCA_964516935.1 uncultured bacterium
TGCGAAAGATTTTAATGCCAACTTTTTGGGTGCCTTTCAGGTGGAAGTACTATATGCCCGTTTCACCTCCCGCCTTCGGTGCGAGGTGCTCTGGTCTATCAAAAAAGTCCTGGGCAAAACAACCTAGCGCGCTGTTTCAAAAATTCCTGGACCAATTTCGGTCCTGAGCTACTCCCGCGCATCAACGAACTCTATTTCAGACGCCCAAATGTAAAGCGGCTTTACATTTGGGCGGTAGTGATGAGGGTTGGTTTGAAGTGTAGGTAGTCGCCTGCCACTAGATGGTAGTGGATGCCGTTTAGGCTTTTATTGAAGAGCTTGGTGTCGGACTTTAGGGCGTGGAGATGGCCGAAGACGCAGTGCTGGATGCGGAACTCTTCGAGGATTTTTGAGGCTTGGGATGGCTTTAGGTCTGTGCCGATGGGTGGATAGTGGGTCATGGCGATACGGACTGGTGCTGTAGGGGCTAGGGTGTTTAGGCTGAGCCTCAGACGGTGGAGTTCGCGCTCAAAGATCCCCTCGCCGAGTTCAGTTTGGATCAGATCGTTTTGGCGGCTGTTCTCTTGAAACTCGATGTAGTCCCCGAAGGAGTATTCTGGTGTGTCCCAGAGGCGCGAGCCGCCGATGGCGACCCCTTTCCAGAGGAAGGAGTTGTTCTGGATGAGGTGGATGGAGGGGGGGAGTTGGGGAACCATCTGCTTGAGGGAGCTCCACCAGAAGTCGTGGTTGCCCTTGAGCAGGAGTTTGGTTCCGGGAAGGCGGTCGATCCATTCAAGATCGGGCAGGGCGTCTTGGAACTTCACAGCCCAGGAGATATCACCGGGAATCAGAATAAGATCGTCAGGGGAGATTAGCTCTCTCCAGTGTGCCTCGGTGCGCCGCGCATGGTCTTTCCATGCGGGACCAAAGATGTCCATCTCTTTTCCTGGCACCCCAAAACTGAGGTGTAGGTCCGCAATTGCCCAGATTTTCATAATATGAAGTTATCAGGAATGTGGGTGCCAGACACGATAATAATAATGCCGTCACGGATAAAGACTCCGTCGCCGTCGTGATTCTGCTTTTTGTCTCTGTTTGTGAGCTGCACGTTGTTTCCGATGCGGACATGTTCATCGATGATCGCTTTTTCGATCAAACAGTTTTCACCGATAGAACCCTCCTTGTGATGGTTTCCCAACAGGACGGTGTCTCGAATGATAGTTCCTTTCTGGATCCGGGAACGCATGCCAATGATGCTGCGGGTGATCTCTTCAGCTTCAACTCGGCTCCCCTCGCAGATGATCGATTGAGAGACCTTGGTGCAGAGAATTTTTGGGCCGGGTAGGGATGTTGGCCGGGTGTAGATGGGCTGCTGCTCATCGTAGGTGTCTAGACCCGCGCGTTCGGTGGTGAGGATGAGGTTTGCCTGATAGTAGGATGTAATAGTTCCAATATCCTCCCAGTAGCCATGGTAGAGGAAGGCGGCAGTCTTCATCCCGCCTGTGATGGCAGTGGGGATCAGATGATGGCCAAAATCTGCTCGGGTGTCCTGCTGTAAGAGGGCGATGAGCGCCTCTCTTTTAAAAACATAGATGCCCATTGAGCCAAGATAGAGGGGCTTTTTATCGGGGGCGACACCCCACGCAAATCGATCTAGAATAGCTCGCTCTTGGGGCTTTTCATAGAATTCGGTGATAATTTTTTCTGGGGTGATCTTGCACAGTCCCATTCGCTTTGCATCTGCTTCAGGTACGGGGATAGAGGCGATCGTTAAATCGGCCTGGCTTTCTTTGGCAAAGCGGACCATCTCTTGAAAATTGATGTTGTAGAGCTGATCTCCCGAAAGGATCAAAAAGTACTCTGCGGGGGATTGAAGAAGCGTGGAAAGAGTTTTGCGAACAGCATCTGCCGTGCCAGCAAATAGCTCGCTCTCATCGGGAGTCAAAATGTCGACAGAATCGTAAGTTTGAGAGATGTGGTGCCGCAGTTCTTCAGGGAGATACTGCGCAATAACGAAGATCTTGGAGAAATTGGAATTAATCGAATTGGAAATGGGTACATCGATGAGGCGATATCTTCCGCCATAGGAAACCGCTGGTTTAGAATGGTGTAGCGTCAAGGGATAGAGACGAGTCCCCTGGCCACCGGCGAGAACAATTGTTGCGACAAGTTCGTTAGAAATATTCATTTTTGTGCGTATTGATACTATCCGCACAGTAAGAATAAATGATTATTAAATCAAGTCTTTGGCGTTGTAACTAGATCGAATAAACGGACCGCAGTACATTCTTTTGATGCCTAGAGAGAGGCCATATTCTTCGTAGCGTTTGAACTGTTCGGGAGGAATGAACTCTTTGACGCGCAGCTTGGTACGGCTGGCTTGTAGGTACTGTCCGATGGTGATGAAGTCGCAGCCGGCGCTGTGGAGATCGCGGAGGGTCTCTTGGACCTCTTCTTCGCTCTCGCCGAGACCGACCATGATGCCTGATTTGATATAGCGGGGCAGGCCAGACTCTTTTGCCTGGCGCAGAACGGCTAAGGTGCGATCGTATTGCGCTTTATGACGGATGCGCGGGCTTATGGATCGGACGCTCTCAATGTTGTGGTTAAAGACCTCTGGTCGTTCAGCGAGAACGAGATCGAGCGAGACTGTGTCGCCGGAAAAATCGGAGGTGAGAAGTTCAATCGTGGTTCCGGGATTCTCTTTACGGATGGCGCGGACAATGGCTGCGATGTGGGAGGCGCCCTGGTCAGGGAGGTCATCGCGGGCGACCATGGTGACGACTGCGTGTCTGAGGCCGAGCTCTTTTATGGAGAGGGCGATGCGCTCTGGCTCTGTGGGGTCGGGAGCTTGCGGCGCTTTAGAAAAGTTGATATCGCAAAAGCCGCAGTTACGGGTGCACTCTTTGCCAAGGGCCAAGAAGGTGGCAGTTTTTTTGCCGTAGCACTCAATGCGGTTGGGGCATTTTGCCTCTTCGCAAACGGTGTTGAGTTGATATTTTTCTAGAAGGGTAGAGGTGCGGGCGCATTCGCTCCCCTTAGGAAGGGGGCGGTGGAGCCACATCGGTAGGCGGCCGCTCACGTTTTGCTCCGTGGAGGGAAATGGAGCGGAGTGCCGCGTGCGATCATGGCAGCCTCATGCCACGCTTCGGAAAGGGTGGGGTGGGCGTGGATCGTATCTGCAATGCACTCTACAGTGAGTTCATTGGAGATAGCGAGGGTGATTTCGGCGATGAGTGTAGCGGCATCGTGTCCAATGACTTGCGCACCGAGAATCGCTCCTGTTCCAGAGTCGACCACAACCTGCGCAAAGCCGTCGGTCTCCAGTGCGGCTTGTGATTTGCCTAGGGCTTGGAATGGGAAGGAGCCCACTACGGCGGAATATCCGGCTTGTTGCGCCTGCTCAAGAGTGTAACCAACAGTAGCGACTTCTGGAGCTGTAAAAATTACCGCAGGGACCGCTTCGTAGTGCATGGCGGCGTGGTGGCCTGCAGCATTCATAGCGGCTACGACACCTTGATGAGAGGCAACGTGGGCGAGCATAGACTTCCCTGTAACATCTCCGATGGCGTAGATCCCAGGTACTGTAGTCTCCATCGTTTCAGAGACATCGATTCCTCCGCGCTCATTGAGCGGAAGACCTGCTTTTTCTACGGCTAACCCTTCGGTGTACATTTTGCGTCCTACGGCGATCAGAGCTAGGTCGGCCTCGAAGGGCTCGCCCGCACTGAGTTCGATACGCACGTGGCTCTGCTGATTTTTGATCGCTTTGACAGAGACGTTAGTGCGGATATCGATGCCGCGAGCTGTGAAAGAGCGGGTCATGAACTGGGCGATCTGGGCGCCTTGAGGAGCTAAAATTGTAGGAAGCGCTTCGAGAATCGTTACCTTTGTGCCGAGTTCAGCGAAGAGCGATGCAAACTCACATCCAATATAGCCGCCACCGACGATTGCCAAGGTGCGAGGCACTTCCGTTACATTGAGGAGGGATGTGGAGTTCAAAATCCTTTGATGGTCG
>CAZEZK010000085.1:4007-6378 GCA_964516935.1 uncultured bacterium
CGCAGGGAAAGGCTCGGAGATCTAACGGGATTGAACCTGTCGCCAGGATGATCTTGTCAGCGCGTATAAAGAGGTTATCCTTTCCGAGGATCTTTAGTTCATGGGGGGATTCAAATTGCGCCGCTCCGGAATAGAAGCTGATCTTGTTCGCGCGGAAGAGCCCTTGGAGACCTGCGGAGAGCTTGGCGATGATCTGATCCTTGCGCTCCTTCATCTTATGGTACTCGAAGGAGATAGGGCCTGTCGTGATCCCATACTGGCTCGCATGGCGCACGGTGTGGAGCACCGCAGCATGGGCGAGGAGGGTCTTAGTCGGAATGCATCCTACGTTTAGGCAGGTGCCTCCGACCGCATCTTTCTCGATCAGGGCCACAGAGCGGCCTAATTGTGCTGCCTTGATCGCAGCAATATAACCGCCTGGACCTGAACCGATTACGCAAATATCAAATTGTTTTCGCTCTGTCACAGAGCCTCATTGTACCGAACTTTACGTGTTTAGTACAGCGCGGATATGTTCGCAGTTCTTCTGCCCGCAGGTGCAACCTAGGGGATCTCCCAAAAAGACGCTATACTGTTCACGCTCGGCGAGTGGGTTGGTGACAAGATAAAGTTTTTCTGCGGTCTGCTTAATATCCCATGAGCGGAAGGTCAAATCCTTTGGAGAGACTTCCTCTTCATCGGCGATAATCACCTCTTCGGTGCTGCCTCCGCTATTTAGCGGGGTGCGAGCGATTTGGCAATAGGGACAGTTACAGGTAGGCTCTGCTGTTGGTAGTCCTTCCGCGCGATCCAGGCCAAATGCGTGTAGGATCTCTCGCACTTTTATGAGAAATTCTAGAGG
Organism: uncultured bacterium; assembly: GCA_964516935.1. Lineage (GTDB taxonomy): Bacteria > Chlamydiota > Chlamydiia > Chlamydiales > SM23-39 > CAZEZK01. The sequence continues at coordinate 4,849 of CAZEZK010000085.1, forward strand.
AAGATTCGGCATATTTGCTTGTTGCGGATTGTGGTGTAGGGGGGCAGTAAAAGGCTCTGCAACACCATCCAACTTCATCGGAAACGAGAAATTAAAGGGGATTGCGTTTTGGAGAACAGGCATTTCAGCAGGTTCCGAAAATCGAGCGTGGGCCTCAAAAATTGCATCGATCGCAGGCCGCTCCAATCCGGGAATTTCAATGGGGGCGCGATGACGAAGGACCACAACCAGTACATTACGGGGTTCATCCCAAGAAAGAGAGATGATCTCTTTCCAGGAGGTGGATAGGTGGGGTGGAATACTGAGTAGCTTAGGCGTAATTTTAACCATTATTAACCTCTCGTATGGGCCTATTTTCATTATACGTGAAGGCGTCTCGGTGGTCAATAAAAATTAGCACTCTCGTTGCCAGTCTGCTGATAATTCATCTTAAATTACTGATAATAAACGATTATTAGGTTTAAGATAGAAAAAATAGGCATCATGGTAGGATGCGAAAAGTGAGGGCGCCCGGAAGCGGTGCCCCATCTATCCTTTAGGAGGTATTGGATGACCGTGACGCGAAATCCCGCAGGAGGCGTGCAAAAGATGGACTCAGCTCCAAGAAAACTCGAAAGTCGCGTAGCTAGAAAAACATTTGTAATAGACACGAATGTATTAATTCACGATCCGGAGGCAATTAAACAATTCCAGGACAATGATGTGGTCATTCCTCTTCCGGTTTTGGAAGAGCTGGATGGATTAAAGCGCTACTCGGATGAGGTGGGTAAGAATGCGCGTGCGGTGTTGCGTTACATTGACTCTCTCAAAAAAGAGGAGAACGGAGATCTACATAAGGGAGTAGTGATTCCAGAGGGGCCAAAAATCCGCATTCATCTGACGCTGGATTCTGGAAGAATTAGTACGTTTCCACTCCCATTGGATCGCAATAGCAATAAAATTTTGCTGGTTGCCTTTCGACTGAAGGAGCAGGGAGAGGCAGTGGTTATCGTCTCGAAAGATTTTGTCACCCGAGTAAAGGGCGAGGCGATGGATCTCGAGGCAGAGGATTACGAGACTCTAAAGGTCGATTATGAAGGGATGTATCGCGGCCTGCGCAGAATTGAGATGACAAAACGTGAGATCGATCTGTTTTACAAAGACGGAATGCTCGATGTTCCTGTCGCTGGATTCCGTCCCAACGAATATGCGATGCTGCAGTCTCAAGAAAACACCTCTGCTCTTTGCAAATATAATGACAAAAGCAAAAAATTAGAGCCGCTACTCTCGCTATCAAAAGATATTTGGGGCATTCAACCGCTCAATATGGAGCAGCGCTGTGCGATTGACCTGCTGCTCCGCGACGATATCCCTCTTGTAACGTTGATTGGTCCTGCGGGAACTGGAAAGACGTTGCTTGCGTTGGCGTGTGGAATGAAGAAGGTTTTTGACGACAATATTTATTCGCGCATCCTGATTTCTCGGCCGATTGTTCCGCTTGGAAAAGACATTGGATTTTTGCCTGGAACAAAGGAAGAAAAGCTCTATCAC
>CAZEZK010000086.1:0-1616 GCA_964516935.1 uncultured bacterium
CCCCGAGGCTTTGAATTAATCCTCTTGGGTGCCTTTGAACTGGAAGGAGTATATATGAGTAATATTGCATCTATTACTAGCGTCGTCTCGCGCTTTGGACCTGTTGTTCGTAGATCCGTACCATATCTCATTGTCGCAGCCGTTGTGACCGCAGTCGCAACAGCGCTGTTTTTTGGCATCAAGAAGGTGGTCCAGTTCTATGATAGCTGGCGCGTTACCTTTCATGACGAAGTTGTTGAAGAGCTAGATGTACAGTTTAAGAATAAAAAGATTGCATTTACAAAACAATTGGATGACCAATTAAAACGAGTCAAACAAGAGGCTGCAGAGGAGATAGAGAAGGTTAAGGTGCAGGCGTATCTACAACTGCAGAAGGGGCAGCGGCAGATCGAAGAGCTAATGCCAAAAACTGTAAAAAAGGGTCCCTTCGTAAAGACTGACAAGTATATCTTACAGCTCGTATCGCTGGTTAAAGCTGGCAATCCTCTGGTGATACTCGAATCTCTGCTGAAAGATCTTGCAGCATTTGCGACAGTCCAAAAGGAGTGGGAAATGCATTTTGTAGAGGCGAAAGAGGATGTCATCGCTTACTTGCCACAATTCCTCAAAGGAAGAGGAGATCCACTTCTTCTTGGAGCTAAAGACGCGCTGTCAGAGCTTTCCAGCAACGGAAGCGCAAAAGAATTTGTTGAGTTTGTTCAGAAAAATCATACTGCTGAAGAGATCTATGCCTTCATGAAGGCTGATAAGACAGGCATTATCGCAGCGTTTAAGTCTGGTGATCTAGACGGAGTTGAAGCCAATGCCTTGAAATGTATTGAGATGGTTTTTGCCTCCACTAAAGATGAACTTAAGAACCTTTACAATGCTGACCAAGAAAAACTGAAGCCTATGATTCAGACTTTGGTTGCAAAACTGGAATCGGAAGTAGAGGGTCAAGTAGCGATTTATTTAGACGCATTCTTGAATAAGGTTGGTATAGACATTGCCCAGATAGTGAACCAGCCCCTCTTGGGTCAGCTCCAAGTTGTAGTGCAGGAACTGGCTGATAAAGAGCTTGGCTTTGTTCTAAAACAGCTAACAAATGAGAAAAACTGGGCCGCTGTCGTGACCCTGTTGATTCACTTCCTTACGTGACTCAAAAGTTGATCGCTAAACGGGATTGAAAGCCGCCGCAAATCGACGACTGCGGGCTTCGTAAATCCCCGGGGCTTTGACGCGCTCAAAAACCAAATCTTCAGGTGGAACGGGTATAGCCTACAGATTCGGGTGTGACGATCTTCGCCCCGATCTCGCGCTCAAGATAGAGTGCGCTCCCAGCCTCCCAGCCAATAATCCCTCGTAATAGCTCCTCCTTTGTAGCTGGATGTTTCGCCTCTGAGTGGATCCAGATCTCTGCGGCACTTACTCGCATGAGCTCCATGGCTGTTTGTCCTCCAGATCGAGTGCAGGTGAGATCGCTACAGAAAAAGAGGGCGGCGATTGTCTCTTCTGTCTGAAACGAGAGGGGGATGATCGAGAGATTAGAGGGATGGTCTTGTTCTTGCGTGACTGTTTTAGACACAGTTCGTAGGAGACAGGGTCTATTGGGGGTATAGTTGGCGCAGAAGACAAAG
>CAZEZK010000086.1:1626-6254 GCA_964516935.1 uncultured bacterium
ATTTACTATTCATTCAACCCCATAGAAAATCCCATTATTTTTGGCTCGCTGGCGGAAGATCTCTAGATAACGTAGCGTAGCGTCATTTGCTGGCTGAGAGCCGAGCAAAAGTGTGATGACATAGGCTTCAGGTGGGATCGCGAAGGAGATGTCGTGGTTGAGTACGGTATCTTGGATCGGGCCGCGTTGGTAGCACTGCTGTACAAGGTGAAGTTCCTCGTCGCTCTTGCAGCGGATAGGAACTGAAAAGGGGGAGCGCGTTCCAGTGCGCTTGCGGTATTTGGTAAAGGCTTGGCGCACGTAGGGCTCTTCGACCTGTACTTGTTCGATGGGGAGGTTGCAGTGCGTCTGCCAAAACTGCTCATCGGTCTGGTCGGGTTCTAACATGGGAGCTATCGTGACTAGTTTGAGCAGAGCGCGCTCCTTTGGAGAGAGTTTTTTCACGGGGCCAAAAAAGTGGGTTGCTGCGGGTGTGGGCAGATCGACGACAACCTTTTCTAAGAGGATTTTCTTCTGGCTGCGTTGATTGAAGATAGCAAGCGCCTTAAGAAGAGCGGAGGTGCCCATCGGCTGTGTATCGATGACGCGATCAATATTCTCTTCAGAAAAGAGGCGTAGGCTATTCATAAAAACAGGGAGCCAAAAGAGCGGATCGATGATCGGCTGCCAGGCTGAACAGGCTCTAAGGAGGAATACATTTCCGATGCGCTGCGCAAAGTTGTAGAGGTGGACAGCGCCATGTCCCAGGCCGCACCAGATCCAATCTTTAAGCAGATCGATACGAATGATGCGAGCAGCGGGGTTTTGGGCTCGGATTTCCTGTTCTTTGGCATTGGCTGTCTGGATTAGGCCGCCGCCGCCTGAAGAGGCGATGATGAGGACAGTTTCTGGATGAGTCATAGCAGGATCATAGCGAAAAAATGGCTTTTTTCAAGCTTCTTCTGTATGGCATCTGCAACAGCACATGACCGAGAGTGCGCAGACTGTTGGTGTGATAAGCCAGCCTAGAATGGCTCCAGCCCAGCCGCTGAGTAGGAAACCGCTGATGGCACCCGCAATTGTGAACATATGGAATGCTGGATGGGATTCATCATTCAGCGTCTCACTTAAAATCACAGAGATCTGTAACCCGCCTCCGATTCCACTTAAGAGGATCACTGAGAGTCCTTTGAAAAATAGCCCAGCAGTAAAAACAGTGGTGGTGCCGACGGCTAGATGCCAGAAGAGGAGAGTTCCGGCTACAGCGGCAACGGCAGCAGAGAGTACAATAAGGGAAGAGAATGTGGATTCCGAGTGAGTCGATTGGGGTTGAGGAGTGTAGGTGAATGTGGGGGCTGTTCTCATCAGGCCCCGAGCAGACCGCTCATAGAGACAAGGGCGACGAGGCGGCAGCTAGCATGAATTAGGAATAGGCGCACCGACTGTTGACTCCAAACCACGGCGCTAAAAAGGGTGGGGAGGATGAAGCCAAGCCAGATGCAGAAGCCAACAAACATGCCATCTAAGACTGTCGTGACGCTGAGGTAGCCTTCAAAAAAGGCGAGAAAGAATGCGGTGGAAAATCCGATAAGCGCGGTCCAGGGAATGGCATGGCGAATCGGTTTACCGGGGCAATTAGGGCCGAAAAGAAGATTGGAGTACCAGATGGCTCCTACAAACATATAGATGGCCGTCGCTAATAGAATGGGAACCCACTCATACTCGATCGCTTCGGCCATCATATAAGGACTCTACTCTCTTTCGATCTCCGCAATTTTCTGCTCGATCTTGCGGATCGCATCATCGATTTTTGCAAGACGATCTTTCTCTTGACGGAGTAGCTCGTTTGCAGTCATGGACTTCTCAAAGTCGAGATCGGAAGCGCTAACGGCTTTGCGGTAGACTTCCAGCTGATCTTTTGCTTCTTTGCGGAGCTCTTTTCGCTCTTGTAGAGCGGAACGGAGTTCCTGGAGTGCTTGGATCTGATCATCGCTGAGATTGAGGAGTTGGCGATCCTTGCGGTCAGCAATAAGATCTTTCAAGCTCTTCAGTGCGCGATCGATCGGAGGCTTCTCAATCTTAGAGAGGTCTAGCTGAGCAGCCTGTTTTATCAGCTGCTCTTGAGCGGCCAGAAGATCCGGCGTTTCGCGAGTCTCTACTTCTTTGAGGAGCTGTTCAATGCTCTGCTTCAGTTCTGCGATTTGCTCTTTGCGGATGCGTAGGCGCTCTTTCTCTGCATCCTCTTTTTCGCGGAGCTTCAATTCAGCTGCGGCGATATGGGGAGCGCGGAGTAGGTTCATTGCATCGCGGAGAGCTCGTACATCCTCTTTAAATAGGAAGACTTGACGCATCTCTTGATTGATCTGGTCGATCTCTGCGTCGATCTCTTTTAGCGTGATCGTAGTCGTCTTCTCGCCGAGAGCGGTGATCTTGGCTTGGATAGCGGCTAGTTGCTCCGAAGAGGCTTGGCGCTTCTGCTGGATCTCTTGCTTACGCTCGCTGTCGGCTGCCTTAATCTGATCCCAGCAAGCGCTGAGTTTCAGGCGCGTCTGGGTGAAGATCGGGCTGTTCAGTGTAAGCATTTTTGCAATCAGCTGAAGAGCCTTTACTTCACTACGCAGCACGAAATAAGGAGCGCCAGTAACTTGGTCGTTCTGGAAGTACTGATCGATAAAGCTCTGTACATCCTTCTCGAACTCGTTGCTGACCATCTGGATCAGCTCTTTGCGTTTCGGGAAAATGTGGCCGCCGAGGTCAGAAAGGCGACGCAGGAACTTCGTCTTTTCGCGGATGCGGAAGTCAGTCTGGAATATCTCTTTGCGGAGACCAGAGAGACGTGTCGCAAGCGTATTGAGCAGGTTCAGCTCTCGCTGGATCTGGCCATAGATCGAAATCTTCTGCGCTAAAGTTGAGGACTCGGGAAAGTTGATTTCGCGAGCTTGAGCGAGAAGCGCATCAAAGCCGGCGACATCTTTCTCGAGAGCCTGGATCGCGAGGTCGATCTGCTCGGTCGCAAAGGATGCTTGCTCTTCGAAGAGTTCACTTAAACGGCGCGCCTCCGCGGTGAGTTCCATATACTCGTTCCAGAGACGGGAGCGGATTGCCGAAGGAATCGGTCCCTTAAAGAGAGCGAGCAGCTGACGCCGCGCCTCCCAAAATTCTCGGAAACGGGGAGCTCCCTCTTGGGAAATCGCGTCTCGTAAAAAGGTAAGGCCAGCGGCCACCTTCTCTTCAGAAGGGATAGTGCTGCTCAAGGCTTGCTCAAACAGTTGAAATGAGGGGCTCGTTTCTTTTTTGTAAACGGCTTGTTCGGAAGATGCATCCATAGACTACGGGGAAACTTATACCGGAAATGATTTTTATTTACAAACCTTGTCTCAGCCGGCTATGTTGCCGATCATGGGGATGAAAGGGTTAACCCGACTGATTCTGCTAAGTATAGCGACTTCTGGATTCGCAATCGAGAAAAATCCACCGCTATTGCCATTATCTCCAGCTGCGCCCTCTGGAGACTGGGTAATTAATAGCTCTTTTTTGATCTGGCAATCGAAAGAGTGGGGGTTGGAATTTGCAGCAAAATCCTATGAGCCGACTAATCTTGGAACTACCTCTAAAGCGTTGGATGAGAAGAGTTTTGTTTGTGATTTTGCCTGGAGAAGCGGGCTCAAACTCACCCTGGGGCGCCAGCTACCTTATGATAACTGGGATACCCAAGTACGATGGGTCTACTATCACGGTCAGTTGACAAATCTAAAAAGATTATTTGAGTCGGTGACGAGTCCGGCGGGCGTTGGGGTCATCCCTCTTTGGTACTACCCTTTTTATGCAATTGCTGCTGAACAGGAGGTTCGTTACGGGTTTGGACAGGCTCATTGGAAACTTTATTTTAACTCTCTCGATTGGGAGCTAGGGCGCACCAATCTAGTTGTCGATCCAGTCACAATTCGATTCCATGTGGGATTAAAAGGGGCCTGGCTTCGTCAGCAGTATCATGTAGATTATGCCAATGGCATTGAAGTGGAGACCAATATTCCTGGAATTGCGGGGCTTTCAACCTTACAGTTGCAGTCGAGCGGTCTCTCCTTTAAGAGTGATGCTTGGGGGCTTGGCCCTCGTGCGGGGTTTGGAACTCACTGGATTTGGGGGTGGGGTGTTGGCGTTTTTGCTGAAGGTGCTTTTACCTTAATGTACAGCTCGTTTGAGACCTATCGCCGTCAGACAGATACGGTGGACAATATCACGGCAAGTGAAGAGCAGATCTATACCATGAACCTGACGGACAACTTTCGACGCGCCGCTCCTGTAGGAGAGCTGATCCTCGGGTTTGATTGGCATCGCGAGTGGAGTTCAGCGGGAGTTCTCTTTCAGATCGCCTATGAGATGCAATACTGGTGGGCCCAAAATGGCTTCCGTCGGAACTACCTTACTAGAGCCCCTGCTACTACAGAGCAGATGCGTGGCGACCTGCAGATGCATGGTTTAACAGCGACATTGGGAGTTGATTTTTGATGAACCTATCTGTAAATCAGGCTGAGGCGCTTTTTGCGCCTTTTTTCATACCTTTCGAAGTCGCTGCTTGCGCTACTCGCTCAAGTATACTCCTTCCAGCTCAAAGGCACCCAAGAGGATTGATTCAAAGCCTCGGGGTT
>CAZEZK010000087.1:0-3541 GCA_964516935.1 uncultured bacterium
ATCAAGGGTGCCATAGCCAGCTATCAGAGCATAGATGGGCTCATTAGACGCTTACTTATTGATGAAGAAGATACCGAATCTGGTACGCCTTACGATGAGGATGGAGATGCGCTCAACAGATTGTTCAAAACGAAAAAGCAGCCTCACGCTCCTAAAGCCTTTACAAAGGTACAGGCGGTCTTAATTGATCAGAACGACTCCACATTCCTACGCAAGATCTTTGCTAGAGATAAGATCTTGAATGAGGGCGCCCAACCTCGTCAGAGACATGCTGTGCTCTATGATCTACAGACAAATGCTATTATCGCTCAGGGGCAAAATCAATTGACGTTGCAAGAGTTGCAAAGCCTACCAGCGTTCTTCTCTTATACGACTCAAGCAAAGTTCTTCGATCGACAGGTTCATGCCTTCACGAAAGAGGAGCTAAAGGTCTTACAGGACAAGACGGCTGAGATTTCTGCGACCAAGATGAGATCTATTATAAATAAGCACATCTTGAAGGATAAGCCCGATGCTCAAAGCAAGTTCAGAGCGACTTCGTTTGGAACCTACCTCCGAGAGCAGCTGTCGTAAAAACGTAATAGAAAACAGAGCTGAGCGCTATGGTGGTACTCAGCTCTATACCCGCTCCTCTAATAGCCGCTTTAGCTCTTGCGCAGAGCCGCATGCCAATGCCTGTTCGGCGAAGCAGCAGGCCTCTACGATGCGCCATTTGCGGATCACATGTTTGACAAGAGGCAAGTGACGGGCCGCGACGGAAAACTCGCGAACCCCAAGACCCAATAACAAGGGAATCATCATCGGATCAGCAGCACTCTCTCCGCACAACACAAGTGGCTTATTACACTTTTCTGCGGAAGTGACAACGAAACGAATAAGACGTAGAACGCTAGGATGGACTGGAGTATAGAGCTCATTAACGAGAGGATTGTTGCGGTCGGCCGCAAGGACATACTGGATTAGATCATTCGTGCCGATTGATAGAAAATCGACCTCCTCCGATAGTGCATCAGCCAGGAGCGCAATCGAAGGCACTTCGATCATGCAGCCAAGCGGAATCGGAGGTCCATGCTTCTGGATGGAGCGCAATAGAGCGCGCACCTCGTTAAATTCCGATAGATCGGAGATCATCGGCAACAAAATTTGCACCGGGCCATATTGGCTGGCGCGGACAATCGCGCGCAGCTGAGTCTCTAACAGCTCAGGGAAACGCAGTAGAAGGCGGATAGCCCGACAGCCTAGCGCGGGGTTGAGCTCAGGACCAATTTGCGTAAAATAGTCGTCCAGACGGCGAGTCGAAGGAGCAGCACATTTATCTCCGCCCACGTCGAAAACGCGAATAGTAAGAGGGCGACCTGCCAGCTTCTGGATCATCCTCTTGTAGACAATGAGCTGCTCCTCCTCGGTAGGGAAGATGCCCTTAGTGAGGTAAAGATACTCAGAGCGGAACAGACCTACGCCACTAGCCCCCTGCTTCAGGGCAAATTCAACCTCCAGGGGGTTCTCCAGGTTGGCAAGAACATCGACCTGGTAGCCATCGATTGTCTCAGCTTTGAGGTGGGAGGCGTTTTTCAGAAGACGATAGCTGCGCGCCTGACCTCGCTTCAGCCGCTGATACTTTTTGAGAGTATCTAGCTCAGGATTGAGGATAAGGAGCCCCTGAGAGCCATCGACAATCAGTGAGCTAATCTCCATCTGGCGAAGCTGGAGGATGTCGATATTGGCCACGTAAGGGATACCCTGAGCGCGGGCGATGATCGCGACGTGAGAGGTGACGCCGCCGATCATCGTCACCAGGCCATGCACCGAACTTGTGATCGCCTCTACCGTCTCCGACGGAGCTAGCTCATGAGCCAGGACGATCGCATTCTGAGGCTGCTGCACGGTGGCGCGTCTTTGCGGAGGGATCAAGTAGTGGAGTACGCGGCGAGAGACGTCGTCAATGTCGCGGAGCCGCTCCTGAAAATAGCGATCTTCTACGGCGCTGAAGCGCTCTTTGTACTGCTCCACAGCGCGATGGAAGATCGATTCCGTGTTGCGCTGCTGGGTGCGGATCTTCTCCTCAATCGCCGTTGTAATGAGCGGATCGCGCAGCAGTTCCAGATGAACATCGAGGATCGCCACCACTTCGGAGGGCCCCTCTGCCAGTGAGAGCTTCTGCAAATCCTCCACATCGCGGCGGCTGCGGTGGAGCGCCTGTCGGTAGCGCTGGACCTCGCGTTCTACTTCTCGTTCATGGATGGACACATCGATGATCTCACGCCCCGTCTGCGCATAAAATTGAGGTGCACCTATCCCAATCCCCTTACTAATCGGCAATCCGCGGAGAATGAGTTCATCTTTTTTCACGGGCAATCACTCCGACGGCCGTTCAAAGGCTTGTAGCAATTTGTCCATAGTCACCTGGGCATCGCTGCCCTCCACAATAATCGTCACCTGATCCCCTTTTCGCAAGGCTAACATGAGAATACTCATAATGCTCTTTGCATTGATAGTTTCTCCTTTACAGACGAACGACACCTCCGATTTACAGGGCTGAAGGAGCTTTACGATAGCCGCTGCCGGCCGCGAATGGATCCCCAACGAGTGCTGCACCTTCACCTTCTGCGTTAATTTCATGCGCCTATCCTGCTTGATTGTCTACTTCTCCGCGCACCGCGCGCAAAGCAAAATTCATACTCTGACTCTTCGCTCCCGATTTTTCTTCTTCTGTTCCATAACTTCCAACAACTTGGTATTGAACTCCTGCGCGGAGTGGTAGCCCATCTCCTTCAAGCGATGGTTCAATGCAAGAGTTTCCAATAGAAGTACCACATCGCGCCCAGGTTTTACAGGCAATAGATGGTAAGGAACATTTACGTCGAGCATATCGATGAACCGCTCATCAAGCCCCACGCGGTCGTAAAAGTGGTCGTCATCCCAAGGCTCCAACTTCACCACCATGTCAATGGTCTTATCCGGCCGCACCGAAACAGCTCCGTATAAGTGAGCAATGTTAATAATCCCGATCCCGCGCACCTCCATCAGATGGCGCGTCAACTCCGGCCCCTTGCCAATCAAAAACTGCCCATCCGTCTTGCGCACGTAGACGTTATCATCAGAAATCAGCCGATGCCCCTTCTCAATCAAGCCGAGCGCAGCCTCACTTTTCCCAACCGAAGACTCCCCTTGGATCAATATCCCGACGCCAAAAACTTCAACGAGCGTTCCATGAAGGGAAAGGACCGGGCAGAGCACCTCCGATAGAAGGTAATTCATCCGACTGAGCAGCAGTGGTAGATCGAGTTGTGAACGAAAGAGAGGGATGCCGCACTCTTCGCACAGCGTGCGCAGTTCGCTGGGCATCACACAGCCCTTTGCAAGCAAGACCATCGTTGTCGCAGCAGGTAATAGCTCTCGCAGCCGCTTTGCGCGCAGCTCGGTATCGAGCGAGCGAAGATAGTCGATCTCGTGTTGGCCGAAGACCCAGATATGGGCATGAGCAAAGCGCTCCAAGAAACCGGTCAGTCCTAGTCCCGGTCGCTGCACCTCCGCCTTGCGG
>CAZEZK010000087.1:3551-6231 GCA_964516935.1 uncultured bacterium
CCCGCCACTAAATCCAACCCAAGAGCCTTCCCATGCTGCTCGAAGAGCTTGCGGACCGTATAGAATGTTTTATTCGTCCTCACTCTATGACCATCCCCTCCAGAAACCTGCCTAACCACTCCAAAAATGTTGGAAATGCGCCACGCTCGGCCCACAATTTCGCATCCTCGATATCCGAAAGCGTATAATCCACTGTAGACAAATATACATTCCCCATCTCATTTCCAGGATGCCAGTCCGCATAAAAGCACTGGTAGGAGCCGATCGATTCATAAAAAGGGAGAAGTGAGCCCACATCTACGCCACGCTCTCCCGAAACCAGATAGATATCCTGATCGAGAAGCAGATCCAGAAGACGATAGCGCATCTGCTCCAGATTTTGGAAAGAAGCAAGACCGATATCAGAGAGCTGCCCAAAGCCATTATGGATCCGTAAAAAAGAGAGATAATCTCGCGGCAAAAGATAGCCGTTATCATTGGAAAAGGTTCTGATCTCCTCTTCTGTGGCCGGAGGCAGGCCGCGAAAGAAGCTGCGATTCTCCGCCAAGCTATAGACCATCTCAGCGCTGAGAGCCTCCTCATTTTTGCGGCGGGTCAGAACGATCCCAATTTCATCCAGCTGATCAAAAAAAGAGAGGAATGACTCGTGAGAATAGGGCTCAAAGGAGAGGCGCTGCAGCCAAAAATCGCGAACAAACTCAATGCGATCCTCCGAAGAGAGCCGGCTCAATTCGAACCATCCACGCGGCAAATTGAGTGCACGCGCTTCGATCTGTTCCCATGAGAGTTCAGGACATTCCTGCAGAAAGATAACCTCCTGCATCCCCCCCTCTCCCACGGCAAAAAATTGACGGCTGAGAGCGTTCATTGAGATAGCAACAGAACAGAGCCCAAACTAGTTCTGTAAATACCTCATTGAACGCTGGAAAAAATTGTGCAACAATCAGGCTTAAAAGGCAAAGAGGAGTCATTAACCTCTTCCCGGAATTGGGTCCACTTGAAAGTATGGTAGCCCTGCGGCATGAGCCTTCCTAGGCATTTTCTTTTTCAAAAATCACCTTAGAGGTTCCAGCCATCTTCTGGCCAATTTCAATTTTTATCTATTTGTTGCACTTCAGGGTTGAAGGGACCCATTTTTATGACGGGTTTTTAAGAAAATTGTCATAAAAAATGTCGTAAAATGTCGTAAAAAAGTTGCTCAACATAGTCTTTTATGACATAATAAAGAAAAAAGTGTCGTAAAAACATGCCTTTTGAACCTAAATTCACTATTTCGATTCCCACAGCATCAGCGCTTACCGCTATTGAGCGCACACGTGGTTTTTTGGAAGCGGCCACCCTTTCAAAAGACTGGATCTCCAAAATGCAAACCCGTGCATTAATTTTGGAAGCCCATCATACGACGCACATAGAAGGCACACATTTAAGCCTGGATCAATCTGAAAGGCTTATTTCCGGCGAAAAAATACAGAGTGTCGATTCTGAAGATGTCAAGGAACTACTGAACTATAAAAAAGCTTTTGATTTTGTTGCCGATTATGTCTTTTCCCAGGGGACGATCACTAAAGGTCTGATTAGGGAAATCCATAGGCGCTTAGTAGAAGGCGTGAGAGGAAACGCAGCGCAACCAGGCCAATACAGGACCATTCAGAATTATGTTGCCAATTCGAAAACAAAGGAAATCATCTATACACCGCCAGCACCTTACGACGTCCCTGTTTTGATGGCTGAACTGACGGATTGGCTGCAAAATGAACAAGCAATCCCTCCGGTTCTTGCTGCCGGGATAGCGCAATTCCAACTCGTCCACATCCACCCGTTTGTAGACGGAAACGGCAGGACGTCCAGGCTTCTTTCCACCTTGTGCCTTTACCGTTCAGGGGACTACTTTAAAAAACTTTTCACCATCAGCGAATACTACGACAGGAATAGGCAGGATTACTACCATGCACTCCAATCAGCCAGAAATAACAACATGGATATGACGAGCTGGCTTGAATATTTCTGCAAAGCCTTAGAAACCCAAATGCATGAAATCCAGTTCAAAGGATCGCAGGCTATGAAACTGGATGTTCTAGTGCTTGAACATAAGCTTTCCGAGAGGCAGAAACAGGCATTGGAGAGCCTGATGGCAAGCGAGAAAGATTTTAATATTCAAGAATATGAGTCGATTTGCCCGGGAATCAACAGACGGTCTTTGCAAAGAGATCTTGCCGATCTCATAGAAAAAGGAATCATCATTCAAGAAGGGATTAAAAAAGCTGCTCGTTACAAGCTGAACTGCTTTGGTTGATCTTTTGTGACATTTTATACCGCTCGGGAAGGCGTTGTTGCATAATTCTTTGAACAGCCGAGACTCCGCCTCTGGCCTCACTTTTCAGCTTGTCACCTTGTATACCCGTTCCACCTCAATCGCACCTTGTCGATTCCTCCAACAGTCAAAGAATTTTGGCGTCGGGTGGCTATGTTAGGAGGCTTTTTAGGGCGAAAGTCTGACGGCAATCCGGGATGGCAAACCATCTGGTATGGATGGCTTAGGCTACGAGATATGTGCAGAGGAGCGGCGCTTGCCATGAGCTGCTGAGGGTGTAAAATATTTTCTTAGCACTTGTGGGTAACGACAAGCTTAGAGAGGCACCTGTTGAGGTAATCGTAGGTCAATATCTGCACGAACCCCTTA
>CAZEZK010000088.1:0-6215 GCA_964516935.1 uncultured bacterium
CTTGAAGGATCTTTTGAAGCAGAACCCCTCTGGGGGTCAGCCTTTACCTGTTTTGTCCGAATCATTTTTATATTCAGAAAATGTTATACCAAATATCAGAAATGGAGGTTTTTATGGTAGATAGTACAGTAACATTTTTTAAGAATTTAGCAGCTGACGGCGGGAAGCTGGTAGAGGGAAAGAAACCTTGGGGTTTCCATTCAAAAACGGAAGCAATCACTTCAGTAGCTCTGAGAGCGATTGGCGCGCTGGTAACGCTTATTGCTGCAGCAGTTCTTCTCTCTGGGATCGGCTTGGCTTTGACTGGATCTGTTGGTTCAGGAGTCTTTACAGCTATTGGTGCGATTGCCTTAGGGATTATCGCTTATGATATGATTACGGTTGGTCGCCAACAGCGAGGACTGTTAACATCGCACGGCATTCAGTCAATTTTCGCTCATACCATAGTAGCGCGGCACTTAGCCACCTGGCTTGAGATTCGAGCCTAATCCCAAATAAAGGCCTGTTCGCGCCTTTTCCCCCACCCCTGATCCCAGTGGTAGCTCTCTACCTTGCAGGCATTGGGGGTTAATTCTAGCAGATTTAAAGAGCCTTCTCCTTTTTGGATGGGGCAACCGCTGTCGAGTACGACGGGGAAGCCGCTTGGTCGTAGATCGGCAATTGCATGGCGGTGTGTGTGGCCATGGAGAAAACAGCAGATATTGGGATAGCGGCGCACAAGCGCCCGGAGCGCTTCGGCGCGTTCAAGCCCTCGAGAGTGGCTATCGTTAGGGAAGAGCGGATAGTGGGTCCAGAGAAGGATGGAGCGCTTCGACGAGATCTGCGAAAGGAGTTTGTCTAGGTTCTCTTCCGCCTTCGGAGAAAAAAGGCCTCTGGAAGAGGTAAGCCCTGTCGCCAGCGTAGTATCGAAGGCGACCAAAGTCCAATTGGCAGTCAGGTCGTGGCGCTCCACGCCGTGTTCTTTTAAGGAGGAGGGAAAATAGTTATAAAACCTCTGCTCCTGATGGCTGCCCTGGGTGTAGCAATCGTGGTTCCCAGGAATCGTTAGCACAGGGATCCCAAGGCCTTTAATAAAGGCTTTCGCCTCTTCAAACTCCTCAGGTAGCGATGTAGTCGTCAAATCTCCGCCGATCAAAATGAGATCGGCTTTCAGAGATTGGAACAGTTCTGGTAGCGCCTCTCGCTGCTTCGGATCAAACATCGATGCACGCTTGCAAACATAGTTCAGCTGTCCAATCAGCCGCTTAGAGAGGCAGCGCAGGAGATTCCATGTCATGCGCGCATGGTGCAGATCGGAAACTTGAATAATGCGCATTAAATTTTAGGCGTTTTCTTATTGGTGGGTTTGGTCGCCTTTGGTTTGTTAGTTGAAAGGCGGTCAAAAACAGGCACGCGATGCTTCATCTTCTGATTGCGCTGCTCCTCAGAGTCATGAAGCGGTACGTGGTTCTGGTGGAGCTGCTTAACGCGCTCCTTCGTCTGTTTTTTCTTCTGTCGCTCGGATAGGGGAGTTTCAGGAAGAGAAGGTAGCTCCTCAGCATGTTCTTCGCGCAGTTCAGAGCGAATTACGCGGCGATTTAACTTCTTAATGTGATGAGGAAGATCTTTCATTATTACCCCCAAGGTAGATATTATCTTGTTTCGCAATATTTCTAAAGCTGTTTAAAACTCTATTTATAGATATGAAATATTGCCATTTGTTTTCGCGCCAGCGCATGCCCTTGAAGTTAGGGACGAAGCGAGGGGTAATGGGGGTGGCTGGAAGCCAAGAAGGGGCCCATTTTTGCCATTGTTTTGCCCCTTTGCTGATAATGAGCGAGGGAATTTGCAAAAGTGATGCGAGATGGCTTGGGCCTGAGTTGTTTCCGATAAAAAAACCCGATTCATAGATCAGAGAGGCTGCCGATTCGAGTGTGGGGGAAGGAACTGCTTGCCATTCAGCGGCTTCAGAAGGAGACGTGAGGAAAAATGGTTCGAATCCCTCTTTCTGAAGTTGTTGGAAGAGAAGGAGGAATCGTTTTTTCGACCAGCGCTGGGTTGGATCTTGGTTCATCGGATGGATCGCGACTCGTTTGGGGTAGCGGCGGTGGACCAGTCCGGGGGGTGGCGTGAGGCCAGTCTCTTTGGAGGCGTGAACTGCAGCGCAGAGGTTATCGGCTACGGTGAGCTCCTCTTGGAAGGTGAAGTCGTTGGGGTGGAGGGGGCCATGTTTTTCTGGAAGATAGGTGCCGTAGAGGATGTGGACGTTACAGTGAGGACGCAGGGCGCGGATGGTGACAGCTTTGGGACTATTATCATATTGAAGGAAGACTGCGTCATAGTCGCAGAGCGCCTCAAAATCTTCTGGATTGCGCGGCTGGGGGGCAAAGGAGAAGTCAGTAGGGAGCCAGGCGCCAAAAGAGGGGAGGGGGTCACTAAAGGTGGTGACCTTCATACCAAGTTTAGTCCGTAGATGGTAGGAGAGGATATGGAAGATGAGAGCATCGCCAATCCCAGAAGCGCAGATAACTGCAGCTCTCTTAGTCATATCTAATTTTCCCTCCGCGTTCTCCGTGTCTCCTTTCGCGCGAAACGCGCGGAAAAAGGGATTATACCAAATATCAGAAATAATTTGCAGTTTGAGTGCGTCAAATCACTGGGGTTGAGAGATCTAACGCGACTCAAACTGCAAGTTATTTCTGATATTTGGTATTACTGTTGGTCATGCGATGGGGCGTCGGGGAAATATTTCCTCTGGAAGAGGAAGGAGGCTCCAACAAAGGGTTCTAGACGGGCGCGGAAGATCGGTGAAGGGAAGACCTTCGGCTTGAGGATGCCGCTGACCAGGTCGATGGCACTAGAATTGATCAGGTGTTCCGACGAGATCTCGAGATCAACCGCCTTGGTGCCGAAATTGACCGCTGTAAGCTGATAGAGGCCGTTCGTCAGGCGATGGAGCAGCGCGATTGCGGAAGAGGGGGTAGCGGGAACGTCGATGAGCAGAGCTCGCGATATTTCAAGAGTGGCTCTTGTGGAGATTATTGCGCGGAGCTGCGAGGCAAAGGAGTTGGAGTTCTGCAGCTGTTGTGGAAGCGAGGCATAGAGCGTTGGCGCCGAAGAGCAGCCCATCAGATCGAGTGTTTTGGCTTCAGGTGAGGGGAGCGCCCCGAGTATGTCTGCTGGAGAAAGGGCGAAGATCCCTGGCTGCATGGCATAGAAGAATGCCAGAAGGAGGTGCGCTTCGCGGATCTTATCTTTACCCTCTTCGTAGTTCTGGATGTTCAGCGCGGAGGCGCAGAGGCCGGCCCAGGTGGAGAAGGCGACCTTCTCTTTGGGGCCCAGTTTTTCGAAGTCGGCCTTTAGGAGCCGCTGGTTGAGCAGATCCCCCGTAACGAACTCCTCATGGTAGCGATACTTTTTGCGAGGGTTTTGCATGAATTCTGTCCACTCGCAGGTGAACTGGTCAAGTGGCTGCAGCAGATGGACGAGCATCATTGGCTGAAGACCCTCTTTGATGAAGAGACGATAGAAGAGCTGTAGGATTTCGGCATCTTCATTGAGAATGGCGTGGAGGAGTGCTGCGCGGGTGATTTCGTCGTAGGCGAAGTCGCAGGTGAGGGTGCGCAGATCTCGTAGGCCGCCGACAGTCTCTTCGACGCTAAAGCCGCCGAGTTTGCGGATCCAGAGGGTAAGTGTCTCTTTTGCGTTCATCGGCAGCGCGCCATCGACGTCTAAGATCTCTTGACCTAATAGGAATCTTGATAGCAGCACATCGGCTGCAGCGATCTGTTCGCTTGCAAATGAGGAGCGCAGCCAAGAGAGGAGAGGCGCTTCATTCTGTTGCAGATAGATCCAGCGGCGCGCTTTGCCGTCAATGCCCAGGATCGGATCTGTGGCGTTCCAGCGGCTCTGCTTGATCCATGGAGAGGAGCCGACAGGGACATAGCCTCGTTTTTCTAGCGCTTGGAGTGAGAGATAAGGGACATTCGCTGTTGATGCCCCTTCGGGTACAGCGGGCAGCAATGGCCAGTCGGCGGCAGGGATCTCGACCATTTGGTAGAGCGATGGGGCATCGCCGCGATTTTCTAGAGCGGCCCGGAAATCGATATCTGCAGCTGTGGATCTGCGGATCAGATCCCCAATGAGTGCGAGATCATGTTTTTGTGCTAGTTGTGTCAGGGTGCTATAGGCGGTTTCGCTGCCCCAGACTGGATCTAGAGCCAGTCCACTGCGCAGATTGGGATTGCCTGAGGGGGTCGACTGTTTGAGCCCCCGCAGATAAAGAGTATTGAAGCCGATTGTCTGCAGATTCTCCCAGAGTTTTGGGTTGGCCCAATAGCTGAGCGCCGGTTGCGGCGAGCGTGTCAGATCGCAGATGAGCCAGACGGAGCTATCTCGAAGTAGAGTCTCCATTTGACGCACGGGAGCGGGAGGAGGTAGTTGTGATACCTCCTGTTCAAACTGCTGCGATAAGACTCTTGCCTGCGAGCTCATGCTAACGCTGGCGAATAGGGAGACAATCAGCGCGATCATTCGGTTACCGGTGCCATTAGTACTTCAGAGAGGAGGACCATTCCTGCCATAGAGACTGCATTTTTCAGGCTCGTTGCAACAACCTTTGCTGGATCGATAACGCCCGATTTAAGCAGATCTTCTACCCGCTCTGTAACCGCATTAAAGCCGAATGAAGGGCCCTTGGCAAGCGCATCTGCTAAACAGATCGAGGGTTCGTGGCCTGTGTTTAGAACAATCTGTCGGAACGGCGCCTCGCAAGCGCGCAGTAGAATCTGAGCACCGAGTGCCTCATCTCCCTCGAGAGCTGTCGTGGCGGCTCGCGATGCGCGGAGCAGCCCAACACCCCCGCCCGGCACGATTCCTTCTTCTAGGGCCGCACGCGTCGCGTTGAGGCTGTCTTCATAGAGCTGCTTTTCTGTTTTCAGTGCCGATTCTGTTGGAGAGCCGACGCGGATCAGAGCCACACCGCTCTGCAGCTTGCCGCGGCGCAGCTTCAGCTCATCGCGCTCATAGGTCGAAGGATCTTCTGATAGCTCATGGTCGATCTGCGCAATGCGAGCCTGGATCGCCCCAACCGAACCGCTTCCGCCGATAATTGTCGTTTTCTCTTTGCCGATAGAGACTCGGTCCGCACGCCCTAGCAGCGTCAGATCGGCCTCTTTCATAGACAGTCCCTTCTCTTCACAGATTAACTGCGCTCCCGTAAGGACAGCTAGATCTTCCAAGATCGCTTTGCGGCGATCTCCGAATGAGGGGGCCTTCACAGCGACAACTTTAATCGTGCCGCGCAGTTTGTTGTAAATTAGTGTAGAGAGTGCATCGCCATCGATATCATCGGCGATGATCAGCAACTCCTGTCCGCCCATACAGGCCGTCTGGAGGATCGGCAATAGCTCCTGTGCAGAGGAGAGCTTTTTATCCGTGATCAAAATAAAGGGCTTTTGCATCTCCGCAGTCATGCGAACAGTATCTGTGCAGAAGTGGCTGCTTGCGTAGCCGCGCTCAAATTGCATCCCTTCGACCAGTTCGATCTCTGTATGCATCAGTTTGCCCTCTTCAATGGAGATCACCCCATCGCGTCCCACTTTTTCAAAGCAGGAGGCGATCGTTTCGCCCACTTCTGCATGGCCCGAAGCTGAAACAGAGGCAATATGCTGGATCTCCTCATGCGTCGTGACTGGAATGGCAGTTGCGTGCAGCTCTTTTAGCAGAGCATCGAGAGCCTTATCCATACCTCGTTTTAGCAGCGTCGGAGTTGCACCCGCCGCGATATTTTTCAGCCCCTCTTGCACCAGAGTGCGCAGCAACAAGATTCCTGTTGTTGTTCCGTCGCCCGCCTTCTCTTTAATTTTGGCTGCGACCTCTTTGGCCATCGATGCGCCCATGTTGAGAAATGGATCTTTTAGTTCGATCTCTTTTGCGATCGAGTGGCCGTCACTGGTAATCGTAGGCGATCCCCAAGAGGTTTGTAGTCCTACGTTGCGCCCGCGTGGGCCCAGTGTGATTGCGACAGCGTCGACGAGTTGATCAATTCCTTCTCGGAGTCGGTTGCGCGCTTCTTCATCAAACAGAATCTCTTTTGCAGTGTTGCTCATCGGGTCTCCTTGGTTAGACCGAATTTAACGGACTTTTTGATAATTGAGCAAGGTCGATCGAGAGAGTATGCTATACTCCTTCCAGTTCAAAGGCACCCAAGAGGGTTGAATTGAAAGCTCTCGCGG
>CAZEZK010000089.1:0-2980 GCA_964516935.1 uncultured bacterium
TCATACCCCCTGCACGCGCTCAAATAAGAAAGACTAGTCAGCCTCGCTCTGTTTTTCTAAGCGGAGCATATCGTTAAGGATATTGATCGCCTCCTGCATCTGCATGTCGGTCATGCCCATTTGTGGCATTGCCTCATCGACAGAGTTTACGGACATACCGTCCATGCGGGCACGAACCTTATCCTGCTTCTTGAAGAGCGCCTGGAACTCTGGGTTACGAGAGATACGCTGATGACTATTTTCTTGAAGAATCGGCAGCATTCGGCGCCAGAAGGGTATGACCCTCTGTAGATATGGTAAATATTTTACCTGAAAGAGATGGCGAACCTTAGCATCGAGATCGGTGAGCGGGTCAACGAAGGCAGGACTGACCTGATCAGGAGATAGTGGATAATCTAAGAAGCGCTCCCCAATTTTATAGGGGGCGTAGCTGCTAGGCACCACAATATCGGCGAGTACGCCGTCGATCTGTGTGCTCTTGCCTGATACTGTATAATAGCGGCCTACGGTGACTTTGAAAAAAAAGTCGGAGCGAGGATCGGTCACGGTCTGGTACTGGATCGACCCCTTACCGAAGGTGTGCTCATCCCCTACGACTAGGGCTACGCCATAATCTTGGAGAGTTTGTGCGACAATCTCGGCTGCCGAGGCAGACATCTTAGAGGTAAGGATCACGAGCGGGCCATTGAAAAAGCTGCGGCCAGCGACGCTGCGAAGGTAGTGAACCTCACCCTTGCCATATTTAGAAATTACCACTACGCCGTTAGAGATGAAGAGACCGGCCACTTTTACGGCCTGACTAAGGAATCCTCCTGGGTTCTCTCGTAAGTCGAGGATAAGACCTGTGAGCTCGCCCTGCTTGCGAAACTGTTCAATCGCATTACGGATATCCTTTTCACTGCTATTTCCCGCCTCATTTTCATAGAAATGGTAGAGAATGATCTTGCCGATACCGCCACCGCCAGGAAGAGGCTCATAAGTAGCCTGAATTTTCTCCTGATCCATGGAGATAGGGCGCTTTTGAAGAGTGACTCGGAAGAGCTTCTCTCCCTGATCAAGCTTCTGCAACCCGAGAGTAATGGCAGCGCCATTCTTCCCCTTTAATAATTCCAGGACCTGATCGAATTCCAAAGAACGTATAGGGGTCCCATCGATCTCTACCAGTAGATCCTCTATTTGCACACGACCCGATTCAGCTGCAGGACTTCCAGGGATCAGATCGGAGATTACCACCCCATCGATTCCCTCAGAAAGCACGATCCCCACCCCCTCAAACTGCTTCTCTAACCCTACGCGAACCTCCCGAGCCTCCTCAGGACTAAAAAAGGCCGTGTGCGTATCCAAACTCTTTGCTAAAGCCTTCAAGACACGGAGCGTAAAGAAATGCTCCTCTTGGTCCGACCCTACATAGAACCGTTCCATCCGTCGGCTCTTTTTATCAAAAAGAGCACATACCTTCTCTATCACCAGCTTCCCATCCCCAAATCGGGTGTGGTTGCGGTGATAAAGGTAAAAACGATCCAACTTCACCTGCTGGCGAGCACGCAACTCATCGACGGAACGGGCATAGGAAGAGCCTTGCGACAAACGGCCATCCCCTGCCCCTTTCTCTGCCAACTGCTGAAATAGAGCCTGCCTTACACCCCGGGCTCGTAGAATTGCCTCCCAAAATAGCTGATTGAAAGCTTCAAAATCGCGATAGTCTCCCTCTTTTAACCGTTGCGCGATCTGTCGAGCATCTCGATCGGAGAGATTTAAATAGGGAGAGACTTCGCTTTCTAAAAGATAAATGTGCTCTGGATCGAACTGTTCCAAATACACTTTCACGGAACGCTGCACGAGAGTTGGTGTAAATTCTTTATTCTCAATATGCAGATTGAATAATCGCTGCATCGCCCGAGGTATATCGCTCTGAGTTAGGCCATTTAAAGGGAGCCAGGTCCAACTGATCGCACAGAGAGTGGCGAGAACGAACCGGTTACCCCAAGTCATAGCGCCTATTTTGGTTGTGGAGCCGGTTACAAAACTCCTTGCCCCGTGGTAAAAAAATGGGAGGAGAAGAGTGGACGGACCAAGCACTGGCACGACTTAGCGTCGCAAGCTGTCCCGAACTCCTCTGCCTCCCGTCATAATATTAAAATGAAATGGAATTAATAATTAACTATTTAATTTAGTTTCGCAATTATTATTACTACAAAACGCTCACTTATTACGATTTATATTATTATTTTTATTTCTGCTCGTCGAGGGGTAAAAATCTTTCGCTTTGCTTTAATCGCAGAACGCGGTATATTTCCGGTCTGTACCTTTATAGGGAAACCGATATGCCAACATACAATCAGCTCGTTAGAAAAGGCCGTAGGGACAAGGTTCGTCGTAACAAGTCCCCCGCTCTACAGCAGTGTCCTCAGCGTCGGGGCGTGTGCCTCCAGGTGAAGACAAAGACCCCAAAAAAGCCTAACTCTGCTCTTCGCAAAGTGGCTTGGGTGCGACTCTCCAATGGACAGGAGATTATTGCCTATATCCCCGGAGAAGGCCATAACCTTCAGGAACACAGCATCGTACTAGTACGCGGCGGTCGAGTAAAAGACCTTCCTGGCGTTCGTTACCACATCGTTCGAGGCGCGTTAGACTGCGCTGCCGTTAAGGACCGCAAAAAATCCCGTTCCAAATACGGGGCAAAACAACCGAAGTAGGTATATTTATATGTCTAGAAGACACCGAGCTACCAAGCGCGAAATCGCTCCAGATCCTCTCTATCAAAGCCTTACGCTGGCGAAGTTTATTAATAAATTAATGTATGGCGGCAAGAAAGCTGTTGCCCGCGCGATCCTCTACGATGCATTGGGACTATTTACCCAGCGCGTAAAGACTGAAGATACGCTCGGAGCCTTTGAAGAGGCTCTAGAACATGCAAGACCCTCTCTGGAAGTGAAATCTCGCCGTATTGGAGGTGCGGCATATCAGGTGCCTCGTGAAG
>CAZEZK010000089.1:2990-6209 GCA_964516935.1 uncultured bacterium
CCAGGTCCCTGTAGAGATTCCGCCAGAGCGCCGCACAGCTATGGCAATGCAGTGGATTATCAACCACTCTCGCTCCAAAGCTGGCCGTCCTATGCACGAAGCCCTCGCCTCTGAACTCGCCGATTGCTACTACAACCAGGGCACGACGATTAAAAAGAAAGATGACACCCACCGCATGGCGGAAGCAAACAAAGCCTTTGCCCACTACAAATGGTAACCCCCCTCTATGAGTAAGCGTCCTGCAACTGACACCCTTCAAAACGTCCGCAACGTGGGAATCATGGCCCACATTGATGCGGGTAAAACGACCACCACTGAGCGAATCCTCTTCTACTCCGGCCGTCTACACCGTATCGGCGAAGTTCACGAAGGCGCAGCGACCATGGACTTCATGGAGCAGGAGCGCGAGCGAGGGATCACGATCACCTCCGCAGCGACGACCGTCTACTGGAAGGACTGCAAAATCAATATTATCGACACCCCGGGCCACGTCGACTTTACTATCGAAGTAGAGCGCTCGCTCCGCGTGCTTGATGGCGCCGTTTTCGTTCTCTGCGCCGTTGCAGGTGTTCAGCCTCAGTCTGAGACTGTCTGGCGCCAGGCAGATCGCTATGGTGTTCCCCGCCTCGCATTCGTCAACAAGATGGACCGCACAGGCGCCGACTTCTTCAATGCCGTCGCGTCGATGAAAGAGAAGCTCCACGCTAATGCCGTTCCAGTCCACTGCCCAATCGGCCAAGAGTCCGAGTTCAAAGGCATGGTCGACCTGATCAGCATGAAAGCCTACCTCTTCCACGACGAGACAATGGGCGCTAAGTACGATGTCGAAGAAATCCCAGCTAACCTCCTAGAGCAGTGCAAGAAGATGCGCTACGAACTCCTGGAAGAGCTAGCCACTATCGATGATACGAATGAGAATTTCTTCGAGCGAGTTCTGGAAAACCCAGACGGAATCAGCGAAGATGAGATCCACGCTGTAATCCGTAAAGGGGTAATTTCCAATAAGTTCACTCCTGTTCTCTGCGGAACCGCCTTCAAAAATAAAGGGGTACAGCAAATTCTGGACGCTATCGTCCGTTGGATGCCATCCCCAATCGACCGCGGTAACGTGGTCGGCCATAAGATCGACTCCGAAGAGACTTTCGAAATCCCCCCTTCGGATAGCGCTCCTCTCTCCGCGTTGGCCTTTAAGATCATGACCGACCCATACGTCGGGAAGTTGACCTTTATCCGTATCTATAGCGGTACTCTAGCAAAGGGAACCGCCATCCTCAACACAACAAAAGATAAGCGCGAGCGCGTATCCCGTCTGTTGGAGATGCACGCAAACCAGCGTACAGATCGCGATGAATTCTTTACTGGCGATATCGCAGCTTGCATCGGCCTGAAATACACCAGCACGGGCGACACCCTCTGCTTAGAGGATACCCCCCTACTCCTGGAGAAGATGAACTTCCCAGCGCCAGTTATTTCGATGGCGATCGAGCCGAAGTCGAAAGCGGACCGCGAAAAGCTCTCTCTCGCTCTCTCAGCCCTCTCCGAAGAAGATCCAACTTTCCGCGTGATGACTAACGAAGAGACTGGACAGACCATCATCATGGGAATGGGCGAACTACACCTCGAAATTCTTCGAGATCGTATGTTCCGAGAGTTCTCTGTTGATGCAAACGTCGGTAAGCCTGAAGTTTCCTATAAAGAGACGATCACTATCCCAAGCTCGATTGAGACTAAGTACATTAAGCAGAGCGGTGGCCGCGGTCAATACGCCCACGTCTGCCTCGAGATCGAACCAAACGAGCAGGGCAAAGGCAACGAAGTTGTCAGCAAGATCGTTGGCGGCGTGATCCCAAAAGAGTATATCCCTGCAGTTATCAAAGGGGTCGAAGAGGGACTCGCAACAGGCGTTCTGGCAGGCTATCCCCTCGTCGACGTCAAAGTTGCGATCACCTTCGGATCGTTCCACGAAGTAGACTCTAACGAGATGGCCTTTAAGATTTGCGCTTCGATGGCTGTGAAAGATGGCGCGCGTAAAGCGAAGCCAATCATCCTCGAGCCGATCATGAGGGTTGTGGCTACTACGCCAGAGAGCTCCGTGGGAGACGTTATCGGCGACTTGAACCGCCGCCGCGGTCAGATCCTCGGCCAGGAGTCGGTCAAAGGAACCATTACCGTTTCTGCGAACGTTCCGCTTAGCGAGATGTTTGGCTACTCCACGCAGCTGCGCTCTATGACCTCTGGTCGCGCAACCTACGTAATGGAGCCGAGCCACTTCGAGCGCGTTCCTACAAAAATTCAAGAAGAAATCATCAAAAAATAGGGCATTTTCATGGCAAAAACAGCTACACAACAGAAGAAGATCCGCATTCGACTCAAGGGTTTCGATCAAAGAGCCCTCGATCGCGCCGTGCTGGATATCGTCGAGACAGCGAAACGGACTGGAGCGGTCGTCATTGGCCCAATGCCCATGCCTACACGCAGAAAGATCATCACTGTTCTCCGCTCTCCTCACGTAGACCGCAAGTCTCGTGAACAGTTCGAAATGAGAACACATATCCGCATGCTCGATCTGCGTAATCCTACGCTCGACACGATCGACAAGCTGAAGGTCCTACCAGTCTCTGCAGGGATCGACATCAAAATTAAAGCATCTTAATTGCAAATGAGAGCGCTCCCGGGAGAACCCCAGGAGCGCTTTTTTCTTTTACGGCAGAACGATCTTCATTCCGCGGTAAGCCATACTTTGAGCCCAAGAAGCTTTTGCAACTCCATCATCATTTCGTATAGGCTTCACAAAATCACCAATTAACCCCTTACTCTGCTCACCCATTGAAGAACCAGAGTGAAGCGCCATATAGATGGCATATCCGACCGGAATTACTATTGTGCAGATCGCTGCAGCAACGATCAGATCTATAACAGCCACCATGGCCATATAGAGTCCGTGCTGTAACGTATCTTGTGCTCTTTGACGCTCTACAGCACCTGTATGTCCGCCAATGAATGCTGCCACCACTTTTGTACCGCCAAGAACCCCGTTCCAGATAGCAAATGGCGTTGCAAAGAAGACTTGCACAGCAGCTCCAACAGCTACAGAAGTAGACAGTTGAGCAACTGACTTAATCTTACCTTCTGAGACAACTTTATCTAATATCTCATTGTCGATCTCTCTGTACAGGACAAAAAATAAGTTCATGCAGCGCAACTCATTGTTTTTAAGCT
>CAZEZK010000090.1:0-6005 GCA_964516935.1 uncultured bacterium
AGGATCTTTTGAAGCAGAACCCCTCTGGGGGTCAGCCTTTACCTGTTTTGCCCGAAAAGAAATTTATGTGCGACTTGATATTAAAAAGTTGTTTTTACTGGAAATGATTAATTTAAATTTCATCTCTTGTTAAGAGATGCTCTTTCTGGCAACCTGCTTACAATTTGGAGTTAGGCATGAATATTTCTGCTGTTCGGGATTATTGTGTAAATGGTGGTGCATTTCTGTGGAACTTTTGTAAGGGAGCTCCGGGAGCTGTGCTTGGTTTTGTTGCAGACCATGTCGTGCATAAGCCATTAGATGACATAGCCAATAAGGTAATGGCCGGCGTCTGGGGCGGATTGGCTGTCGGCAGTATTGTGGTAGCTGAAAGAGGGATTGCTCAGATAAATGAGATTACCTGTGTTACAGGGATTAGAGAAGATCTTCTTTGTAACATCTCTAGGTATACTAATTACATTCTTCTGAATGGCTGTGTTATCGCAGTCTTGTTAGCGGGGGTTAATTTTTACAGAGCAGCGAAAGCTCTTCGATTACAAAAAGCCGAATTTGCCCCCGTAGATGGTGCAACTGTTTTTGCTATTCCTGTTGCCCAATATCAGCCATTGAGGGGTTCGGATGACTGCGTCGCTTTAATGGAGGCCTCCTCTTAATAGGGGATCAAAATGAAGAGTAAACGTTCAGTCCTCACGGTATGTCTTATGCTTAATAACCGTAAGTGACTCGAGGGTGACAAAAACAATCTATAGTATGGTCATTGACTAGGCCTGTGGCTTGCATGTGGGCGTAGATGACGGTGGGGCCGACGAACTTGAAGCCGCGTTTTTTTAGGTCTGCGCTGAGGGCTCTTGATTCTGGGGTTTCAGGAGGGACCTCTTTGATGGAGCGGCGCTGATTCTGGATCGTCTTATTCCCTACAAATTGCCAAATGTAGTGGTTGAAGGTTCCGAACTCCTTCTGGACCTCGAGGAAGCGCTGCGCGTTATTGACGGCGGCGTGGACTTTTAGGCGGTTGCGGATGATGCTGGGGTCGAGGAGGAGTTCAGCGATCTTTTTGTCATCGTAGCGCGCGACGATCTCGGGGTCGAAGTTGGCAAAGGCTTTGCGGTAGCCTTCGCGGCGTTTCAGGATGGTGAGCCAGCTGAGACCTGCTTGAGCTCCTTCCAGGATCAAGAACTCAAAGTGTTTGCGGTCATCATGAACGGGGATGCCCCACTCTGTGTCATGATAGTGCTCGTAGATGGGAGTGTCGGAAGTGACCCATTGGCAGCGCTGTTTTTTCATTACCACTCGTAATTTGTTGGTTGGATCTCTCCGCCGAAGAAGACTCTTGCAAAAAGGTGGAGACTGTCCATCTGGTGGAAGCGTAGACCATTCTCTTCGATGAATTTAGCGCTGACCTCTTCGAGGGCGGCGATTTTGGTTTTTTCCGCCTCTAGATCCATCTCGCAGATGTAGCGCTTGTAGTATTTCCAGCGCATGGCAAAACAGCCGGTGAAGAGATGCTCTGAAGAGACAAAGTTCTTACCATACATGCCCCACGCATCATACTGATTACTAGTGCGCAGAATGGTGTTGATGAAGTGGCGATCTTTTAAGAAGTATCTTCCGGTCATCTTGATCACGATGTCATCATCATCAAAGTCTAGATAGGGAATGCAGGCGCGGATAGAGCGTGTCTCGTTGAGGCCTTTATTGCTGCGTTGTGTGTCGTCATGCTGTTGGGGGTAGAAAACCTGATCAGAGATTTTGTCGAAAAAGGAGGAGTGGATGTTGGTTGCCTCAATAACCCAAGGCTCGATGCCTAGTCTGCGGAGCTGCTCGATGCTGTTGGTATATTCGGCCATGCGCAGACCGAACTGATTTTTAATGATCGCGCTGGTGAGAATGACGTGCACTTTTGGAGTGCGGTCTGCAAATAGAGAGGGAACTGCGGTAATGAGCAGCATCGTTAGTCGAAAAAAAAGTCTCATGCCTACGAAGTATTACGAAAATATTTATTTTGTGCAAACGGATTTCGAGGCTAGATACTCATCTAACGGACCTTGGAAGAAGGTGATTTTCCCATCTTCAAAGGCGATGATCTTTGTCGCAAAGCCGGAGATGAGCTCGCGGTCGTGAGAGGCGACGAGGACTGTGCCTTGGAACTCTTCAAGACCAACGGCGAGCGCCGATACCGCCTCGAGGTCGAGGTGGTTGTTGGGTTCGTCGAGAAGAAGGAGATTGGGGGCAGTGAGCATGAGTCCGCCGATGATGAGGCGGGCGGTCTCTCCTCCGGAGAGGGCAGAGAGCTTTTTGAACGCATCGTCACCGGCGAAGAGCATTTTGCCCATCACGCCGCGCACGTCTTGGTCGACGAGGGATGGGCGGCGGAGTTTGAGCCAGTCAAAGCCGGTCATGGGAGCAGTTTTGTCAACGAGGTCACCATGATTTTGAGGAAAATAGCCGGTTTCGATATTGTGGCCAATCTTGATCTCTCCGCTATCGGGTTTTAGGACGCCTGCCAGGAGCTTTAGGAGAGTAGTCTTTCCCTGCCCGTTATTCCCGATGATTGCAATCTTGTCGCCTCGCTGGATCTCACAGGAGAAGTTCTTAATGACGGGGTGGTCTGCGTATCCTTTGCAGAGTTTGTCGATCTTGAAGAGGATCTGGCCTGACTGTTTTTCTGGAGTGCGGAAACGAACATAGGGGCGCTGGATGTTGGATTGTTTCAACTCCATAGGTTGTAGACGCTGGATTTCTCGGACGCGTGACTGCACCTGGCTGGCACGTGTACCGGCACCGAAGCGAGCGACGAACTCTTTGAGTTGAGAGATCTTCTTATCTTTCGCCTTGTTTTCATCTTCGGCACGGGCTCTTACGGCAGTTTTGGCGACGAGCATTGCATCGTAATTGCCAGGATAGGGGATGATGGTCTCATAATCGATGTCGGCGATGTGAGTGGTGACAGCGTTGAGAAAATGGCGGTCGTGGCTCACCACGATCAGTGTGCCGCTGTAGTTATGGAGGAACTCTTCCAGCCAGGAGATCGACTCGAGGTCGAGGTGGTTTGTCGGTTCATCGAGAATCAGAGCTTGAGGATGGCCAAAGAGTGCTTGGCAGAGAAGGGCGCGGAACTGGCGGTCGGAGGGGATCTCATGCATCTTCTTCTGATGCTGCTCGACAGGGATGCCCATCCCGATCAGGAGGATTTCGGCTTCAGACTCGGCTGTATAGCCCTCTTCATCGGCAATTACCTCTTCAAGTTCGCCGAGGCGGATGCCGATTTCGTCGGTGATCTCTTCCGCGTATAGACGTTCGCGTTCAGAGAGGGCGGCCCAGAGAGGAGCGTTGCCCATGATGACCGTCTCCATGACAGTGAAATTTTGAAACTCTTCAATATTCTGTCTGAGGAAGCCGACTTTTTTAGGAAGTGTGACTGTACCAGAGGTGGGGGGCTCCTGCTTCATGATCATGCGGAGGAGCGTCGATTTTCCAGCACCGTTCGGGCCGGTAAGGCCATAGCGGCAACCTTCGTTGAAGGACATGGTAACAGCTTCAAAGAGAGTACGGCCACCGATGCGTTTCGAAATATTTTCTAAAACAATCACAATATGGATAGGATAACATTGTGGATTTTTCTGAAGCAAGAGATCGATTCATTTTTCATATCAAGACAGCTCGAGGGGCCTCGGCTCACACCTTGCGAGCCTACCGCTCCGACCTCTCTTTTTTTGCGGCCTTCAGCGAGAAGGAGCTTGTGAAGAAAGGACTTTCTTTAGAGGATCTCTCGAAGCGGATCATCCGGCGCTACCTCTCTCATCTCCATGAGAAGGGGGTCAGTACGGGGACGGTGTTGCGCCATCTCTCAGCTCTGCGCAGCCTCTTCAAGTTCGCGGTAAAGGAGAGGTGGGCTTCAGAGAATCCGCTTGACGAGATTGATGCCCCAAAACGGGAACAGCGCCTTCCAAAGGTTCTCCTTTACTCTCAAGTTGAGCTCCTCTTTTCTCAGCCGGATACTTCGAACTATTTGGGTTATCGCGATCGTGCGATGATGGAGCTGCTCTACAGTTCGGCATTGCGCCTAAGTGAAATTACCGGTTTAAATCATTGGGATTTTAACGAATCGCAGCGGCTACTACGGGTAATGGGGAAAGGACGCAAGGAGCGGCAGGTTCCGATCACTGCGACGGCGGTCCAGTGGGTCTCTTCTTATCTGCACCATCCGGAGCGGGATGAGAAAGATTCCAATGCGATCTTCCTGAACCGTTGGGGGAAGCGGTTAACGCCCCGTTCTGTCGATCGCCACTTTGCGCAATATTTGAAAGCAAGCGGCCTCTCAGAGCGCATCACACCCCACACCATTCGACACACTATTGCTACACACTGGCTGGAGAAAGGGATGGATCTTAAGACAATTCAGCTGCTTCTTGGCCACGCTTCGCTAGAGGCGACGACAATTTACACTCACGTCTCCCCAAAACTCAAAAGAGAAGTCTATGACAAAACTCACCCTCGCGCCTAACCGTGACTCGGTCCCGCGCTACACAAGCTATCCAACCGCGCCCCATTTCTATCCGATTGCCGAGGGGGTAGCTGAAGAAAAATTACGGCTGTTTGCTAAATCGGATCGACCCCTTTCGATCTATATGCATATCCCATTCTGTCGCTCGATGTGCCTTTTTTGCGGCTGCTCTGTGTTGCTAAACCGGAGGCCGGAGACGGTTAGTAGTTATGTCGACTTGTTGATCCAGGAGATCGGGCTTGTGCGGGGGGTTCTGCAGAAAAAGCGGCGAGTTGCGCAAATCCATCTGGGCGGCGGAACCCCTACTTCGCTATCGATAGCTGACTTCCGTAAATTGTTTGGAGTGTTGCGTGAAGCGTTTGAGCTTGAGGAGCTGTCGATCGAAGTCGATCCGCGAGGGGTTTTTGCCGACAAGGGCGAACAGCTAACAGCTCTACGAGAATTGGGCTTCTACCGAGCGAGTTTTGGTGTACAGGATCTCGACCCCGCCGTGCAAGAGGTTGTGCGCCGCCGTCAGAGCGAAGAAATGAGTCGCTTTGCATATCAGAAGGCGCGTGAGCTGGGCTTTTCGGAGATCAATCTCGATCTAATCTATGGACTACCGCTTCAGACGCCGGAGCGTTTTTCTGAGACGGCGCGAGAGATCGCCGCCTGGCGACCAGATCGGATTGCTCTGTTTGGCTACGCACATGTGCCCTGGATGAAGGCTCACCAGAAGGCGTTACCGGAAGATCACATTCCCAACCTCGAGGGGAGGCAGAAGCTTTATGCTGTGGCGCAGGAGCGCTTTTTACAGGCGGGCTATGAGCAGATCGGGATGGACCACTTTGCGCTCCCTGGGGATAGCCTAGCGCGTGCCGCTCGGGAACGGACGCTGGTGCGCAATTTTCAGGGTTACTCTCCCTACTACTCTGACGATCTTCTTGGATTAGGGGTCACTTCGGTTGGCCATATTGCCGACTGCTATCTACAGAATGTGAAAACCGTCGAGGAGTACCGCGATCGGCTGCAGAAGGGGA
Organism: uncultured bacterium; assembly: GCA_964516935.1. Lineage (GTDB taxonomy): Bacteria > Chlamydiota > Chlamydiia > Chlamydiales > SM23-39 > CAZEZK01. Next base: position 5,524 of record CAZEZK010000090.1, read on the forward strand.
TATTACCTACTTTCCGAGGGTTTGATTTAAAACCTGATGATCTGCGTCGTCGTTGGACAGTTCATCGGCTTATGTGTCAATTTATCTTGGATAAGCAGCTCTTTTATGCCATCTTTGGAGATCACTTTGACGATTATTTCACCTCTGAGCAGGAGGGGTTGCAGGATCTCGAAACTGCAGGGTGGCTGCAGGTGACTCGAGAGGCTGTCAAGGTGCTGGAATTGGGACAACCCTGGGTGCGGCTCATCGCATCGCGCTTTGATGCCCATCTGTCGGCAGGTACCGCAAAGTATTCGAGGATCTGATGCGCATTGAATAAAATGGCATACATTGTAATATTATTAGAAATAATATGAATGTCCCAGCTAGGATTTACTGTATCAATGAAAAAATTACCAACTTCACCGCAAAGCATTTGACAGTAGTTACTCTGTACTGGACAAAAAAAGATTTCATAGCGCATAACGTACTGGTATTAAGTT
>CAZEZK010000091.1:0-5706 GCA_964516935.1 uncultured bacterium
ACCCCGAGGCTTTGAATCAATCCTCTTGGGTGCCTTTGAACTGGAAGGGGTATATGTCTTGATTCGTTGACAATATTTTAATAAAAAGTTTCGGTCGATTTTTTGGCCAGCGATAAAATTTAGAGGTTGAAAGGGCCGTTGGATTAATACCGCTTGCCGTGGGCATCTATGGCCGAGTCCGGAATGCCAGTTTTTGAGCTGTGCGAAAGGGGGTAGAAGCCACGGAGAAGGGGGAGATTTCACTGTAGATTCTTGAATCTTGACGATACGCAGAGTTTTGTCTACAATACTTGAATTCTGTGGCGATCGTAGCTCAGTTGGCAGAGCGTCGGATTGTGGTTCCGAATGTCGCGGGTTCGAGCCCCGTCGATCGCCCCATTTATCCATGGATGTTTTTACCGCGATCATTTTGGGACTGGTCCAAGGGGTCACAGAATTTTTTCCTGTGAGCTCCTCCGCCCATTTGCGACTCGCAAAATGGCTGCTCGGAGTCCCCGACGGCGAACATCTTCTTTACTTTGATTTGATCTGCCACTCCGGCACTCTGATTGCACTAATTCTCTATCTACGCCGCTCCATTTGGGAGATTTTGCGCAAGCCACGCGCTATTGTACTGTTTGTCGTTGCACTTCTGCCTTTAGTTCCCGCTTACTTTTTGTTAAAACCGCTGCGCGTTGCCGCTTCTGAGCCGCGCTTTTTGGGTTGGGCGATGTTGGCAACTTCAGCGATTCTTTTTTGTGCGGGGCGCGTAAATTCGGTGCCTACGAAGGGTAGAAAATGGCGCGATGTGTTATGCATAGGAGCTGCTCAGACGATGGCGCTGATTCCTGGAGTCTCTCGAAGTGGGTCGACAATTGCGATGGCTCGCTGGCTCGGATGGGACTGGGTAGAGGCGGCGCGATTCTCGTTTCTCTTAGCTATCCCGGCAGTATTGGGAGGGCAACTATTGGAGACGGTAAAGCTATTGCGCGGAGGTGAAGCGCTCTATGGATTGCCTTGGGAGGTCTACGCAGCTGGATTTGCGGCCTCGTTGGGTGTAGGGCTCTTCTCTGTGCGATTTGTCTTTTGGGCATATGAGCGGGGGACAGTAAATCCCTTTGCTTGGTATTGCTTGGGTGTGGGACTCTTTGCGATCTGGAACTTCTATGGCTAAAAAAGTACAAGTCAAAAAACTGCCGAAAGTGCGACCTTCTCATCCAGAAGTTCGTGGTTTTTTTCTGATCGCGGGAGGTGTTTTTGCGCTGATCTCATTTGCGAGCTTCTTCTATCAAGCTCCGTATAAGAATTGGTTGGGGATTCTCGGATACCTGACCGCCTTTGGATCGGAATATCTCTTTGGCTGGGGCGCCTATCTGATTCCCTGTTATCTGATTTGGCTGGGCAGTAGATTTCTTTTGCGCGGCAAATTGAACTACCTCGCCTATGATCACTTTTATTTCGGTATGCTGTTGGCGTCCTCCTGTATGTTGTTGACGCTTTTTGCGGAGATCTTCCCAGATCAGGTCCATCGCTGGGGAGAGCGGATCATTTCGGAGACCTTTGCCATCAATCGTCCCTATACGCGCATCATTGAGCGATTCAATCTAGGTGGCATCCCGGCCTATTTTCTCTATGCTGACCTTCCCTACCTCTCTTTGCAGCGCGTGCTGAGCCCTATTGGCACGACGCTGATCGCTTCTAGCGTTGCGCTGGTCTCATTCTTGCTGCTGACTCGGGTGCGTCTGATTGCCAACCTGCGTCTGATTGGAGTGGTAGTTGCGCAATGTTCAAAGCTCTTTGTGATGCTATGGAAGCAGCTTCGCAAGTGGAGAGCTACTGCGGTAAAACAGACAGCATCTGTATCGATTCCCAAGGCTCCTCCTGCAATGCGAGTGAATGTCCCTGAGCAGCGGCCGCAGCCCGTAGCGCAGCAGGTAGTCAAGGTCGTGGCGCCAGTTTTGCCAGCGATGCTTATCCGCGCTTCCTCGAAGGATTCGGCTTTCCGGCTGCCCTCGCTCGATCTGCTTGCTGATCCGAGAAAGAAGATAGACTCTCCGGCGCTGAAGAAAGATCTAATGCGTCAGGCGGCGATTCTGGAAGAGGCGCTAAAGAGTTTTGGTATTGAAGCGAAGGTGGGAGAGATCCATAGCGGTCCTACTATTACCTCGTTTGAGGTGCACCCTCCGATTGGTGTAAAGGTGCAGAAGATTAAGGCGCTAGAGGATGACCTGGCGCTCAATATGCAGGCGAAATCGATTCGCATCATCGCTCCGATCCCCGGCAAGGCTGCTGTGGGAGTTGAAGTGCCCACCACCCATCCTCAAGAGGTGAACTTTAAGGAGATGCTCCATTACTACCAGCACAATAAGCAGCAGCGCCGCATGTCTCTGCCTTTGCTGATTGGGAAGGCGGTGAATGGAGATTGGGTGATGGCAGATCTGACCCGTATGCCGCACCTTTTGATTGCCGGTGCGACGGGTTCCGGAAAATCTGTTTGTATCAACACGATTGTCATGTCGCTGCTCATGAACTCTGGTCCTGATGAGTTGCAGCTGGTGATGATTGATCCGAAGAAGGTGGAGTTGACGCAATATTCTGCGCTCCCTCACATGATCGCTCCTGTAGTCACAGAGCCGCGCGGAGCTTATGCGGCGCTTCAGTGGCTGGTGCAGGAGATGCAGCGCCGGTATGATCTGTTAAAGCGGCTCGGACTGCGCAATATTTCTGCATTTAATGAGCGGACGCCAAAACCTGAGCTGGAAGAGGGGGCTGAACCTCCCATTCCGAAACATTTGCCCTTCATTGTGGCGATTATCGATGAGTTTGCAGATCTGATGATGGTGTCGAGCGCCGATCTGGAGACGCCAATTGCGCGAATTGCGCAGATGGCTCGAGCTGTCGGGATTCACCTGATTCTGGCGACACAGCGCCCTTCACGTGAGGTGATTACTGGAATTATTAAGGCTAATATCACATCGCGGATCGCCTTTAAGGTGGCCAATCGGATCAACTCGCAGATTATTTTGGATGAAATAGGTGCCGAAATGCTCCTCGGTAATGGGGATCTACTCTTCTTGCCTCCAGGAACATCCCAACTGCTGCGCGCTCAGGGCTCTTTTATTAGCGATGCGGAGATCCACCGTGTCGTGCAAGCACTCTGTGAAGAGCGATCGCCACGCTACCTGATCCCGTCGTTTGATGCGTTAGAGACAACCTTTCTGGATAATAGTATGGGAGGAGCTTCTGGAAAAAGCGCGGGAGCTGATGCTCTCTACGATCAGGCGCTTGCGATTGTTTTACAGACAAAGAACGCCTCTACTACCTATCTCCAACGTAAGCTGAAAATCGGATATGCCCGCGCGGCGAGTTTGATGGACGAGCTTGAAGCCAATGGCGTGATCAGTGCCCAAGAGGGAGCAAAACCGCGTCGAGTCCTCTCAGAAGAGTTTGAGGGATAGCGCGCGCTTGCAAAGAGTTGAAGGGCTCCGCCCTTCCGATCTCGGTAAGGGAGCTTCACCACATTACAACTCAAAGGGCTAACGCCCTTTGTCGAGGTGTACGGAGCGGAGCTCCTTTAGCTGCCTAGGCGGATCGCTTTTTCTGTGTTGCGGCGATCTGTGTGTACTCGTGCGCCATGAAATTGCACTCCCCAAGTAGGATCGTTAGCTGATTGCGGATCTCGACCAGCTTGCGCACATTCTTCTGCGCAACGGCCTGCTCTAACTCCTTCAAAGCTTGTTGGATCCCATCCTCTAACTTGTGGAACGCTCTCCAACGTGCATCGCGGTTGCTTTTTGGCTCAAACTCAACCTTAGGTCTCTTGCTAGCTTTCTTTTTAGGCATAGTTATCTCCCTTCTTTAATATAGATAACTAATAGTTTAATTGTAATTAGTTAAAATAACTAATTTATAATCAGCTGGTTTGGGTTAGTGCATCGTGGCGGCGCTGGAGCAGAGGGCCCAGATTGCGCACAGCAACGGCCCAACCGATGACGGCAAGGGCGACGAGAGGGATTAGGTAGGAGGTGATGGAGAGGACGGATCCCGTTCCGGCGAGCTGAATCAGGAAGATCTGGATCCAGGCAGCACCCGACTTGCCTAAGCGGGAGCCTACGAGGTCGATGGCGGCCTTTCCTTTGACCTTGGACTCCTCGTCGAGAGGGACAAAGGCCATCTCCTTGGTGGAGTCGAAGAAGGCATATTTCATCACCTTGCTGGAGATGTTGTGGAAGGAACCCATAAAGACTAGCAGCAGAGTTGGGGCAAGGCCGATGAGGGCAAGGAGGGGGGTGGCCTGCTCTGCATAGTGGTTTAGGAGAAGGAATCCTAGGCTGGTACCGCCGATCACGACGGGGGGGAGCATAGCGCCGACACGCCAGCCAAAGCTTCGGACGATAGGACCGCTGAGGAGCATGGTGGTCAATAGCGAGAAGATCCCTACCACGGAGCTGACGCCAGCCATAAAGGACTGGTAACTGCTTGTGTCGGCATGGGTCAACTTTAGGTTTGCCTTCCAGGAGACTTCTACGAGGTTAATGGTAAAGCCATAAGCGACAACCATGATTGCGATATATAGGAGGTGTTTTGATCGCGTAATAAATTTTAAACTTTCCCAGAGAGAGAGTTTGGTCTTCGGCTCTGTTTGGGTGGTCTCTTCGATGGGTTTGTAGAGTCGGGCATCGGTTAGGACATGTTTCTGCATCCACCAGTAGATGGCTGCAATGGCAAGTCCTAGGATGATTGCGCAGCCGCAGAGGGTCTGAAGGGTGGCCTGAAAGTCCTCTCCAGCAGAGGTGCGGGTGAGGGATGTAAGAAACCAGACGATAGGGCCGATGGTGATCTGGGCGATATCGCCTCCTGCAATAAAGAGGTTGTAGGAGCGCTTCGCTTCATTGAAGTGGCAGATCTGGTTTACAAAGCCCCAGAAGAGGAGAAAGATCACAAGGCCTGCCCAGAGCTCAGAGACCACGAAGAAGAGAGAGGGGATCCAGTTGCGGTAGAGAGCTATCCAGTGGCTATTGCTTTCTCCTAGGTGGGTGAGGAGCCAGTCGGCGCTCTTATGGGGGGAGAGGGCATCCATATTGGGGAATAGAACGAAGCCGTAGAGGAAAATAAATCCTAGAAAGAGGCTGAGGGTCCCGTAGAAGAGGGTTGAGCGGCTTAGGATATTAGATAATTTTGAATAGAGGAGGGCGGCACCGACAGCGGCGGGCAGGACGACCCAACCTTTTAGGACCGGGATCACTTCGGCCCCACCGCCCTGAGCGGTCACAACCATGGCGTCCTTCATACTGGTCAAAATCCAGTAGTTCAGCGAAACACAGAACTTCATTAAAAGAAGGGGAATAAATTTCTTGAGTTCGTATGAGGAGATTGGCCAAAGACGAGCCCTCCATTTAGAGAAGGAGGGGGGCTTTTCAAAAGATGCCATAATTTGAACCTCAATAGGTATAACATATCCTATCTATAAATGTCAGCTCGAAGGAATTTCTTGTCGAGTCAGTTGCAAAACTCCTCGACCTCGCAAAATGGCTCGATAGAGCGGTCAGGCACTCAGGGAGTTAATTTGCAGAAAAATTGTGAATCCTATAAACTCGCCTCATCAAAATCTAAAAATGGAAAGTTTCTATGAATAATTTAGACGCGAATAACTTCGTGAATAACTCCGAGGAATGCTTCGGCTTAAATACGCCCTCTGTACAGGACAAAAAATAAGTTCATGCAGCG
>CAZEZK010000092.1:0-5472 GCA_964516935.1 uncultured bacterium
CCATCTCAATCATGATCCAGCGACGCTTCATCTTGTGCGCAACGGCCCCTGTCGTACCTGAGCCTGCAAAACAGTCGAGCACTATATCGGCTGGATCGGTAGCTAGGTAGAGGATGCGCTGGATTAGTCGTTCTGGTTTTGGCGTGGAAAATACATCTCGAGAATTAAATTCTTTAACCTCTCGTTTGGCTTCTTGATTATCGCCTACTTCGGATCGAGACCAAAGCGTCTTTGCGACAGAACCATCTTGCACTTCGGAAAGGAAGCGTTTGATCCTTGGGGTGTTATTATCAGTTGACCCGAACCAGATTCGGTTGTCTTTAACATAGTTTTTAAATGTATCTTCAGATAAACGCCAACTAGCTCCGGCAGAAGGATTGCATTTTCTGCCTGATGGAATCGTGATTGTATATAGCCCACTTGGTTGGATGTCTTTTCTAAGCAAACTAGTAGATGCCCAGAGCCCCCTTGGGTCATTGTCTAAATTGCGATACCGATCATTCATTTCCTCTGTTCGTGGCAACAGATTTAATCCTTTCTTAATTTCCCTACCCCAATGTCGGAGTTCTATGCATTTCGCATAGACAAGAACATGATCATGAGAACCAGAAAACCATTTCGCATCATTTTGAACAGCGAATTTCTTCTCCCAAATCACATTTGCAACAAAGTTTTTCCTACCAAAAATCTCGTCGCAAAGCACTTTCAGATAATGGCATTCATCATCGTCGATCGAAATCCAGATCGTTCCGTCCTTGCGCAATAATCGATGGAGGAGGATCAGCCGCTCCTTCATCATATTCAACCAGAGCGAGTGCTCCATGCTGTCGTCATAGTGCGTGAAGCAGCTTTTCGTGTTGTAGGGTGGATCGATGTATATGCAGCGGATTTTTCCGGTGTATTCTCTCTCTAACGCTTTTAATCCGAGAAGGTTGTCTGCCTGAATAAGAATATTGTCTTCGATTCCTTTCTTCTTACCCTTAAAGATCTCTTTTTTGACGAGGATTCTGGGCTCTGGCCTTTCTCTTTTTCTCTTGCCTGGGAAAACGAGCTCTAGTCGATATTCTTCCTGTTTCGTCATTCAACACTCCATCGGATTACAAAGATTTGCTCCACCTGAACCTGTGGGGTAAGCCGTTTTTCGTGACGAGAGATGAGCTCATCGCGCTGGAGGTCGATTCGGTCTTGTTCATCGAACAGGGCGTGCCGCTTCGTAGTTTTTTGAGCTTCCAGGCTTCTGATGTTTTTCTGATAATTGAGCTTGTCTGCGAATGATTTAGAGAGGGCCGCAGCTTTGCGGGCTTGCTTGATTTGTTTATCTAAATCCTTGATCTCTTTTTCGAGACCCTCTTTTAAATCATCGGACCATTGCTCGAGTTTTTCTACCTCTTCGTCATAGATACCCCCTGCGAGAGATTCAGCATGTCGGATCGACTCTTCCTGCAATTGCTCCCGATGAGCGGAGAAAGAGGGCATCAGGTCTTTGAACACCTCATTGAGAATACGGCCCTTCAGCTGAAAGAGCTGCTCACATGCCTTCGGATCAACCATCTCTTCCAGGTCAGTAATTCCCGAGAATATGAAGGATTCAACTTGCTCAAACGTATCCATTGATAGACGACTGACCTCGAGCCATCCGGAGCGGCCTTGCAGTGGCTCTAGGAGGGAGAGTTTTTGGGCATATGAGGAATAGTCAAATGCGATGTGAGTAATCGGGAGCGGGCGATGCAGAGCCTGCTGGATGAGCTGGATCGCCAACGGGTCTTCTTCGCGGAAAAAGACCCATCGCTTTTCTTCTGCCAAACGCCAATCAGGGCAATAGCGGACGCTCAGGTGAGGAAAGGAGCGATCAGTTGACGGCGGATGGCCTAATTCATGACAAGCGAGGTTAAGCAGCCATTTTTCGCGCTGTCCAAGAGCTAGCTCCGTTTCTGTCTGGCGCGTCTTTAGGAGAGCTGAAACTTCTTCATCGAAATGATCGAGGATATTTTGTCGCGTTTTCGAGAGGTTTGCCTGGATCTGCTCATCGAGTTCCTGACGTAGAAGATCAAAAGCCTGTTGTATTTGTTCTGATGTGCGACAAGTCTGGTAGACTTGGTGAATGCGCAGCTCGATGTCCACACCCGATGCGATGACTCCAAGAACTTCATCGCTTGCTCCAAATACTCCATCAAAGAGCTTGAATTTTTCATTGAGCAGTTCGAAAACTCGCTTGTCCGCCTCATTCCTGGTATTGACAAAGTTGACGACAACAACATCATGTTTCTGGCCATAACGATGGCAGCGGCCAATCCTCTGCTCGATTCGCTGCGGATTCCAGGGCAGGTCATAGTTTACGACTAGGGAAGCGAATTGCAGATTGACCCCTTCAGCAGCCGCCTCCGTGGCTAAAAAAATTGTCCCATAATCGCGGAACGCCTGCACCAAGGAAGATTTCATATCAATTGCTCTGGTAGAGCGGGAAGCTTTGTCGCCCTGGTCCTTGAGCCAGGCTTCATAAATAGCTTTAGAATCGGGGGCGTTGTTTGATCCGTTGATGCGTATAATTCTCCCCTCATATCCGTTTTCAGAGAGGAGATTGTAAAGGTACGCCTGGGTGCGAGTGGACTCCGTGAAGATGACAGCTTTTTTAGGAGCCCCTAGCTCTGCCGCTTGATTAAAGGCTTTTTCTAAAGCAATCAACAGAGCGTCTCCCTTGGAGTTCTTTTGAATTTTTTCAGCCAAGGCGAGGTAGGCACTCAGTTCAGCAGCTTCTTCTCGGATTTTTTCCTTCTTCACGATTGCGTCTTTGTCTGGCGCATCAGAGAGGATTTTCTCTCTCAAATCATCATCGAGAGCTTCAATCTGATCACTGCTCAGCTCTTCATAGAGTGATTTTTGACCCGCGGTTTCCAACCGATGGATCATCATTTTTAAGGTTTGGGTGATTGCAAAAGAGGAGGAGGCAAGAATGCGGCGCATGATCAGGCTGATGAGTTGGCGCTGACTATTGGGAAGGGCCGCCAGATCCTCTCGCTGCAAGTAAGCCGAGACTGCTTCGTAGAGAGTTTGTTCGTCATCATTGGGTGTAAAGTTCTGGGTGATAGCGATACGCTTTGTGAAAGGAATATACTCTTGCACTTGCTTGCGAAGCGTGCGGACAACAAAAGGTTCTAATCGTTTCTTTAATTCCCTATTTCGATCTTCCTCATTTCTGGAGGATACATACTGGTCCCGAAAGGTCGACTCATCACCGAATGCATAGGGGTCTATCACGCTGACGAGACCATAGAGCTCCATCAGGTTATTTTGGAGGGGTGTCGCGGTCAGTAGGACTATCTTGAACCCTTCTTCCTTGAAATTATCTCTCAGAGCCTCGGAAATCGCCTTCGCCTGCTTGTTGGAAGTTTTATAGACGTTTCTCATCCGGTGCGCTTCGTCGATAACGACTAGATCCCACTTCTTGCGTAAATCATCGGCGTTCTGAGCGGCAAATTGGTAGGAGCAGATCAGGATCTCATCGGATGTGGTAAAAGGGTTCTCTTCACCCTTCCCCTTCGAATCGAGGATACGGCTGGGAAGGTAAAATTTTTCCTTTAGCTCGAGTTCCCATTGTTTTCTCAGAAAAGCTGGAACGATTAGGAGAATATTCCTTTTTTTCTCCGCCCACTTTTGTGCAATAACAAGCCCAGCCTCTATCGTTTTTCCCAGCCCGACTTCATCTGCAAGGATCGCACCCCTGGAGAGGGGAGACTGAAGTGCAAAGAGCGCCGCATGGACTTGATGCGGGTTCAAATCAACACGAGCGCTTGCAATCGAGCGCGAGAGATTCTGAATGCTGCTCGAAGCATTTTTTAGGGTTAGGGCATGCGCCCAATACTTTGCATGAAATGGTGTCATTATAAATGCTATATTAATTTACCGGAGGTAATGAAGCAATGATAAAGCAGCGAATGTTATTAATATAAAATATAACTTATAATGTAAACTTTACTACAACCGCGCATTTAGGTGGTTAGTCTGAGAAGATTAAGCGGAAAACCCAGCTTGAGGCTCCTAGCGAAAAATTCATTATGGAATTGATCCAAAAAAAGCGCGGAGAACCAAAGAAGGGAGCAAAGGCATCCGCGCGTAGCCGGAGCATGCGAACGACTAGAAACCTATAGATAAATTAGATTTACAACTGGCTCATGATCCATGCATTTTCATGCAGAGCCTCTCATTTCGTCTGAACAGATCGAGAAGACGTCACAGTCGCATCTTGCGGCGTGTGGACCGTTACCTGGACATTGACGTTTATGTGAAAGAACAGATAGGCGCAAGCGGCCGTAAGAGCCACTAACCAGCAGAGCAAGAAGGGTTGTTCTTTTAAAAAGCGCATTTAGGACTCCTTACTGTTGAGAGGTGGTATTAGGACTGTCGTTGCTCTTATCAGTGTCGGAGCCGTTATCGTTGCTGCCAATGTTCCCCGAGCCGTTCCCGCTGTTCTGGATGGTGATATCTACGTTTAGTTCGATATCAATTGTACAGCGGCTGCAGGCGAGAGTGCCATCTGAAGGGCTGGCGAAACAAAAAACAGGGATCAAGAGAAGGGCAAAAGCGGTTTTTTGATGTATCATTGTACGACCTCACGAACCATGCTAAGGATCGCAATGATTTTTGTCATGCCGTTCAGTTCGGGTGGTTTTCCATGAGCGCCAGTTTTCGCTCAGAAAGTGTGCTGAGTCGCATTGACTAACCCTTTCCGTTTGAGGGCCTAAATAAAGGCTGCCATTCGTTGCCAAGATTTTCCGCATTTTTTCCGCAAATGACCTGAATCCAAGGGAATCTTTTGGAATCGCTCCGAACAACTCCTCGATCTCCTTGAGAGGAAAACCCTGTTCTGGTTAACTCTCTTCTGTTCAGAGTTATACCTTGAATGGGACTCATAACCCGTCGGTCCCTGGTTCAAGTCCAGGTTGCCCCATTCCTTTGGACGATTCCTCTGTACTGGACAAAAAATAAGGTAAGCGTTCAGTCCTCAGCAGTAAATTTTTGATGAACTGATTTCTTCAGGCATGCTAAGATGGCTGCGTTCATATGACTTACGAAGAGCTCCAAGCGCTGTGTCAACAGCAACAGATCCTCATACAAAAACAGGCCACTCAGATTCAGGAACTCACTGAGACCGTGAGAATCCTGAATGAGACTGTGAGGGATTTGAAGGAACTCTTGAACCGAAATTCAAACAACTCGTCGTCGCCTCCCTCTATAAACAGAGCATCCAAACGCAGGGAGAAAAAAGACAAAGGCAACACGCTACGAAAGAAACGCATCGTCAATATGGGCTTGAAGCGATTTCCTCAGGAGCAAGTGGATCAATTTCATGATCATCGGCCTACAAATTGCTCTGAATGCGGATCCTCGTAACGGATCGCTGGGAGCCCTACGATGCCGTGCCTGGGCAGAGACAGTATTGTTTTGCTCATTTGATTCGCAATTTTCGTGCCGTGG
>CAZEZK010000093.1:0-5456 GCA_964516935.1 uncultured bacterium
GCGATAATTGCTACCACCACCCCGATCAGAGAATCCACGAAACGCAATGCACTAAATAAAAAAGGATTGTCCACGCACCCTGTAATATCCCATACAATGAGAACCACAGCCGCTGCAATACAGGCAATACCATAGACCTCTTTTACTTCACACAGAAAACAGACCATCGCACTTCCAAATATCGCAACAAAAAGTGCTCCTACGCTTCCTCCAATAAAATAGAGGACAAACGCGGTAACAACAGATCCTATCAATGTCCCAATAATACGATGCCAACCAGCTCGATAGCTCTCCTTAGTCTCCTGCTTCAGTGCCATGATCGCCGAAATCGCACTCCAGAGCCCCCCGATCTGATCTGGAGCATTGGCGATAAATACACCCAAATAGGTTGCGGCTATGTAGCTAATTACAGCTACGCAAGCTACCCGAAAAGAGACGTCGATCATCTGATGGTAGATATTCATGTAGGGTGGCACATTTTTAAAGGGTTTACAACCCGATCAAACTCGGTAGCGCTCACATAACCCAACTTCAACGCTGCATCACGCAACGAGAGGTTGTGGTCAAATGCATAGTGAGCGATCTCTGAAGCCTTGTCATAGCCAATCGTAGGTGCAAGTGCTGTGACCAACATTAAGGAACTCTCCACATAAGCTCCAATCCGCTTCTTATTTGGCTGCATACCTCGAACCAGATACTTTTCAAAGTTGGCGCAGCTATCGTTCAAAATCCGAATGGAGTGAAGTACATTATAAATCATGACAGGTTTGTAGACGTTCATCTCAAGATAACCGCCAGCGCCTCCAAGAGAGACCGCTAGATCATTCGCAATTACCTGGATCGCCACCATGCAGAGTGCTTCACACTGTGTCGGATTAACCTTGCCAGGCATAATAGAAGAGCCTGGCTCATTTTCTGGAATCGTCAATTCAAAAAACCCGGCCCGTGGACCACAAGAGAGCAGCCGAATGTCATTGCCAATCTTGTAGAGAGAGACTGCAACTGTCTTTAGCGCCGCGCTCAACTGAACTAGCCCGTTATGCGACCCTTGCGCAGTAAATTTATTAGGGGCGGTAACAAATGGCAGCTTCGTCAACCGCGCGATCTCTTTCGCAACTGCCCTATCGAATCCCTTTGGAGCATTCACCCCAGTCCCAACAGCGGTCCCCCCCAGAGCCAATTTATATACCTCTTTCAGGACGAACTCTAAAACGCGCAGATCATCCCCAAGCAGATCGACATAGCCAGAAAATTCCTGCCCCAAGGTAAGAGGCGTGGCATCCTGCATATGGGTTCTCCCCAACTTGACAATATGCTTCCACTGCTTTGCCTTAGCAGCAAGACTACGCTGCAATGTCTTTAGTGTTGGAAGCAGCTTTTGATTGACTGCGCGAGCCGCCGCAATATTCATCGCCGTCGGGAAAGAGTCGTTAGAAGACTGCGCCTTATTTACATCATCGTTGGGATGTACCGGTTTCTTACTTCCCAGAGGCTCTCCAGCCATCTGGCTACAGCGGTTAGCGATCACCTCATTAACATTCATATTGAACTGCGTTCCACTACCAGTCATCCAGACATAGAGAGGGAACTCATCCTGCAGTTTTCCTGCGAGCAGCTCATTGCAGACTCGCACAATATATCTCACCTTCTCCTTAGAAAGTCTTTTTGCCCGATGATGAACAGTTGCAGCCGCTTTTTTCACAATCGCGTAGGCATAGATCATCTCTCGAGGCATCAGATCGTGCCCCACAGTAAAGTGCTCCAGAGAGCGCTGCGTCTGCCCCCCCCAAAGATGCTCCTCCGGAACCCTCACGGCCCCAAGGCTATCCAGCTCTTTTCGGAACTTCCCCATTCAATTGACTCCCCACCCCCCTATAAGCTATCCTCTTAGGTATGAGCAAGTATCTATTTTTGGCCTGTCTGGCGCTCTCTGGCTGTTTTCAGACCTATGATCCAGATAATGATACAGATAGACGCACCGTTCCAGTAACCAACAACCCTTATGTAGTTCCTAATCATGGCGGCGGAATGCCGATGATGGGCGAAAAAGGGCCGTATTAAAGTTTTTATGAGACCAAAAGCTGATCCGCTGAAGGTTTCCAAAGAGCTAGGCCAGGAGCGGCTCCTGGAGGCGCTTAAGCAGATGCTGCTGATCCGCAATTTCGAGATCCGCGGAGAGGCTGCCTACCAAGAAGGTAAAGTCGGAGGCTTTTACCACGCCTACACCGGCCAAGAGGCGATCCAGACCGGATGTCTTGCTGCCGCCGGTCCAGAACACTGGTATACCACCACCTATCGCTGCCACGCACTCGCACTACTTCTCGGCGTAGATCCCAACGAGGCGATGGCTGAACTCTACGGCAAAGCTACCGGCAACGCCAAAGGGCGCGGCGGCTCGATGCACATGTATTCCGACCATCTCCTCGGTGGCCTCGCGATCGTCGGCGGCCATGTACCAATCGCCACTGGCGCCGCCTTCACAATCCGCTACCTGAAACAGAAAAATCTCGCATCCTTCTGCTTCATGGGTGATGGCGCCGTCGTACAGGGCCCCGTCCACGAATCGCTCAACATCGCCACCCTCTGGAAACTCCCCTGCCTCTACGTCATCGAAAATAACCACTGGGGCATGGGCACGGCTGTCAACCGCGCTGTTTGCGTAGAACCGATCGCTGAACATCTCGCCAAAGCCTACGGCATCTCCTCCTACACCTTTGATGGCATGAACTTCTTCGACTGTTACGCTGGATTCCGCGATGCACTCAAAGAGGTATTAGAGACCTCACGCCCCGTGCTTATCGAGGCGATGACCGAACGGTTCCGCGGCCACTCGATCTCCGATCCCGCGCTCTACCGCACCAAAGAGTCTCTCCAGCAGTGCATGAAGAATGATCCCATCCTCCAACTCAAGAACACCCTCATCGAACTCAAGTTCCTCGATGAGGCGACCTTCGAGCAGCTCGAAGAGGAGACGCGCAAACGCGTCATCGCCGCCATGCGCTTTGCCGAAGAGAGCCCATGGCCCGATCCAATGACTCTCGAAGATGGAGTCTATCCCAAATGAAGACACAGATTGTTGAGATCCGCGAAGCGCTCCGCCAGGCAATCGATGAGGAGATGGCGCTAGATCCACGTGTCTTCATTCTCGGCGAAGAGGTCGGAGAATTTCAGGGCGCTTATAAAGTAACGAAGGGACTTCTCCAGAAATGGGGACCCGAGCGCGTCATCGACACCCCTATTGCTGAAGCTGGATTCGCTGGCATCGCCATTGGCGCTGCCCAGACAGGTCTGCGCCCCATCGTCGAGTTTATGAGCTGGAACTTCTCCCTAGTCGCTGCCGATCAGCTCATCTCCAATGCCGCGAAAGCCTACTACATGTCAGGTGGCCGATTCTCCGTTCCCGTCGTTTTCCGCGGCCCCAACGGCGCCGCTGCGCAGGTCTCCTGCCAACACTCCCACTGCGTCGAGGCGATCTATGGCAGTCTTCCAGGCTGGGCCATCATCTCCCCCAGCAACGCCTATGACGCTAAAGGCCTCCTCAAGTCAGCCCTCCGCTGCGGCTACCCCGTCCTCTTTCTAGAGAACGAGCTTAGCTACGGAGACAAGATGGAGATTCCTGTCGACGAGTATCTCGTTCCCATCGGCAAAGCATCTATTCTCCAAGAGGGCAAAGATCTCACCCTCATCTCCTATTCTCGAGCGCTTAAGGGCTGCCTCGCTGCCGCCGCTGAGTGGGCAAAGAAGGGCATTCAGATCGAGGTGATCGACCTCCGCACCATTAAGCCGCTCGACATCACCACCATTGCCCAGTCAATCCGCAAGACCAACCGCGTCGTTCTCGTAGAGGAGGGCCACTCCTTCTCCGGCATCTGCGCCGAGGTCGGATTCCAGATCATGGAACACTGCTTCGATTTCCTCGACGCGCCCATACAAAGGGTTTGCCAAAAAGAGGTGCCGATGCCTTATTCTCGAATTTTAGAACAGGCGACACTGCCAAATTCCGATCGCATCTCCGCAGCGATTGGCGAGGCACTTCGCTAAAAGGACTTTTTATGCCATTCACAATCAACATGCCAAAACTCTCTCCCACCATGGAAGAGGGAACGATCGTCAAATGGCATAAAAAAGTCGGCGACCGCATCCGCTCTGGCGACCTCCTCGTAGAGATCGCAACAGATAAAGCCACTGTAGAGCACAACGCGCTCGATGGCGGCTATCTCCGCAAGATCCTCCTCGCCGAAGGCGGCTCTGCAACGATCAACCAACCCATTGCCGTCTGCACAGAAAAGGCCGATGAGAGCATCGAGAACTTCCCCCCACCCGCTCCCCGCGCAGAGCCCCCGAAAGCAGCGGCCATCGCAGCACCAGCAGCAACTCCCACCGCGCCCGCAGCCGCCCCCCCCACTCCCACAGTATTTATCCCTGAGCCGCCACTAGAGGGTTACAAGTTCCCCTTCTCCACACACTCCCCATCGCACATCGCCGCATCTCCCATGGCTAAACAGCTCGCAAAACAGAAAGGACTCGATCTCGCCAGCATCCAAGGATCTGGCCCCAGCGGACGCATCACCTCTCGCGATCTCGACCTCGCGCAACCCAACCAACCCGTCTCCTTTGGCCAACGCGCAGCTCCCACGATTGCTCCTGGCACCTTCGAAGAGGTTCCCCTCACACCAATGCGCAAAGCCATTGCACAGCGCCTCCAGCAATCCAAGAGCTTCATCCCCCACATCTATATCCGCCAAGAGATCAATGCCGAGGCTCTCGTAGCCACCCGCGAACAGCTCAAGCAGGCCAACCTAAAGGTCAGCATCAACGACTTCGTCATCCGCGCCGTCGCCCTCGCCCTCCGCGAACATCCTCACATCAATAGCGGCTTCAACGGCGCCAACCAATCAATCCTCCGCTTCAAAACCATCGACATCTCCGTGGCAGTCTCCATCGATCAAGGCCTCATCACTCCAATCATCCGCCATGCCGACTACAAGAATATCGGAGAAATTGCAACCGAAGTAAAAGAGCTTGCCACCCGTGCAAAGGCCAATAAGCTCGAGCCCCATGAATATCGCGGCGGCTCCTTCACCATCTCCAATATGGGCATGTATGGCGTAACCGAGTTCGCCGCCATCATTAACCCACCCCAAGCCGCCATCCTAGCCGTTGGCACCATTGAAGAGTGCCTCCGCCTTCACGGCGACAAGGTGCTTCCCGGCAAAAAGATGAACCTCACCCTCTCCTGCGACCATCGCGTAGTCGATGGCTCAGATGGTGCCCAATTTATCAAGGCCCTCCAGAAATATCTGGAGAATCCTGCACTATTGCTTGTTTAAATGAATTTGACTAAGAATCTCAACACTTCTGGTCGACTGCTTCGCCTAGCAATTGCGATTTTTCTCCTTGGATATACTCCTTCCAGTTCAAAGGCACCCAAGAGGATTGATTCAAAGCCTCGGGGT
>CAZEZK010000094.1:0-5293 GCA_964516935.1 uncultured bacterium
AGCTTAAAAACAATGAGTTGCGCTGCATGAACTTATTTTTTGTCCTGTACAGAGCCTTGAGTGTTGAACATTCAATAATAAAGAAGAGCGTAATTGCAATAAAGATGAAACATTTTTTCAAAAACAATGCATTAAACCTTGTTTTTTATAGTTTCAAGATGTATCATTACACCCGAAATATAATGACAAGACTCGCTTTGCTATTCATTTACCTATTTTCGCTTCTTTTCCCTTCTAAGGAGCGGGTAGCACCCCTCTCTTTCAAGGAGGAATGGAGCGGGGTGGTCTTCCAGGTTGCCTCTGCCTTGACCGACCCGATCTGTGCGAGCCACACCTCCTTTAAACAAATCTCTGTAGCTAATGGATGGGTAGATAAAATTTTTCTTACATACAAAGCCCTCTCCAATAGCCTAACCGCCATTGTCACCGCCCCGGCCGGTATCTTGCTGCGAGCCACCGCGATTGCTCTTCAAGATGAGCCCTACCTCTACTTTCCCGGCACGGCTCCAGAAAAGCGTGCAGAGAGAAACTTCTCGCTCCTTTCGTGGAATGTCTGCTTCGTAGGCGGCGGCTACTCCATTACGAATGGCGGCGTCTCTCCATGGTCACAGCGGATCGACGGCGTAGTCGAAGCGATCCAAACGCAAGATGCAGATGTTGTCTGCCTCTACGAGACCTTTGATACCGGCTCTGCTTTTGAACTCTACGATCGGTTAAAAGAGCAATATGCTCACTTCTACTTCAACATCGGACCCAAAGCGGTCGGCGTCTCCTCAGGCATCTTCGTCGCTAGCAAGTTCCCCATTGAAAATCCCCAATTCACCCCATTTACTGACGCCGCTCTGGTAGGCAGAACCAAAAATGCCGAGAAAGGTGTTTTCTCTTTTGATCTAAAAGATGGCGAGAACCGCTTTGCAAGGATCCACGCCACTCACATGCAGCACTCCGAAGAGTGCGACTCCCCCACTCGCGAAGAGATCGAAGCGCGCGACTTAGAGATGGAGATGATCCTTGAGCAGATCGAGCAGCAGTATGATCACCATCTAATCACCCTTCTCGCAGGCGACTGGAACCTCGATGACGTAGAGTATGATAACTCCTCTTGGAAAGAGCACTTTGATCGCGGCGAGCGCCACTTCAATGGAGAGTACACCTGGGGCGGTGACCAGTTCTGCGCCACCCTAGAACAGAAGACCGTCTCTAAACCGCTGAACTTAGACCATACCGCTCTGCATAAACAGAGCCGTCCCGCAACACTCTCAACCCATCTGATCGAGACTGGCTATGACGCCACAGTCTATACCAAATCGGCCCTCTCCGACCACCGTGGGCTCTATAGCGTAGTGACTTTTTAAATAAGGAAATAAATCATGACCCTACAAA
This sequence comes from uncultured bacterium, assembly GCA_964516935.1. Taxonomy (GTDB): domain Bacteria; phylum Chlamydiota; class Chlamydiia; order Chlamydiales; family SM23-39; genus CAZEZK01. The sequence goes on from CAZEZK010000094.1 coordinate 1,384, forward strand.
ATTCAGTAAATAACCTTTTCGGATCTTGCGTCACATTAGCCGTTCCATTCTTCAAATTAAAGGGACAGTTCGAATATCAGCCCCCTGCAATAGACGATGATCTGAATATAAGAGCCTCCATCTCAGAAAAGCTGAAACCTTCTTTAAATAGCTTAGGAATCAGAACTGATCTGAAAATCAGAGCTTGCGTTTGCATGGGAATACTCGGAGGCGGCGCCTCTGGATCTAATGATTACAGCAAAGGAGCTCTGCTTGTCATCAGTCCCCACCTGTTCGCAGCGAATCCACATGCCGCTCTCTTTTTCGGAAAACATGAGGCAGCTCACATTAAATACAATGACCCGGTATGTACCTACGCAGTGCAAACGATTACTATTCTTGCTGCTCTGATCATTTTACATCTTGTACTCGAAATACCTCAGCCAGACGGAGTGGCTACTAACAATCTATTGGCGATGATTTTTGGAGCAGCAATAACCGCACTCCATTCTCAACATTTCGAAGCTCGCGCAGATGATACGGCGATCACACTCTCCTCTGTACCCGAACTGCTGGGCGCATCCCACTTTTTTAAAGCTCTCCTAGAGTACAACAAACAGACAAGAGAGACTGGATCCATATGGAAAAAGATGATGATCAGCTCAACAGGAGAAAATCGTCTCGACATATGGCACCCTTCGACCCAATCTAGATTGAATAGAGTGGAAAAAGCTCTCACGCTGAAAAACTACGAAGCTACTCACGCTCAGGATTCTAAAGAAAAAGAAGAGAAAATATTACAATCCCTCGTTGCCGATCAAAAGGTGATGGATGACACGATTGCAGCAGCAGGTGGCCAGCTCAAGTGGCAGCTTAATCAGTGGGGGCTTTAAGCCTCTTCTCCAGCTCTTCCCAACGCAGGTAGAGCTGCTCGATCTTCGCCTCTGCGATCCCAACAGCGGTACAGATCTCTGACAATCTCTGTGGATCTTGCGCCAGCTCCGACTGCTCTAACAGTAGATGGTTAGCGCGGATCTCCTCTTCTAGGGTCGTAATCTTCTTCTCGATTGCCCCATGTTCCTTTTGCTCCGCGTAGGATAGCTTTGGCTTAGCTGAAGGCGCCTTCTCCTGCTTAGACTTGGAAGCGGCTGGAGCGACTTTTTTGAGCGATGCCTCCCACTGCAAGAAGTCAGAGTAGCTCTCATTCTTATCAGGATCCCCGAGAGCAATAAGGACGTTGCAGAGGCGATCAAGCATGCAGCGGTCATGAGTGATCAGCACCACAGCACCGGGAAACTCCATCAGACTCTCCTCCAGCGTCTCTAACGTTGGGATGTCGAGATCGTTCGTCGGTTCATCGAGAAGCAGTAGGTCGGCCGGCTGCAGCATTAAATGGGCAATCGATATACGCGCCCGCTCGCCGCCCGAAAGTTTGCCGATCGGCAGATCGAGTAAGTCAGGCGAGAAAAGAAACCTCTTACACCAGCCATTAACATGGATCTCTCTACCTTGGAAATTCACATAGTCCCCTTTCGGCGATAGCGCATCGCGAAGGGATAGATTCAACGGAAGTTGCGCACGATGTTGATCGAAATAGACCGTCTGCAGCCCATCGGCACGCTTGATCGTCCCTTGATCGGGCGTACTCTCCCCTGCAAGCAACCGGAGCAGCGTCGTCTTACCAGAGCCGTTTGGACCCATAAGGCCCATGCGCGTCCCAGGAGAGAGTGTAAATTCCAGGTGGCGGAAGAGATCGCGTCCCCCCACTTCCTTGGAGAGGTTCTTCGCCACAAGCAGCTTGCGCGTCTCCCGCTCGGTTGCTGAGAAGGCAAGATCAGTCCGCTTTTGCTGATTGCGCTTGCGGACAGCCGCATGCTCTTGCAACAGCTCATGCGCATCGTCGATGCGCGACTGCGACTTGGTCGTCCGCGCCTTCACCCCCTGCCGCAGCCACTCAGTCTCACGCCGAGCCTTCGTCGCGAGTGACCGCTCCTGCTGGAGTTGCCCTTGAAGGAACTCCTCTTTTTTGGAGAGGAAAAAGGAGTAGGAGCCGTCGATCGCAAAGGTCCCCTTAGGATAGGCAGTATCCATCTCAATAACTCGGTTAGTCGTATGCTGTAGAAAGTAGCGATCATGACTTACGATAATCGATGTAGGAGCCTCTCTTGAGAGAAAGTTCTCCAACCAGAGGATCCCCTCCAGATCGAGATGGTTGGTTGGCTCGTCGAGCAGCAGCAGATCCGGGCCGCTAATCAGCGCCTGAGCGATGCCGAGCCGCTTCTTCCAGCCCCCTGATAAAGCCCTCGCCGAAAGCTGCGTCTCAGGGAATTTCAGCTTACTCAGCCACATCTGCGCCAACCGCTCCCCGTCTGGATGGTCCTTGCCTAGCGCCACCTGCAAAATCTGCTCCGGCATCAGGTCGGCGAACTCACATGTCTGCGGCACGTATCCGATACGCAGATCCTTGCGATAAGAGAGGATGCCGCTATCCGACTTCTCCTCCCCTGCAAAAATATTCAGTAAAGTAGATTTTCCAGAGCCGTTGGGGCCGATCAACCCGACACGATCCCCTGCAAAGACCGAGAGAGAGAGGTCGCGGAAGAGCAGCCGCGTGCTGAAAGATTTCGAGAGAGATTGGCAACTAAACAGAAGGGTCATTTCACGATCGCTAGAACGATTTCTATGATGATCAGAATAACGATTGTCAATTCTAATGTCGAGGACTGCTGATGGTTCAGCTCACCGTTCAAGATCTCGTAGAGTTCGTGCATCAACCTCAGACGGCGGTTGAGTAGATCAACACGCTTAGTCACATCCAAATATTGGATCATGCGTCGGTAGGGCGGCTCCAGCTCCGAGTTGTCCCAGAAAAACTCCGGTGTGTCTAAAATATCTGTATGGAGATTGATGTGCATCCGCTCCAGGAAAATCTCCCCAATCTTCCGCGAGGTCTCTCGGCGAGAGAGCGTAATTTTGCCCTTCAGCGCCAGATCTTGCGGGATCTGTTTCCCGTTCTCCACTGTGCGAGAAACCATCTCCTCGAACCCAGTCAGTTTTAGTGACTGCGCAATCGCGTAAGAGACAGCCAGCTTTGTCAACGGATCCTCCCCCTGGAGAGTGATCTCATCCTCTGAGATCTTTGTCCGATCGCCGTACCAGAAGAAAAACTCATCGCGCTCCTGGCGATCAAATGGCTCTTTCTCATACTTCTTAAGGATCTCTAGGAAGGAGTGCTCATCCTCCTCCGAGTGGCCCCAGAAAAGCACCACACCGTAGGAGAAGTAGAAGGTATCTGCATCTTTTGTCGGGACATGGACCACATCGCGGAAAAGTAACTTCGCTCCAGGGAGTTGGGTTAGTCGCTGCAGATCGTAACCGGCAGCTGTGCAATATCCAGTACAGCGCAACATCAATAGGCCCCCTGTAGCTGCTTTGCAAGGAGCTCAAGCGCCTTCTCTAGCTGTTTACGGACAACGTTTCGAAGCATCCAGCGGACTGGCGCACCCCAAAAGCCCCTCACCTGCATCTCATAACAGATCTCCGTACCCACATCGGTCGCCCGTAAGGACTGCAATAGAGCCAGACGCACAAAGTAGGCCTTCCAGATCATCGCAAAGCGAACACCCGGTTCAACTTCTGCAATTCTATAAGACATTTTTTGAACAGCTCCTGTGGCCCCCTCTACTAGCAGCTGCCCCCTCTGGGCATAGCCACTTTCCCAGATCTTCCAGATTTTGGCCGCAGGGACCCTCACTACAATCGATGCTCGCATAAAAATCGAGCATACCAGAGTCCAGCAAAAACTAGAATGGGGTATCTCAAGGTTCTTGTTTATAAAATATTCACTTTGTATTGACTATTTTTAATATATAAAATACTCTGTACAGGACAAAAAATAAGTTCATGCAGCGCAACTCATTGTTTTTAAGCT
>CAZEZK010000095.1:0-4796 GCA_964516935.1 uncultured bacterium
CCCGAGGCTTTGAATCAATCCTCTTGGGTGCCTTTGAACTGGAAGGGGTATATGTTAGCTCAAGGCGTGGGTGTATTTCTTGAAATAATTCCCATAACACCTGACACCATGTTAATGGTTCAACGCATTGGTCAACTGGAGCAAGAAATTGTAGAGCGAGCAGGGCGGATCGACGCCTTAACTTGGCCTGTAAGATCAGAGCAGATGTCTGGCAGCTCGCGTTAAACGGTCTTTCCAAATGGAGTCGAGCCAGCTATACTGAGGACAGCTGGCGGCTTCTCTATGAAGATAAGAATTTTATTCTCTCTTATACACAAACAACCTCAAGATTTGGTTTTTGAGCCGCGCGAAAGCTCCCGAAGATTGACGATCGCAAACGACCCAATATTAGCAATATGGGGTCGTTTGCGATCGTCAATCTTCGGGGATTTTGCGTGCTCAAAAAGCAAAATCTTGAGATTGTTTGTGTATACAACACTTTTTTCGCAGAATTTTCTATCTGCGGAAAATTCTATTTGCGCCACATTTTGGCAGGTCTATACCGATGAAGAGGCGTTGGCACTGCGCCGCATCGCTGACTTTTGGCAGGAGGGGGAATATTTTCTTGCTAAGCAGCAGATTGAAGCTTTTTTAAAACAATATCCCGATAGTCTTTGTGCTGGACAGCTATATGTCGCGTTGGGGGATCTCCATCTGCGCAATAAAGATTACGCAGATGCGCTGAATGACTATTCGCGTGCGGACGGAGAAGCTGCAGAGGGGGCCTTCCTTAACCGCATGCACTGTCTCTACCACTTGCAGTGGTATGCGACATTGGCAGATGAGTGCGAAAAATTTTTAGAGACTCATCTTGACGGAGATGCGCACCAGCGGTTGCAGGTCACCTACTTCTTGGCTACGGCTCTCTTTCAACAGTGTTTAAATGCGGAGAAGGACCCCGTAATGGTTGAGGCGCTGGCGAAGCGCGCAGAGCCGCTCTTTGCAGAGCTGTTTGAGAGCGAGCTGTCGGAAGAGGTTGCACAGGCTTTTGCTCACCTCTGCTCTGTCCTGCGTCACTACGACCGTGCTTCCGAGATCTATCTCTCGCTTGCGCGAGGCCGCGAGAGCTCTTCTGAAGAGGCGGGAGAGCTGCTCTTCCAGGCCGCTTTGTTGCAGTCGGAGTACGACCCTGAGCTGGCGATTAAAACTTTTACAGATATTGGCGGCGCCCACGTAAAAGAGGCTGCCTATCATCGACTGCTGCTGCTCTTCCGGGCGGGGCGCTATGAAGAGTTTCTCTCATTTCAAGGAGAGGTACCGGCCGATAAGAGCGCCTCGATACAGCTGCACCGCGGGCAGAGCTACGCCGCTTTGGGGCAATATCCTGAAGCGATCAAAGAGCTCTCGAGGGCGATCTCCGACTCCGATCAGCGCTATGCAGCGCTCTCCTCCCTTTTAGATACGGCACATGCTGCGGGCGATCTCGACACGTTTCAGACGGCGTTAGGCCAGCTGGTGACCAATTATCCCGGCGATTCGAAGGAGTCATCGGCTCGTTTTGCTTATGCTCAGCTTCTAAAACGGGCGCAGCGGATGACCGAGGCGCGTAAGGAGCTCGAGATACTCTTTGGTCAGCTCACTGACTCCTCTGAAGAGGGAGCCCATATCGCTTTTGAGCTGGCTCATCTCGACTTCCAAGAGGAGAGATGGGAGGAGTGTAGAACTCGTTCATTCCATTTTCTTAGCCGTTTTGGGGAGAGCTCTTTGGCGCCGTATGTGTGGCACTATCTCGCCTCCTCATCACTGCAGTTGAATCAAGCAGAGCAGCTTGCAGAAGATGTAGAGCGGTTGCTTGCACAATCGGCTCTTTTCTCTGAAGAGGAGAAGCTCTCTTGGCAGCTCATTTTGGCAAAGACCTATCTGGAGCTTCAGCGATATGATGCAGCGACCGCTTTGTTGGAACCGCTTGCTGAGAATCATCCCAATGCTCAACTGCTCTTGGCGCTCTGCCTGCGCGACGGGAAGAGAGATCTCCCTCGCTTCTGCACATTGGCAGAGGGGGCGCTAGCGGCCTCTAACTTCTCTATGGCTGACCGAGGACAGCTTCATCTGGCGCTTTTTGACGCATATCTGGAGCAAGGGGAGCCTAACGAGGATCATCTTTACCGGGCATTCCAGCTGGGAGCCTCCATTTGCCGTGAAAATCTTGAATGGCTCGCCGATTTTTATTTCAAACAGGTAGAGGAGGAAGCGGAGTTTGCCGATCCCTATTTTGCCTCGACTCGCGATGCAGAGACGCTCGAGCGGGCGATGCGAGTAATCGAATCGCTCATTGCACAGGGGGAGCTTTCACGCGAGCTGAAGAGCCAACTTTTGAATCACGAGCGGTATAATACCCTTTTATCACGTCTGGGGCGCATTTATGCGCTCTGCGGAGAGTCTGATCGCCAAGTGGCGCTATTAGAGTCTTCAGAAGATCCAGAGTTGCGCCTTTGGCTCGCTGATGGCTATCGAGCGTTGGGGCAGTTGGATGAAGCGTTGACTCTCTACGATGCCCTTGCGGCTCAGAGCGTCACGCTCCGTCAATTTGTCGGCGCAAAAGCCTCCCTAGAGGCAGCGCGCCTCAAGCGTTCCACCCATCCTGATCAAGCTGCTGTCCAGCTCAAATCCCTGATGGTGCAGAGGCATCTACCCCAAGAGCCGATCTACCTCGATGCGGCTATGGAGTACGCCGACCTCGTCTCCACATCTTCTGAAAAGCGGCTCACCGTCTTGAACAAGATCCGCTCCGATTTTGAGTCGCAGGCAGATCTCCTATCACAAGATTACCACCGCGCAAGAGCGCAGCTACCCAAAAAAGATGAACTCTACCGCGCCTATTTGCAGCTGATGGATGCGGAGATCCTCTTCTGTCGCTCTCAGTGGATGGATGAGGAGTGGGTCAAAAAGGCGATGCAGACAGAGGCAAAAGAGATGTTGCAAGCGCTGCTGAAACCATCCCAACCCGCCTCTTTAACTGCCCGGGCGCAACGTGCTCTGGATAAGATGAATGAGTAGAAGAAGAAACATTCTAATCGCCTGCACATGCGTCTCGATCGCGATCCACGCTGGGGCGCTCTTTCTGCTCAGTCGGAGTCGTTTGCCAGCGGTCCATCCGGTTATGGCTGTCCATCCCTTTGAGAAGCAGCAGGCGATCCTCGCAGAGGCCTTTGCTAGCTGTGTAGGGGAGTGGTCTCAACCGACACCGGAGCAGCAGAGCGTTGCTCTAAAAGCACCATCCGTACCCGCCTCTGTTCCACAACAGTCGCTCTCGACAGCGCTCCCAGTTCCTACAATGCCGCTGCCCTTCTCTCCCAAGATCCATTTAGATCTTTTCGATTCTGCGACGAAGGTTCCTTTTATCTCTCTCCATGACGAGACTGCGCCGCAAGAGCTACAGCTCTTCGTGCCCGAGCGTATGGCCTATAAACTTGATCTCCGCCTCCCGGCGCCTACCCCTTCTGCGCAAGGAATGCCTCCCGCTCTGTCGTCTAAAGAGATCTCATCTACCCCTGCCGTCCACCTTGCAGCGACACGTGTGGAGAGTCCTGCAGTTGCTGCAGCGCAGTGGCCTAATTTGCCCACACTCGGCGATCTCCAGACGATCTCCTGTTCAGAGCTCTTCGACGTTGACCTTGCTTGTCTACCGCTCGAAGATGGAGAAGGGGTGTTTTTTGCCTTAACGCTTATCCCGTGCGAGGAGCTGCCACTTCCTAAACTTAAGCAGCATTATCTTTTCTTGGTTGACCGCTCCAACTCCATCCAGGAGGAGCGGCTCGCGATGACTAAACATGCGATCTATAGCGCTCTTGAACAGCTCCCAAAAGAGGACACCTTCCAGATTTTTGCCTTCGACAGCAAGATCGACAAATGTCCTCCCGCACCCCTAACGCCACAACCAACTTCGCTCGCGCAGGCCAAACGGTTCCTCGATCAGCTCGAGCTCGGCAGCTTCTTTTCTCAGGCAGATCTCTCATCGCCACTCATGCTCTCGATCCCCAGTCGTGTCGCTGAGAATGAGCTCTATACTGCGATTCTCTTTACCGACGGTGATGCACTGAAGAAGCGCGATCACGGTCTCTCTCTCTTCCACGAATGGATGGGCCGCAATGAGGGGCGCGTCTCTCTCTATGTGGTCGCCAAAGAGGGCGATGCTGCTCTCCCAACTCTCGATGCCGCTAGCGTGCTCAGCCGCGGTAAGCTCATCTCCTATTCAGGAAAGTGGAGCCTCAAACGTAAGCTACTTAAACTTATTAAGGGGATTCAGGCACCCGTCGCTAAGGGGGTTGTCTGCTCTGCGATCTCCAGCGTTCCAAATGCTAGCGTGACCCTATTCTCAGACCCAGAATCGACCCCACCCCTTTACCAGGGCCAACCTTATGTGATTTTCGGTACAGCCTCTTCCCTCGACGATTTTGTCCTCTTCGTTCAAGGCCGCTTTCAGGACCATTGGCTCAACGTCAAAAAGCGTATCTCCTTCCTAAGTGCCAAGAAGGCCAACAGCTCTCTTCGTACCGAGTGGGCCCTCCAGCAGGCCTATAACTACTATGCATCCTATTTGCAGCAGGGCAACCCCGCCCACCTCGCAGAGGCCCGTGCTCTCCTGCAGCCCCATCACGTTCCTGTGGCGTTTGAATGAGTTTCCAAATTATTGGCGGTCGATTTAAGGGTCACGCTCTCCAGTCGCCTCCAGAATCGACCACGCGCCCCACAAAGTCGATCGTGCGCGGCGCCATTTTTAATATCTGCCAATCCTGGATCGATGGGGCCACAGTACT
>CAZEZK010000095.1:4806-5292 GCA_964516935.1 uncultured bacterium
CCGCGGTGCCTCTAGCGCGCTTTTCGTAGAGAAGAACCGCAATGTTGTACGCACGCTTCGCGCCAATATTGAGAAGCTCGGAGTGGTAGCGCAAGTCTGGGAGGTCGATGGTATTACCGCTTGCAAACGGCTCTTAAAAGAGGGGAGACAGTTTGATCTCATCTACATCGATCCGCCCTATGACAAAGGGTTAGATCGCGAAGCGCTCCTTGTCGCAGAGGGACTGCTATCGGAGCATGGAGTGCTATTTATTGAAGAGAGCTCTCGGGGGAAAGAGGATTGGGCGCAATTGCCTCTCCATCACTTGCGCCGGGAGCGTAGCCGAGTTTTTGGTGACACGCGCCTGCAGGAATTTTCTAGAATCCAAATCTAGAGAGTAAAGCTTTATTGACTGTGATAGACATTCTTCCTTAACATCTAGTCGGGCATGACGAAATATTTTCTGACTATACTCCTTCCAGCTCAAAGGCACCCAAGAGGATTGAT
>CAZEZK010000096.1:0-5225 GCA_964516935.1 uncultured bacterium
TGATCGCTCTTCAGCGAGTTCCTTGCATCAACTTATTTTTTGTCCTGTACAGAGGGAAGGAGTATATACTCCTTCCAGTTCAAAGGCACTCAAGATTTGGCTTTTGAGGTTGTTTGTGTATAAGCAAAACTAATCAATAGAAGCTTCTGTTTGCGCGACATTTTTTTAATCTCTATTTCCCGTTTAGAAGCTTTCGAGCGATCAGAATGCAATTCTCTAAACAGTACCTTTTCAGGACCAGAAAAACGAAAAAATCGAGCTCCTCTACTTCCCTCTCGATGCTCCTCTAAGCGCCTATCCAAATCATTGGTAATACCAGTATAGAGCTTTCCTGATTTGGCCTGAATTATATAGACTACCCACATAGATATACTCCTTCCAGTTCAAAGGCACCCAAAGGGATCGAATTGAAAGCTCTCGCGGTTGAATTAATCCTCTTGGGTGCCTTTGAACTGGAAGGAGTATACTTCACGTAGCAGTCTCCAGCGCAAACACTCCTGTTTCTGCGCGTAGTCGCTAATTTTCTGCAGATCCCAGCGCGCAAATGCCTCGATCTCCGCATCGCGCAGACGAAATAAAAAGGCCTCTGACTTTTGCGCCTCTTTCAACAGAGCCGCAACATTCTGTTTTGCCCGATGGAAGATGCGATAACGCTGCGCCAACCGCCCCCCCCCAACACCTAATAAACAAACCAGAGGCATCCAAGCCCAAGGAGACTCTGAGAAGATCCACCCTGCTTCGCTAACCACCAGACTCACTAAAAAGAGCCACACTTCGAATGGTCTTTCCACTAACGGTCCCAAAAGCCGCCGAAGGGGCGATGCCGAAGAGCGGTATGCAAACCACTCTTCCCACTTCGGCTCATCAAAGGCGCAGCGCGCCGCATGGGTTGCCTCATGCGACCAAACTTCGTCCAGTGAGTAGAGCCCCAAATAGGACTGCTTCGAACGAAACTCCTCGCGCAGCTGTACTTCGCAACGCACGCCTCCCCGCTCTTCAAAAACTCGCGTTACAGCCCCTTGCCAAGGAGTCAACCCCTCATTTGAAAATACTAAAGGAACACCCCTCGGATCGAGGTCAAAGAGCTGCTTTAATCTCGGAGCTGGCAATGTCTCGACCGTAGAGCGCGCACGCCGCCGAAACTGCTCCTCAGTCTCTCCCGGACCTGGGATCCAGCCACTCCGGTGGTACTCAATGAGCTCTTCGTTTTTCATACCGCCCCATTAAAGCAGTTGAAGCAAGAACACGTTTCTTCATTGCTCGCTCGACTTCTGTCTTACTAGCACCTTCCGACAAGAAGAGCATGCAATCAAGCGCGTAGAGCTTAAAAAAATAGCGATGTTCGCGATCTGGTGGACAAGGTCCCTCATATCCAAGATGTCCGCTGGTCGAACGTCCCAGCGTTCCTTTAGGAGTGCAATTTTCTGGGAAGGAGTGGGTATCTGGAGGAATATCGAAGACGACCCAATGGTCCCACATCCGATCTACCCGTACTGATGGGGGCACATCCGGATCATCCATGATCAACACCAAACTTTTCGCCCCGCTTGGCACTCCGGAGATCTCTAGAGGCGGATTGATATTTTCTCCCTCACAAGTATAAACTCTGGGGATTGTTTCATCATTTTGAAACACTGAGCTAGTCAACTTCATCGCGACCCTCCTTGACGGGAAAAGGTATCCGAAAATGACTCAAAAAGCAATTTGGACTACTCCCATTTCTCCTGAAGAACTCAACGCCCATGGACGCGGCACTCTCACTGAACATCTAGCCATCCGATTTATCCGTGTGGAAAAAGACGCCCTTATAGCAGAAATGCCTGTTCAAGAAACCCTCTCTCAGCCAATGGGGATCCTCAATGGCGGCGCCTCCGCCGCATTTGCCGAAACCGTCGCCAGCGCCGCCGCCAACTACTGCACCGACCCCACACAAAAGGTGTGTGTAGGCATTGAACTCAACGTCAACCATATCAAGTCGGTCCGCAGCGGAGTTTTAACAGCCACCGCAAAGCCATTTCATCTCGGCTCCACCACTCAAGTATGGGAAATCCAGATCCGCGACGAAACAGAGCAGCTGATCGCAATCTCTCGTCTTACACTAGTGATCCTTAATCGACCGGCCCTGGTATAATCATCTTTTTTTCCACCCTCAGAGAAGCAACCCTCTGAGGGTTTCTCAAAAACCCCTTGTCAAAAAATAAAATTTCCAGTTTTGTAGCTACAGAGTGGCACAAAAGAATTGCACGACGCGTGCCTGTGCTGCCAAACGCATAACAACTTGGAGAGACTATGCATCCGAATTGGAATTTAACAAGAGTGCTTGCCGCTTCGATTGCCGCATTGTGCACTACTACCGGCTACGCAATGCCCAAAGGGCCTTGCGAAAGCGGTTCTTGCAGTAAAGGCCCTTATGAGAGCATTGCCGCAGAGAGAGATGAACACGCTATGTGTGCAGAACCAGCACCAGGTCCTTTTGGATTTGCCTATCCAGTAGATATCAATCTGGCCTGCCCACGCGATTTTTATTTCCACGCTGATGCCTTGCTAATGCAAGCAAAAGAAGACGGCCTAGAATTCGCAATTACCGAGAACTATGCAGCAACAAACGTTATCAGTAATGGAACGCTTTATGGATTCTCTGGAAATAGCAAAGACTATCACTACAATCCAGGTCTTCGTATCGGTTGCGGATTTAACCTCGATCACGATGCATGGAATATTGATTTCAACTGGACATGGTTGAACATCACAAATCGCCGTTCTATTAATCCAGGCTCCTCTAGCGATGTAATTATTCCCCTACTCTTGATTCCAAACACTGGGATGCCAGCATCTACAACAGATCAAGGCGTAAGTGCCGTTTGGAGCGCTCACTATGATACATTTGATATCAGCCTTGGAAAGCCATTTTACGTCAGCCGCTACCTAACTTTTAATCCCTTCTTTGGATTGAGAGGCGGTTGGATTGATCAACACTTCTCCGCTCACTACGGCAACGTTTCCAGCACTTCTGCAGCGCAGGATATCGTAACAAATCTCGAAAATGATTTCTGGGGCTTTGGTAGCCGTATCGGTCTAGGTTCCGAGTGGATCCTTGGAAAGGGCTGGGCACTCTTCGCAAACTTTGCGGGAAGCTTCCTCTTTGGAAAGTTTGATGTAACCCAACAAACTTCATACACTCTCAGTGCTGTACAAGGCTATGATGTAGATGACACACATTATCAGAACGTAACGAACTATGAAGTTGTTCTAGGTCTCGCTTGGACACAGTACTTCAGCAAAGATCGTTATCGTGCAGGGATTCGCCTCGCATACGAGTTCCAAAATTGGGCAGACCAAAACCAACTACGTCGATTCTTTGGAAATAACACCGTAACTGGGACTTTCCCAAGCGACACAACTGCTAGAGGCGACCTGACATTGAATGGTCTCTCTCTCAGAGTGCAATTCGATATCTAATCGGTCAGTCCGACAGATATTAGGTTTCTTCGACCCTCAGGGAAGCAATTCCCTGAGGGTTTTTCATTTTCGGAGGGCGCAAGGCGCTCGACTTCCGATTTTTTACCTCTGTAAAAAATAGATCCCTGCCCCTACTAGATAGCTAAAGATTGCCATCGGCGTGACATAGCGACAGTACCAACCGAAGGAGACCTTCTCCATCTGCATAAAAGCGATACCCGCTGCCGACCCTAATAGTAGGATACTGCCCCCCGTGCCTGCCGCATAAGCCAACAAGTACCAGAAATGGTCATTTGGCGGTAAGAAAGAGTACATACCCATCCCAGCTGCCACCAGAGGAATATTGTCGATTACAGCCGAAATGGCACCAATTAGTAGAGCAACTACCGACACACTCCCAATTACCTGATCCAACCAAAGCGCCAAACTCTTGAGCATTCCCGCTCCATCTAGAGCATCAATCGCTAACAAAATTCCAATGAAGAAGAGCACCCCCGAAGTATCCACCTGCTTCAAAATATGGTGAACACGCAGATGCTGCCGATGTGGATATCTCCAGTGAATCAGATCTGTAACGATCCACAGCAAGGCAAGTCCCAAGAAAATTCCCATAAAAGGTGGTAATCCAAAACAGGCACGTAAAACAGGTGTCATTACCAATGCAGCCGCACCAATCAACAGAACCCAGCGAGATTTTCCCACATCCTCTGTAACTGGCTCCACCTCGTGCGCCGCCTCAACTTGACGAGGGAAAGAGAAGACAATCCAAATCAGCGCTACAAGAAATGCCCCAAAGCTCGGCAGAAAAAGAGCCTTCATCACTGGCACCGCATCGATGTTACCCTGGATCCAGAGCATCGTCGTAGTCACGTCACCGATCGGAGTCCACGCCCCCCCAGCATTCGCTGACACAACTGTCAGCGCTCCCAGCAGCAGACGATGCTCTTGTCTAAAACCCAACTTGCGGATCAGCGCAATCAGAACGATTGTCGTGGTCAAGTTATCCAACAATGCCGACAAAAAGAATGCCAAAAGCCCCACTACACAGACCAGTAAACGTCCCGAAACAGCGCTAATCCAGCCACTTACCAGATGAAACCCCTCGTGCGCATCGACCAGTTCGACCAGCGTCATTGCCCCCAACAAGAAGAGCGCGATCTGGCTCACCTCATTCAGACGAGTGCCAAGCAATAGGTTCCCCTCCTCCCACCCCACTCCCTGAAAGAGCACCCCCCACAGCAGGATCGCCATCAGCAGCGCCGACGCCGCCTTATTTACCTTTAGCCACGATTCCGATAGTATTGACAGATAGCCAAACGCAAAGAGACAAATTAAAGAGAGATCCATATATTTCGGATTGTTCTCAAGGATGACATAAGATGCAACTATTAGATACAGGGGTCAACAGCGCCGAAGAGAATATGCTCCTGGATGCGAAGCTCTTAGCAGAGCTATCCCCCTCAGGCGTTCCCATCCTCCATTTCTACGATTGGGCTCGCCCCTCTCTCACCCATGGCTATTTTATCATCCCCGAGCAGCATCTTCGCCCCTACCCAGCCTTTGACCGAGCTCGCCGACCTACAGGCGGCGGCATCGTCTTCCACACTTGGGATCTAGCCTTCTCCCTTCTCCTCCCCGCCAGCCACCCCATCTACGCCCTAAAGCCCGTCGAGAGCTACCGAGCCATCAACCAGATCGCCATCCAAGCCATGCAGACCCTCTTTCCCCTCGCCGCCGATCTCCTTCCAGATCAGACACCCCGCCCC
>CAZEZK010000097.1:0-5060 GCA_964516935.1 uncultured bacterium
GATCGCTCTTCAGCGAGTTCCTTGCATCAACTTATTTTTTGTCCTGTACAGAGGTAAAAAAATAAGAAGAGTCATCCGCGTAAGGGAGCGCAGAGGCGATAGAGTAAGTTGTTCCCTGAGAAGCGATCAAAGGTTAGTGGGAGACGATCTGGCCTGAAATAGGCGTCACAATGGTGGTCAAAGGGGCGGTCTTTGGGTGCCTTTAATTGGATGTTATAATAAATTTTTGGTATGTAGTTCATTGTCATTTAATAATACATTATATTATAATTAACTGGAAATGAAATTACTTTTAATTCTGTCATCAATATTATTTAGTTCCCTCGCTGATGAGGGGTGGGTCGAGGTGGAGCGACCCGAAGCTGTCGAGGAGGTTCTTGATGAGATCGATCCTTCAATTTGGGTTGTATTCTCAAAAAAAGAGTTTGATGAAGAGTTTGTGATCCGATTCCCGGTAGATCCGATCTATGTTCATGAGGGATCTCAGGCGCGCTTTGCGGCGGAATTAGATGGTAAAAAGTTTGCTCTATCTGTCGAGCCGCGAGCGAGCTTTTCTGGGTATGAGAGCTCTTGGGGTCAAGAGAAACTAATCTATACCCCAAAGAATGTCTATGTTCTGCAAAGCAATGGTACTCCAGTGGAGCACCAGAGTTTTGTAAATTCTTTAGTAATTGTGTGAACTGCCGCAGCCGCAAGAGGAGCGGGCATTTGGATTCGAGATCTTGAATCCAGCACCTTGGAGTCCGTCGACGTAGTCGATAACGGAGCCTATTAGGCGATGGCTCGCTTTCTGCTGAACGTGAATAGCAACGCCATGGGCTTCCAGTGTGAGATCATCTGGTTGTGCCTTTTCAGAGAAATCTAAGAAATATTCAAAGCCGCTGCAGCCTGCAGCGCGTTCGCCAAAGCGTAAGCCCCAGCTCTCTTTGCCCTCTTCTTTGAGGATAGCTATGAACTTCTTCGCAGCGCGTTCAGTGAGAGTAATGGTAGAAGGATCGGAGGTCTCTTCGAGAATGGCGTTGAGATCATCGACGAGGTCGTTGATATCGTTATCATCCATGCCGTGACCATACATACCAGCCTCTAGGGTTTCCCAGGTGGCGGCGGAGCATCCGGCGCACTGGAGTCCTGCATGGGACATCACTTGTGCTAGACGTTGGCTTTTCTGAGGATGTAGTTTAAAAATTTCTTCAATGGTCATTTCTCTTGTAATCATAATTAAAATTTAATCCTCACGCAGCCTTGGTTAATTTTACATTGGCAAGCTAGCCGTTCACAATTGAGATCGCCGAGAAAATCGGATTCAGCTTGATTAAATTCAGAGAGGTTTTCCATCCCTTCGACGACTTCGATGACGCAGGTACCGCAGATCCCTTCTGTACAGGCAAAGGGAACACCGGCCTCCTCACAGGCTTCTATGAGGGAGGAGCCATCGGGAAGGGTGATCTCTTCTTTGGTTGTTTCAAATACGAGCTTGGCCATTTCCAATAATGGTAGCTCAAAGTGGGGAAAAAGTGTACCTTTTTGTTCGTTATGACGGAGACGGTTCACCGCGCTACGGCGCGTTTTTCTATAGGAACAGGATTGAGTCGGATCACCGGTTTGGTACGGGAACAGCTGACCGCCTTTTATTTTGGGGCCTCTCCGGAGATCGCCGCTTTTTTTGTGGCCTACCGCTTCGCTCTTCTCTTTCGTCGTTTTTTGGGGGAGGGGGCCTTTTTAGGTGGGTTTGTTCCCTACTATACGAAAGCGAAAGGAGAGTCGGCGGCGCAGGGGAGCGCCTTTTTTCGAGACTTTTTCTTATCGACCTGCCTGGTGGCTGTAGGGCTGGTATTGCTACTGGAGTGGGGCTGTACTTTAGTGCCATCAGAGGTAGGGGGTTTAGCGGCCTGGATGATCCCTGGGCTTTTCTTCGTATTCCTCTATATGGTTTTTAGCGCTCTGTTGCAGAGTGAACAGAGCTTTTTTCTGCCGGGCGCGGCTCCGCTGATGTTCAATGTGGTCTTCATCGCCATGTTAACCTACACGCAGTCGGCGGTAGGGCTTTCGATTGGCGTCTCTTTGGGGTTTTTTGCGCAGTGGGTGCTCTTGTGGCCTTCCTCAAGGCGTTTTCTAGTTGCAGTGGATTGGAAAAGAGTGAAGCTCTTTTCTACAGAGGTGTGTCAGGCGCTGCGCTCATTGGGACTCACATTTATCGGAGTGGGGGCCTCCCAGTTTAATTCTGCGCTCGATGCGCTCTTTGCTCGGGCTACCTCTCTATCGGGGCCGGCCTATCTGCACTATGCATCGCGTCTCTATCAATTGCCGCTCTCAATCGTTGGGGTCTCGTTCGCGGTAGCGCTGCTTCCGGTTCTGTCGAAGAAGAGTGGAGAGGAGTTCGACGCGCTGCTGCACAGAACGATTTTGCGCAGCTCTGCACTGGCGATTCCAATGGCGGTAGCGCTACTGGTATTGGCCGATCCGATCATGCGGTTGATCTATGGTCATGGGGACTTTCAAGGAGAGGCGCTTCTTCAGTCGATTCTCTGTCTGCAAGGATATGCGGTGGGGTTGGTGCCCGCGACTCTGGTGCTGCTGATGACTTCGGCCTACTCCGCGCGCCGCGACTTTAAGACGCCTCTGTATGCATCGCTATTTGCCATCGGATTAAATATCTTCTGCAATGCGGCAGTTGTTTGGGGCCTGGAGGGAGAGTCCCACTGGATTGCATTGGCGACAAGCCTTGCTGCTTACATAAATTGGCTCTATTTAACAGCGCGCTGGCAAGGTGCGCTGCATGCTCCGTTGATGCGACCGATCGTGGCGATCTGCGCGGCCTCCATTTTTGCGGGAGGGGGAATAGTGGTTGCGATGAGGTTTTATTCGGGATTCATTCCGCTGGGGATCTTGTTCTGCATATTATTGCTTCTAGGCGCTTGGGTATTTAAGGCAGGCGAGCTGCTTTCCATAGCGCGCCGGCTCCTACCGAGATCCAAAGCACTCCCAGAGGTGGACCAATGATTTTGCCGAAGGCGAAGTAGAGTAGCCCCGCACCACAGAAGAGTAAGAGAGCGCGTGTAGTCACGAGAAAAAAGGAGCGCATTTCAGGAAAATCTAATTTGTAGTGCGCGCTGATCCAGAGACCTATACCAAGAGTAGAGAGGGCGGGTAGAAACTCGGGAGCGGCCTTTGGAAGCAGGGGGGTGGTGAGCCAAGGCAACCAGATGGCATGGAGGAGAGCCTGTTTTGGGGGGATGCGAGCGAACCATGCCTCAAGACGAGGGGCGACACTGAAATAGAGACAGAGAATTAGGCCGCCGACCACCCATCCTGCAAGGACATCTCGTGGGTAGTGTACTCCTAAATAGATGCGCGAGAAGCTGACCAGAGCAAAGTAGAGAATGGCGATGGTTTTCCAGTGTTTGGATTTGGCGGAGAAGAAGAGAAGGAATCCAAAGAGCGCAGCAGTCTGCGCGCCTCCACTGGGGAAGCCGAAGCCAGATGGTTCTATCAGACAGAATGTTGGATCTAGCTGACAGGGACGGGGTAGGGAGAATAGATGTTTGAGGGCGGCATTCATGAGCCCGCTTAGGGCCATCAGATAGGTCATGCGAGCGCCCCAGAGCGCTGAGCAGATCACCCAGACGAGGGGGATAGCCACCATCGCAAAATAAGTGGTGTCAAAGAGGTTCATAAAGATGAAAAAGTGGTTGAGCAGAGGCGTACGCATCTGCTCAATAGCGTGTACATAGTCCATAATTTGCATATTAACTAGCGTCGTCAAAAAAAGGAGAAAGTAATTTTTTGATCCTCTTGTGGATTAACCATTCGAGCGTTATATCTATGAAAAGATATGCGAAGAATGATCCCCTTTCTGGCGCTAGCTCCTATGCTCCTTTGTGGAGAGGAGGAGATTGCTGCGGTGTTAAGCCGTTCTGACAGTGTACCCATTGAATCAGTTGAAGACTGTTCCGACTCCTATTTCGAGGGTTATGTCCAAGCTCTTGTCGACATGCACTTCGCGGAGTATCAAGTTGTGGTGCTTGTCAAAGATCGTAAGGTGTGGCTCGCCAATCTGCCGAAGAACAGTTTGATTGCGAATAGTATCGTCTCCTTTGTTAAGGATGTTCCCGGTGTGCAGCAGGTTGCTGTTTTAAGCGGTGTCTCTGCCCAAGATCAGGCGATCCGTGAAAAGTATGTGAATCGCCCGCAGCCAAATGGGATCTGGTTTCCGCAGATGACGGAGCTCTTCCAACCGCTGATCGCCGATCCTCGTCAGGCATCCTATATTTTGGGTTACCGCAGTGGGGATAGAGTTTGCGGTAATAAGTGCGTGGCCTTTGCGCTGGGGGATGACTTTCCGATCTACCGTTGGTTGAATGTATTCCGCTGGAAAGGCGATATGCAGATTGGTATCGAGGCTGGAATTTGGTCTGTCTTTAACATGGATCCATCCCCAGATATCGCTGGGGGCACGGAGCTGGTGAATACCGACTTTTACGTCGGCATCCCGCTTACCTACGCGATCAATAAGTGGTCCTTCCGTCTGCGCGTCTACCACATCTCTGGCCACCTGGGCGATGAGTTTCTGGTAAACCATCCTGGCTTTAAGCGGGTCAATCCGAGTATTGAAGCTCTTGACTTCTACACCTCTTTTCAAGCGTCAGATGCGATTCGCCTCTACGTTGGTCCTGGCGGTTACCTGCATAGTGACCCCTCATTTCCCTGGAAACCACCACTCTATCTGCAATATGGAACAGAGGCGCGCTTCTACGGTCAGAAGTTCTATATGCAGAAACTCTACGGTACATTCTTCATCGCGATGCACTGGCGCAATATCCAGGCCTTGGATTGGAACTTCGATGGTACCTATCGCGGTGGCTACGAGTTTAGTAAGCTGCAGGGAATCGGCAGAAAGCTTCGTCTCTACCTGGGCTACCACCACGGCTACTCTCTAGAGGGACAGTTCGCCAAAGAGCGAACCCACTATCTAGAGTTTAACTTCTCTTACGGCTTCTAATATACCCCTTCCAGCTCAAAGGCACCCAAGAGGGTTGAATTGAAAGCTCTCGCGGTTGAAT
>CAZEZK010000098.1:0-4695 GCA_964516935.1 uncultured bacterium
ACTCGATTTTTTACTATTGGACCAACCGACCCGAACCGGGGCACCTGAAACTCGAGCCATAATAGCGCCACGGTCCCCCTCTGTGAGCTGGATCACTAGGTCGTAGTGGTTGCTGCGGATCTGCCGGAGGAGAGATAACTCCTTGCGCAGGCGCTGAAACAGGGAGAGCTTTTTCCAGCAGCGATCAACGCACAGGAGAGAGCGGATCGCCGGATGGTTCTGTAGCACTGAGGCACAGTCCGAATAGACACAGCCATCGATCTGCGCCTGGGGTAAAGCGGCTTGTAAAGCAGAAAATAGAGGGGTTGTGAGCAGCACATCGCCTAAGTGCCTCATCTTGATCACCAAGATGCGTCGTACAAAAGTTAAGTCAGGATAGCCCCCATAACTCATTTAGCTTCAGCCTTGTAAATTCTTTTCGTGAGATTTATTTCTGGGTGCGTTAGACTCGCACCGGAGTGATTCAAATGACACGAACTATGACTCAAACATTAGAACAAACCCTTTCAATTATCAAGCCAGACGCCGTGAGTCAAAATCAGATCGGCAACATTATCGAATATTTTGAGCGAGAAGGACTCAGCGTCGTCGCCATGAAAATGGTGCAGCTCACTCCCGAGCAAGCAAAGTCTTTTTATGCAGTGCATAAAGAGCGTGCCTTCTTCTCAGAACTAGTCGAGTTTATGACTTCAGGTCCTGTGGTGATAATGGTATTGGAAGGTGAAGCTGCGATTAGCCGCAATCGCAAAATCATGGGTGCCACCGATCCAGAGAAAGCATCTCCCGGAACCATCCGAGCAGACTTTGCGACCAGCATTGATCGCAACGCAATCCACGGATCAGACAGTCCTGAAACAGCGAAATCTGAAATCGCCTTCTTCTTCAAGTCTAGCGAAGTTCACGCTAGAGCTGACTAGTTGGCTTTCTAAGAATCGCTCTCGTTCCTAGCACAAGTTCAATCGCACTTGTGCTAAATAGCACAAGCGACAACATCTTCCCTTGAGCCGCATACCGCGCTCCAAATACGCCACACAACATCAGCAGTACAGCCGTGCCCATATAGAGCGCTGCTCGCTTTCCTCGCACTAAGAGCCATCCACACACCATCAGCGCAAGGCCTGAACCTCCGCCCGCGAGAAAAGAGACCATGCTGTGAGACATCACCCAGCCTATTCCTCCAAGGAGAACCAGCAGAGCTCCATAACCGATAAAAAGAGATTCAATTTTTTTCATGCCGTCATGCTAGCGGAAATCCGATTATCCCGCATGCCCGATCCCTTTCCTTATTTGCAACCCACTGTTATTCTCGGGGACCATGAGTGAACTGAAATCCTATTTTGTTCGAACCTATGGCTGCCAAATGAATGAGCTGGATAGCGAGGTCATCGCGGGGCAACTAGCAAAACGCGGCCTTCGCCCAGCTCCTGATGAAGAGAGCGCCGATCTCCTCATCTTTAACACCTGCTCCATCCGCGACCTCGCAGAGCGCAAAGTGATGGGCAAATTAGGTAAGCTCGGACGCGGTAAGAAACAGCACGCTATGATTGGCGTCACTGGCTGTATGGCCGTCGCCAAAAAATCGGCTCTTCTAAAAAAATTTCCACACATCGATTTTGTTCTAGGCACCAATAATCTAGCCGATCTAGGCAGCACAATAGATGAGGTGCTCTATACCGGCCAGCCAGTCTGCCGCACCGATGATGAGTGGACAGAAAACATCAACTACCTTGAGGCGAAGCGCGACCATTCTGTGAAAGCGCTCGTCTCAATTATCCGCGGCTGTAATAAGTTCTGCACCTACTGCGTCGTCCCCTATACGCGCGGCCCCGAGGCCTCTCGCCCACCGGAGAGCATCCTCGAAGAGTGCAGACAGCTCATTAACCAGGGCTACAAGGAGATCACCCTTCTCGGCCAGAACGTCAACAGCTACGGCAAAGACCACCCTGAATGGGGTTGTCTATTTCATGACCTCCTAGCTCGCATCGATGCGATCCCCGGCATGGGACGCGTCCGCTTTATGACCTCCCATCCGATCGACATCACCCGCGAGTTAATCCAGGCAATCCGCGACCTCCCCTCCCTGTGTGAATTCGTCCACTTCCCCATCCAGTCGGGCTCCAGCCGTATCCTGCGCAAGATGCACCGCATCTACACAAAAGAGCAGTACCTCGAAAAGGTAGAACTGCTACGCGCCACAGTACCTAACGTCTCTCTCGGTACCGACATCATCGTCGGCTTCCCCACAGAGACCGAAGAGGAGTTCCAAGAGACCTACGATGTGATGAAACAGGTGCGCTATTCGGTCGGCTTCCTCTTCGCCTACAGCCCCCGCAAAGGAACCCCTGCAATGCGTTGGGAAGACGATATCCCTGAAGAAGTAAAGCAGGATCGCCTCCAACGCCTCTTGAAACTCCAGAGCGAAATCGAGATGGAAGATCGCAAGAAGATGTTAGGCCAAACCTATGAGGTACTCGTAGAGCGCAAGAACCGCGATGAGAATGTCGTCAAAGGACGCACCCGCTGCTGGCAAAAGATCATATTGCCGGGCGATGAATCGCTCGTCGGCACCTTCCAACAGGTACATGTTGAAAGCCAAAACCACCAAACCTTAATAGGAACCCTATGCTGCTCCTAGCTCTATTCGCCTCATTTCCGACGATCCGACAAGCTGATGACATCACCGCTTGGCTCCCCATGACTGAACAGGCTGTAGAGAAGATGGCTGACGATGCTGTTATAGAATTCCAGCAAGGACTCGCTAAATTCCTTACGATTGAAGAGCGCACCTTCGACAACACGATCCGCACCTGGGATCTACTTCAGGGGAGGTTAAAGAATCTCACCCACTGGCGCTGTGAATATATTATCCAAATCCACCCAGACAAAACGGTTCGCGACTGCGCAATGCGAGTGATGGAGAAGATCGATGCAGCTCTACTCGATGCCTATGAGCAGCATCCAGAAATCTATACGATCTGCCAATCAATCCCAGAGCCGCAACGAGAAGAGGAGCACTACTACTACAAACACCTCCTCTCCGGGTTTCGCCACCAGGGACTGCAGCTCAGTGGCGAAGATCGCACTCGCGCGCTTGGACTCCGCAAAGAGATTCTCGCATTAGGAGCTCTCTTCGAACGCAACATCCAAGAAGATCCAACTCCTCTCTTCGTCCCCCGAGAGACGCTTACTGGACTCAGTGACAGCTGGATCAATGCACACCCAATCAATGAAAAGGGAGAGGTGAGACTCATCCCCGACTACCCCACCTATAGCATTCTCATGCGAGACTGCTCTATTCCAGAGACTCGCGCGGCATTCTATGACCTCTTTAGCAACCGCGGCGCTCCACAAAATGAGGCGATCCTTACCAAGCTCAGCGCCAAGCGCGATGAGTTTGCCAAACTCTTTGGCTACCCCAATTTCGCTGCCTATGACATTTCCGATCAGATGGCGAAATCCGTCGATGTCGTTGACCAGTTTCTAACAGACCTCTTTCAGCGCTCACAACAGAGAGCTAATTGGGAATTCCAGCAAATCGCCCCCGATGCTTCCACGATAAAACTCTCCGACCTCCCCTTCCTATTTAGCGAATATAAGAAGCGCCATTTCTCCATCGACCAGACAAAAATCTCCGAATATTTCCCGCTGGAAGAGACACTGCGCAAGCTCCTCAATCTCTACGAAGAATTCTTTAGCCTCTCCATCCGAGAGGTGAGCCACTCGATACCGATTCCAGACATGAAAGCTCTTGAAGTACGCGACCACTCCAACCAGCTGCTCAGCATCATCCTGCTCGACATCTTCCCCCGCGAAGGCAAATACACCCACGCCTGCGACACGCCTCTCATTCCCGCATTCTCTCCTCCCGGCGGCCCTCGCCATCCAGCGGTCAGCGGAATTGTAGCCAACTTCACCAGGCCATTCCTGACTCACAACGAAGTTGCCACCTTCTTCCATGAGTTTGGCCACGCCATACACGATACGATGGGCGCTAGCGAATTTTGCACACTCTGCGGTACCGAGACGAAGGTCGATTTTGTCGAGCTCCCCTCTCAGCTTCTCGAAGAGTTTGTTTGGGATCCGGTGGTCCTCAAGCGCATCAGCTCACACTATCTGACCGGAGAGCCCCTCTCCGACGAGCAAATTGACCAACTAATCCGCGCAAAGCAGTTTGGTATCGGCTATTTTTTCCAAAGACAGTGCTACCAGGCAGCCCTCTCTCTCGCGCTCTACCGAGATGTCGCTAACAATCCTAAGCAGATTGCGCACTCTCTCCAGACCGAGATGCTCCCCTACTGCTCTTTTGAAGAGACAGACAATTGGCACCTCTCCTTTGGGCATCTAGGCATGCCGATGTATGCCGCAAAATACTACTCCTACGCCTGGTCCAAAGTGTTTGCTCTCGATATCTTTGAACAACTCCGCAAAGAAGGGCTTACAAATCCAAAGATGGGCAACCTGTATGTGGAGACGATTCTACGCCATGGCGGAGGTCGCGATCCCAACCAGATGCTGATCGATTTCTTGGGAAGAGCTCCTTCCTCAGAGGCCTTCTTCAACGAGCTATAGAAGGGCTCTGCCCTTCTGATCCCAGCAATGGAGCCAGCTCCCTTGCAACCCACATGAGTTTTCTACGAATGATATACCCCTTCCAGTTCAAAGGCACCCAAGAGGATTGATTCAAAGCCTCGGGGT
>CAZEZK010000099.1:0-4559 GCA_964516935.1 uncultured bacterium
CCCCGAGGCTTTGAATCAATCCTCTTGGGTGCCTTTGAACTGGAAGGAGTATATATGAAGCTAAACTCAGAGCAAGAAAAAGCAGTCCACTCTGTTGAAGGGCGTCTTCTCGTACTCGCTGGCGCTGGAAGCGGCAAGACCCGCGTTATCGTAAATCGCATCGCCCACTTGATTCAAGAGCTTGGCGTCTCCCCCTCAGCAATCATGGGGCTCACATTTACCAATAAAGCCGCTGGCGAGATGCGCGAGCGGGTACAAAAATTAATTGGCACAGAGCGTGGAAAAGAGGTAACTCTCTCCACCTTCCACAGCTTCTGTATGCAGGTTTTGCGCCGCCACATTCACAAGCTCGGTTACACGAACCAGTTTAGCCTCTACGACGAAAAGGATCTCCACCGCTTAGTCAATCAGCTCGCCAAAGATCTCCTTAACTGCCAGGAGCTCCCTCCCCTCGGTCCAACCATGGCGCTTATCCAAGACGCGGTCAATCAGGGTCTCTCCGAACAGGAGATCGACAAGGTCGACTGGCCCGACAGCTTCTCTAAAGAACTCTACCTCCGCCTGCAGGGGATGCTGCGAGCCTATAATGCAGTTACCTTTGACCATCTACTTTCTCTTACAATCCGCCTTTTTATAGAGCACCCCGACGTCCTAAGCCAATTCCAGGATCGCTACCGCTACCTGATGATCGATGAGTATCAAGATACGAACCACGCCCAGTTCCGCTTAGCAGAGCTACTCTCCGCTCGCTCCAATAACCTCTGCGTCGTCGGTGATGATGACCAATCGATCTACGGCTGGCGCGGCGCTCACGTAAGTCATATTTTAAATTTCCGCGCAGACCACACCGTCCGCCTAGAACAAAACTATCGATCCTCTCCTAACATCCTGGCGATGGCCAACAAAGTAATCCAGAATAATAAGCAGCGTCATAACAAGATTCTCTGGAGCTCTAAAAGCCACTCCGATCCGATCGAGATCTTCAACGCTGCATCAGATATCGAGGAGGCGCAAGCCATCGTGCGTCGCATCCTCAAACTCCGCGAAGAGCACAACCTCAAGTTCCGCGATATAGCAATCCTCTACCGCTCGAATGCTCTCTCTCGTGTCGTCGAGACCGCTCTGATGCAAACTCCCTGGCATAATGGTGAGCAATGGTTGCGCGGGATCCCCTATGAGATCTTCGGCGGTCTCGAGTTTTCTGCCCGCAGCGAAATCAAAGACCTACTCTCTTTCCTGCGCACCATCAGCAATCCAACCGACCAAGAGGGGCTCTTACGAATCATCAACGTCCCCCGCCGTGGCATCTCTGACCTCGTCGTAGACGAGCTCTCCCAAATCAGTCGCTCTCAAAATATCCCTCTATGGAGGATTCTCCAAGAGATCGCCGCCGATCGACGTCTCCTCCCCAACCACCCCCGTGCAATCAAAGGGATCAAGAGTTTTGTCGACCTAATCAGCAGCGCCGCCAACCGCTTTGCCTCAAAACAGCCTCTCTCCGAATCGCTCACCTGGTTCATCGATGCAGTCAACTACCGAAAAGCGATTGAGGAGGAGACAAAAAGCGACGAGGCGCGTCTCTTCAAGTGGGAAAACGCTCAGGAGTTTGTCAATTCCCTAGCTCAGTACGAGCAGGATACACCCGAAGCTGACCGCTCTCTCGCCCACTTCATCACTGAGACGATGCTCTTCTACCAGCCGCCCCGCATCGAGGGCAAACCGCGCTCGACCGATCGGGTTCAGCTAATGACTTTCCACAGCGCCAAAGGGCTCGAGTTCCCCGCATGCTTCCTCATCGGTCTCGAAGAAGGGATTCTACCTCACGAAAAGAGCATGGTACAAACCGGAGTTGAGGAAGAGCGCAGACTATTTTATGTGGGAATCACCCGCGCCTGTAAATATCTCACTTTGAGTATGGCCCGCACCCGCATGCGCTATGGCCATACCGGTCCATCTGCCCCCTCCCCCTTCCTTAAAGAGCTCCCTCATGAACTGCTCACTCCAGTCAGGCCCTAAGTGAAAACTCTGATCTGGCGCCACCGCCGCGAAAATCTACATAAGTGCTCTCTCCAGCCATTGAAAGGGCGCCCCGATATCGACTTTTATAGCTACCCCGACCAGCCCCTTCCCGACCTAACTGGGTATGTTCTTCTTAAGGTAGGAGCCCCCCCTCTGACCCCTACCGACCGAGACCTCGGTCTTCTGATCCTCGATGCGACCTGGAATCTAGCAGCCCGTATGGAGAGACAGCTATCGCCGTTCATAGAGGGCCGCAGCCTGCCTGAGGGCTACCGTACAGCCTATCCTCGCAAACAGACCGGCTGCCCCGACTCTGAGGCTGGCCTCTCTTCAGTAGAAGCGCTTTATCTCGCTTATCTCCTCATGGGACGAGATCCAAGCGGGCTATTGAACAACTATTACTGGAAAGATGCCTTTCTTGAGAAAAACGGAATCGCATAAGAGGATTGATTCAAAGCCTCTTGGGTGCCTTTGAGCTGGAAGGAGTATACACCTAAACACAAGTAACTTGCAAAATGGAGTTGCTTATTCCAAAAAAACATGTAAAATGGAATAATGTATTCCAGATTACTAAAACACCCCAAATCTAAGAGTTTTTTCCTTTTCGGCCCTCGAGGGACAGGAAAAACTCATTGGCTAAAGGCCTCTTTCCCCAATGCGATTTACTTCGACCTTTTGGATGCAGCGATATATCTCGATTTCAGTTCTCGACCTGATCGCCTTGCGGCACTCATCCCCCCTGATTTCCGCGATTGGATTATTCTAGACGAAGTGCAGCGAGTGCCCGATCTACTAAACGAAGTGCACCGTCTGATTGAAGGGAAGGGGTATAAATTCATTTTGACAGGATCGAGCGCTCGCCGATTGCGCCGTAGGGGTGTTAACTTATTGGCCGGGCGTGCGCTTACTTATAAAATGCACCCCCTGACCTGTCAGGAGTTGGGAACCGATTTTTCTCTACAGCATGCGCTCCAATATGGCCATCTACCCGCAACTTTCTCGGAAGAATCCCCCCAAAAATATCTAGAATCTTATATCGGCACCTATTTGCGAGAAGAGATTCAGCAAGAAGGTTTAACGCGTAATTTAGGTGCATTTGCCCGTTTTTTAGAAACAGCCAGTTTTTCTCAAGGAGCTGTTTTAACAATTACTGATGTGGCGCGAGAGGCAATGGTCGATCGCAAAGTCGTATCCCATTACTTTGATATTCTCAAAGATCTGTTGCTAGCAAATACCCTTCCAGTATTTACAAAACGGGCCAAACGGCGAACGATTGGCCATCCGAAATTTTATTTCTTCGATGTGGGCGTATTTCGCGCAATTCGTCCTACAGGCCTCCTAGATAAACCAGAAGAGATCGATGGCGCTGCTCTAGAAACATTGGTCTATCAAGAACTCGTAGCAGTAAATGACTATTTAGAATTGGAATATGAACTGCATTACTGGCGAACAAGCACAGATCTTGAAATAGACTTTATTCTCTATGGCCCTCGTGGACTGATCGCCATCGAAGTAAAACGTTCCCATACGATTCACTCTAAAGATCTCACTGCAATGCGCACCTTTGCTGAGGATTATCCTGAAGCTAAACTATTTATTTTTTACGGAGGGCAGCAACGCGAATACAGAGACAATATCCAGATTATTCCCATGGAAGAGGCTGTGCGCTCGATTCCACAAATCTTGACGTCATGACTCCCTTCACATACTGTGAAAGGAAGGCATGGACTCCTTTTTTCAACTCCTCGAGATCCTCAATGAATTCATCTGGGGATACATCGGCTTCGCGTTTATCGTCGGCCTGGGGGGCTACTTCTCCCTCCGCACCCGCTTCTTTCAGATTCGCAAATTCCCTGCGATCTTCCACTCTTTTTACACCTTCTTTGTCGAGCGCAGCGGCCCGGGCGCTGGTGTCCATCCTCTAAAGACCTTCTTCGCGGCAATCGGAGGCATGATTGGCATTGGCAATATTGCAGGCATCACCACTGCAGTGCAGATCGGCGGCCCGGGAGCACTTTTCTGGACCTGGGTGGGAGCTCTATTCGGCATGCTGCTGCAGTACAGCGAAGTCTATCTGGGGCTGCGCTATCGAGTGCGTAATGAATCGAACGGCTACGATGGCGGCCCGATGTATTTTTTGCCCCACGCATACAAAGTAAAATGGATCGCGCCGTTGGTCTGCATACTACTCTGCATCTACGGTGTGGAGTTCTTCATGTTCAATATCATGACCAACAGTATCGCCTCCAACTGGAACTGGGATAAGAATTGGACGGTTGCGCTTCTGCTGATAGCCGTTGTATTAGTGAGCCTTGGAGGAGTGCGCCGTGTGGGAGAGGTCTGCAGTGCCCTAATCCCTCTCTTTATCCTCTGCTACCTGGCCATGGGGAGCTGGATTCTGCTACATCACCTAACAGATCTTCCAGGGATCTTTAAGCAAATATTCGTCGGCGCCTTTACACCACAAGGAGCGGCAGGTGCCTTTATTGGAAGTACGGTGCAATTGACGATCTCGATGGGATTCTCACGAGGCGCCTACT
>CAZEZK010000100.1:0-4490 GCA_964516935.1 uncultured bacterium
AACCCCGGCGATTTGACGCACTCAAACTGCACGTTATTTCTGATATTTGGTATAACATGGCTCTAATTCTTTTACTGATCTGTTTCCTTGCCGCTTCAGCCTATGCCTCTGCAGTGGAGACTGCATTTTTTTCTCTTTCGCCGCTTTCTCTAAAGACCTATCGCAAAAGCTCTGATTTGCGACTGCAGGGGATTTCCAAACTAATGGAGCGGCCTCGGGAGATCTTGGTGACGCTCCTGATCGTCAACACCTTTGCCAATATTCTCATTCAGAACGTCTTCTCTACGATGTTCGACGATTTTCCTGACTGGTCCCTGCGGGTAGGAGTTCCTTTGGCTGTTACGCTGATCTTTGCCGAGATCATCCCAAAGTCGCTTGCACTTCCCTATAACCAGAAGGTCGCCTATAGAGCGGCTCCCTCAGTGAATTGGATGACGAGCATGCTGGGGCCGGTGCGTCACTATTTGACAAAGTGGACTGGCTACCTTTCAAGGGGGCTCTTTTTCTTCCTGCGTGAGGATCCGGAGATCTCCTCGGAGGAGCTGATCTATGTGCTGAAGACCTCTGAGTCTAAAGGCGTGCTGCTCCAGCAGGAGTGTCGTCTGATCGAGGGAGCACTGACCCTGCAGAAGGCGACTGTGCGTGAGATCATGCGCCCGCGTGAGGAGATCCTCTTTTATGATGTGCAGGAGCCGCTGTCGGCGCTGACGCAGCTCTTTGTGGAACGGGAATGTACTCGAGTGCCTGTCTGCGACGGCAGTCTAGACAAGCTGCTTGGAGTCGTATCAGCGCGTCTCTACTTTACCAAGATGCATCAGATTCAGCAGCCCTCTCAGCTGATTTCATTCCTTCGCAAGCCTTTCTATGCACCTGAGGTAACGCGTGCGGGGACGCTGCTCTGGCAGCTCCGCGAGAGACGAGAAAGTCTGGCGCTCATTGTCGATGAGTATGGATCCCTCTCCGGTCTCGTTACTCAAGAGGATCTGATCGAGGCAGTCGTTGGTGAGATTGCCGATCAGCGTGATGAGGGCAACCTCTACACTCGTTCCGGCGACGATGTTCTGATTGCCAGTGGTAAGTTAGAGCTGGCCGATTTTCAGGCGCTGCTGGGGGTTCCCCTCCAGTCCCAAGCGGGAAATATGACGCTTGGGGGCTGGCTGATCGAACAGATGGGGGATATCCCAGCTGCCGGAGCTAAATATGAGACAGATCGGCTCCTGTTTTACATATTAGCAGCAGACCCCAACCGGATCCGACGCCTCTATGTACGGCGGCTCAAATGACTTTTTTTCTAGGGATGACACTTCTCTGCGTGCTCATACAGGCGATCATTGCGCTCTTTGAGATGGCTTGCGTCTCGTTTCACCGCGTCCGCCTCCACTACTATGTCAGTCTCAACCGTCGCCGCGCTCGCTGGCTCCACTACCTGATTGAGCGCCCCTCGCGCCTCTTTGGCACTACGCTCATCGGCATATTAACTGCTCTGCAGATCGGATCGGAGTGTTCGCGTCGCTGGTATGAGTCGATGGGATGGAACCCAGATCTCGCTCCGCTCTCTCAGATCATCATTGTCGTTGTCTTTGCTGAGCTGGTACCAATGTTTGCGGGACGCAGCCATCCGGAGCGGATAGCTATGGCCCTCGTACCTTGGATGATGGTTCTCACCAGGATTTTATCCCCACTGATTTGGGCCTTTGACGCCCTCTCTCGGCTGATCCACCGTTGCATCGGGACTCCGCAAGAGCTCTCGCTCTACCTCTCTCGCGATGAGGTGCGCGCGGCTTTTGAGGAGCATGAGGAGGTAGAGGAAGAGTGGAATGCTGTAGTCAGTCGGATCTTCTCCTTAAAGAGCCTTACAGCGCGCGATATTATGATCCCGCTCAACCATCTCTTTATGATTCCCGAAGAGAGTTCGCTTGCTGATCTGCGCCATCAGCTACCCTCCGGTCAATTACCGCCCGTCATTCCACTCTATCACCATGTACGTCACCGCATTACCGGTGTAGTACAGATCCGTGACTTGCTGGCCCTCCCAGAGAGTGCTGCCGTCCATGAGGGTTCTCGTCCTCCTTGGTTCGTGATTGAGAGTAGCTCGATTCTCCGGATCTTGGAGCAGTTCCGCAGTAACAATCAGAGTGCTGCCGTTATTCTACAAGAATCAGGTCGCGCCTGTGGTCTGCTCACACTCGACCAGATCCTGGCGCAGATCTTCGGCGAAGAAGAAGATACTGAAGAGTCTCGCCCGCGTCTTTTCGTTGAGCGCACCCTCTCCGCATCGATGACTGTAGGGGAGTTTAATCGAGAGTTCCAGGCCTCCATCGGCACCCAGCCCGACCAGACTCTCAGCGATCTGCTCTGTGAGGCGGCAGGCCACCTGCCCGTAAAAGGCGAAGAGGTAGAGGTGGAGGAGTTTGCCTTCACGATCGAGGAGCTCACCTTCCGCGGCGTAAAAACCTGTTCTGTAAAAAATATCTAGAAATTGTGTTCGTCGGTAGACTTTCCCAGCTTTTTCCAAGCAATATTCGCCGGAGTGGGGATTTTCTCTATATTGCCCATTTTGGCGATGAGGATTGCCTTCTGTCTGGTAATCTCATCGACGCTCTTTTGGCTCTCTTCTGTCAGCTCTTTGCCGCGGAACTTTGAATTGTTAATCTCTTTGGCCTGTTCGTGGACCTTGGGAAGCTCCTTAGACTCTTTCGGTGGACGGTTATTGGCCGGCCCTTGACTGATCTTATTGCCAATGGCAGTCAAGTCCTGTTCGAGCTGGGTGGGGGTCTTTTTTCTGTGCTTCAGTTCGGCTTTGAACTCGAGTAGGCGGCTCTGCAGGATTTGTTTTTTCATCTCCTTTTCGGTGATGTCCTCCTTCAGTTCCTTAGCAATCTTTGTAAGCTTAGACTGCTCTTCAGTGATCTTCACCAGGTTCTCTCTGATGCTCTTTAGCTGCTCATTTGCAAGCTCCAGTAGTTCGCTCTTCTTGCTAGCAAGTTCTACCCCCTCCTGGACCACCTGCGAGATATTGTTCTGGTTGCGGATCAGTGTTGGGATAGTGCTGTTGATCTGGTTCGCAAGCTCATCCATGTAGCACTGTTTCTGCGCCTCTTTGAGCGCATCTAATGTACCGCCTTGAGCTCGGAATTTGATGTAGTCTTGGACGTTCATATATGGAGATCCTCTTCCGTCTCCACCTCAATAAAGCGGAATAGATGGAGTACTTCTCGAGCGAAGAGGTGTGGGACACCGGCATTTAAGAATAGGTCTTCGTTTAGGGGATCGGGATCACCCGGAAGAAGGGTATGTAACATCCAATCCTCCCACGGCATACCATTGACAAGTCTGGGGGTTTGTAGCGGCGCTTCATCAATAGGGTTTACCAATATCCGGTCGAAGAGCGTCTGTAGGCGTTGCCCCAGTTGTGCGACCTGCTCATGAGTGATCATTTGCGCATTCTTCAGAAATTTTTGGGTATCTTTTATCCATGTCCTTAGGCAGATGGATAGAGGATCGCGATCTCCGAGATGTTTTTGGCGAATGATTTCTAAACGGTCGTATAGCCAAGTGGCATTCTGGACGGTAGGCGCTAGTGTCGAATGAAATGTCCTCGTGTCTAACTGCAGTCCGTTATTTTGAATAATCATAAATATCCATCTGATTGTTTTAATTTTTCGGGTGAGTTTTTTGCAAGATCTTTTGAATTAATTGAGGTTCTTGGAATCGCGCTCTTCAAAGATCTTGAGCAGCCTATCGTAATCCCATTTGGTCTCTTCGGTGAGCTTCTGATCGGGATCGTGCCGGCGCTCCTGTTTCCGTTCTAAAAAGCGCAAAAAGACCATGATGTCCATCACGTGGGCTTTGTGGCTTCTGGCTGTGGAGGAGAGTAGCTTGTCATTGGTGACGAGAGTCAGCTCAGAGGGTCTTGAGAAGCCCTCGATCTTTTCGATGATGTACTGGTCAGCGGTTTCGCCTGCAAAGGAGTAGGCGATGACTAGAGGGCTTTTATAGGAGAGACCGCTCTGCTCGCCGCGAGGCTGTGAGCCGTCGAAGACGATAGTTCCTTCCAGATCAAGATCGGAAAATTTCTGTTGGAGAGAGGAGATGACTAGTTGTCTCTGGGAGCGCAACTCCTTTTTAGAGTCAATACAGGCGAACAGGAAGTTATAACCATCGATCAGGTAGTGCATGTACTACCCGTGCCTTGTTAAAAAGGCCTTTTCTAACTGAGCGATGAGCTTAGGAATATCTTCGTTGATCGTGCTCCATATAATTCGATGGCTAACGTCAAAATAGCCATGGATTAGTTGATTGCGCATTCCGATCACCTGTTTCCAGGGGATATCGATTGTCGCTTTTACTGCGGGAGATACTGCATTGGCTGCTTCTTCAATGATGAGCAGCTCGCGAATTACCCCGCCGAGAAGGAGCCTGTCCTCCTTGAACGTGGAAGGAGTATATAGCAGTGCCACCTGAAAGGCACCCTGGCGTAGTTTTCAAGC
>CAZEZK010000101.1:0-4358 GCA_964516935.1 uncultured bacterium
AATCCCAACAGAAAACGCCCGTATGGGCAACATCATATCCGTTACCTTGTGCGAAACGCTGTTTGAGTGGCCCTTATGCAGATAACCTACCCCTGCAGCTGCAGCCACAGCGCCTAAGAACCCACCCCACACCTCCGGTTTCTTCAGAACTCTAAAATTGAATGGAGCTTGAGATAGATCGCTAAAGCTATCTGTAGGCATCTTGTAAGAGTAATCGACACCTGTGTTATGCAGTCGCGCATCTCGATAGGCCGCATAGATCCCGTAACACCACGCCGTCTCGCAAGCCATAACCCCCGTAGTTTTAGCAGTATATTGTGAGTAGTCGGATAGAGCGATTACCCCTGCTCCCGCGCCAAAGCTCCCCGCAATCGCAAACGCCTCTTTGGTCTCTCCCAAGTAGAGATGTCCCAGCCCAGGAATAATCGACAAGGCAGTCGCTATACCAGGACTCTTATAAGAAGGCAGAGTAGGGAGTGGTGGCAGTTCGATTTTCTCTAGTGCTGTAGACGATGGAAAGGTCAATGCCGCGATCTCTTCAGCTTCTTGTGCATGAAGAGAAACGACAGTTGCGATTAGAAATGGCAAAAAGCGATTCATTGTGGGAGGAGTTTACTATGAGGGGGATTCAAAAGGCAATCTGTTCGGTTTCTGCCCATCTGAGTCGATTCCGAGAGGGAGTCTTTAAGGTCTCTTAAGAGCTTGTCGATACCCACAAGCGCTAAGAAAATATTTTGACTTGTGAGCAAATAATTCTGTAGCATGTACAGCTTCAACAAGGAGCCTTAACATGCTGAGTCCGCCAATTCAAGTTCGAAGTGCAATAATTGAAATTGCTCAATGAGCGGAGAAAAACCACAAACAACCTCAAGATTTGGTTTTTGAGCTGGAAGGGGTATAGCTGGACTCTTTTGGTGTGGCCGTAGATCAGACCAGGCAGCTTTTTAGAGACTTCTGGAAGGTCTCCTCATTATGGAACTCTTTATAGGCGCGATACATCTTAGCGCGTTTCTCGCGCACCGTTTCATCATAAAACACGGCTAGCATTTGTGTAGGCGCCAAAGGCGCATCCCAATCGAGAATACATTCTGACAAGTCGTGCTGACGCAGTTCATGGGCAAGCCAGCTGCCATTTCGGGTAAAGACGCATTTATTTAGGGTAATCGCTTCGACGAATGGCCCAGAGGTTCTGGTTGCATACAATAGCGGATCGTAGGGGAAGAGGAGAATGTCAACTTCGTGGAAGAGCTGGCAATAGTCTTTTCGGGAGAGGGCCGTGGGTACCCACTGGATTTCAATATCGAGGGGCGTGTCGAACAAGGGGGTCGGACTCAGAAACAGCTTCATTTGGCGTAGGGTGGGATCTTTGGAGCGGCAGAAGGTGTGGAGCTGTTGGAGTCCTTTTTCGGCGCGGGGGGCGCCGGGGAGCCAGAGCGACACTTTATCAGAAGAGCGTGTAGTGCCGGGAAGTGGGGTGTGGGGGATGGGCAGTAGCGTCATGGGCTGCTTGAAAGCGCGGATAACGAGAGCGCTGTCGCTGAAGAGGTGGTAGTTGCCGCGGAGGGTCCAGCGGAGGAGGTGCGACATGAGGGCATGGGTTCTGGATCTGCGGGAGTCGCGGATGACTTGCCAGAGCGCGAGATGGCGGCGGCGGATGAGAAGCGCAATGAAGAGCGCGAAGAGCTCTGAAAGGCCATAACTTTCCAGGAAGAGAATATCTACGTCGCGTTTGAGGAGGCGGAGGTAGTCTAGGAGGCGGGAGCGGCGGAAGAAGGAGATCCAGTTGGGCGGAAGATTAGTGGCTCGGCAGGCGAGTGGGATGAAGGTGAAGACGCGGTAGCCGAGGTTTTGGAAGGCATTCTGGAGGGAGGTATGGTAGGCGCGGTCGTGTCCGACCTCTGTGAGGAAAGAGGTCGAGATCGTGAATACTGTTTTCACTTATTGTACCAGTCGATCATTTCTTGTAGCCCCTCATTGAGGGGGCGGAGAGTGTAGTGGGGAAGGAGCTGTGTGAGTTTGTCGATGAGTAGAACTTTGGAGCGGGTACCTACGTAGCGGGTGAGATCGAAATGGATCTTGTCGAAGGGGTAATCTGTGAGGGAGCAGATGGCCTGGGCGAACTCTTTAATGGAGTGCTCTTTGCCGGCGCCGATATTGATGACTTGGTTGCGATGGGTGGCGGCGAGCTGAACCATGGTGCGGACGAAATCGCCAACATGGATGATCTCCCGCTTTTGTTCGCCATCGCCCCAGAGGATGACAGGCTCGTTGTGGCTCTTGCCGCGGAGGATTTTGCGGACGAGGTCGAAGATGAAGTGAGGCTGACGTCCATCGGTATGGTAGCCGCCGCCGTAGAGAGTGGAGGGGATGAGATAGAGGTAGTTGAGCTTCCACTGCTGATGGATGGCCATGAGCCCGGTGAGGAGCATGCGTTTGGTCATGCCGTAGGCGAAGAGGCTATCGATGGGGAGGCCTTGGAGGTAGTGGCTCTCTGCGAGGGGATACGCGGGGTCGTAGGAGCAGCTGGTTCCCATGGCAATAAGGAGCGCTTGGGGCTGATGGAGGTGCCACCAGTCGAGCATGTGCGTATTGATCTTCTGGTTGATGAGCCACTGCTCCGCGGGAGTTTTAAGACAGAAGTCGCCCGCTTGCATCCAGACGGCGAGATGGTAGATCTGGTCGAATTTGTGGGAACTCCAAGGATCGAGGGCGTTGGGGTTGCAGAGGTCACAGCTGATTGACGAGAGCTCGACAGTGGTGTGGCCCTGTTGGCGGAGAAATGGAGCGAGGAAGCGACCTAGGAACCCAGTGGCGCCTGTGATCAGGATATGCATAGGGACTCTTTTGGTTGGAGTGGGTGGTAGAAGGCTATACTGCTGTTGAGAAGCTCTTGGCGAGAGCGCTGGAGGAGTACGTAGTAGAGGTCGGGCTTGGGGGCCTCCTGTTCGAGGAAGATGGGGAGATGGGTGCCTGGACTAAAGAGGCCGGCGTGTTGGCGCTTCTTTTCTACGAGGCACTCGATGGTGTCGCTAGTGATGCCAAAGTAGTTGAGGAGGGTATTGGCTTTGGCAGATGCGCCTAGACCAACAATCCGCTGGTTGGCTCGTTTTCGCTCTTCGAGGAAGGAGAGGTTCTCTTGTTTGAGGGCTTGGACGCGATTGGCGAAGAGCTGATAGGCGATGAGGTTATTGCAGCCGGAGAGTTCCTCTTCTTGCATAAGCTTCTGGAGTCGGGGAGTTGGCTCGCGGGAGTGGGAGGCGTAGCCGATGATGGAGCCGCCGTGGATGGAGGAGAGTTCAGCGTCGAAGAGTTGGAGGCCATGGCGGTTGAGTAGATGGCTGATGGTTTTGAGTGTGTAGTAGAGAAGATGCTCGTGGTGGATGCGGTCGAAGGCGGTGGTCTCCAAGATGGAGTGCATGTATAGGAACTGGACGACGAAGACTCCGTTTGGTTTGAGATATTTGGCGATGGCTTCAGAGACGGAGTGGAGCTCTTCAAGGTGGCAGAAGACTTGGGATGCATTGATGACGTCGAAAGATTGGCCAATTTGATTGGCGGTGGTGAGATTGTAGAAGGCGGGGAGTGTGGGGACGCCCTGTTCGATGGCGATCTGGGCGGTTGAGCGAGAGGATTCGACACCTAGAACGTTGTAACCGAGCTCTTGGAAGGCTTGGAGCTGAATGCCGGTGTTCGATCCGATATCTAAGGCCGATTTTTTGGGCTGGTCTTTGAAGAAGCGTTCATTAACGGAGCAGGCTAGTTGTTTGAAGTGGGCGGTAGAGGTGCGAGTGGCGCTGCTATTGGTGAAGAGGATCTCTTTCTTGACTGTGTAGTCGAGTTGGGCGGCTGCGCACTGCTCACAGACCATGAGTCGAAGGGGATAGAAGGGCTCGGTGCCAATCTGCTCTTTTGTGAGAAAGTGGTTGCCCCAGGGCTGCATGCCGAGATCGAGGACGGGAGTTAACCGAGAACAGTCGCAAATTCTACAAAACACAAACAGCAGAAGTTTTTCATAAAAATTCATTTTACGCTAGGGGGCCTTGTTAAGGATCTCTAGGTAACAAAAACGACACTTGGATCGTTTGCGGTGATGATCTGAGTGACCAATTCTTCGGCTTTCTTTAGGCAGATGAAAAGCGCGGCGGCTTCTTCATTAAGTGCTGGAGTCACTTTGTCTGGATGGATTTTTAATAGAAGCTCCCGGATTGTCTCCTTTACCACTTCTGTTTTTGGAACGGAATGTTCAGGGAGTTGCAATAGGGTTAATGGATGGGCTTTTGCAAGGACACGTTCTTTAAAGGCGTTATATAGCAGTGCCACCTGAAAGGCACCCTGGCGTAGTTTTCAAGCTAAATTAA
>CAZEZK010000102.1:0-4165 GCA_964516935.1 uncultured bacterium
ATCAAGGGTGCCATAGCCAGCTATCAGAGCATAGATGGGCTCATTAGACGCTTACGACTATTGCCATCTGGCGAAAGATCGAGCGATCTAAACCGCTCCTCTTCTCCCGGCTTTCCTTCTACCCATTTTGGTGATAACATGAATCTAGAACCTTCGATTGACATAAATAACTCCTTTTTATTTTTTTATTAAAGAGAGGGAACGTTTCCGGCCTCTTTCTGCTTGCATACTTTGTGCATATGTATTCTGAAAAATCTCACTTTCTGACAACTGAATGTCTTGAACTTCCTCCAGGTTTTCGTCTTCCTGGAGCGACTCTTCGTCGGATTGAACTGCTATAACAATCGGATTGACCAAGGGCATGCGCTCCTCATCGCCGAGCGTCACAGGAGCACCAAACATGACCTCAAAAATCTTTGGATCTAGAAGTGCCCTAGGATCACTATCAGCGAGCTGTAGCGCTTCCGCTTTCTGTCGGACAAAAAAATCGTTTACAGATTTGTATCCAGAACCGATCAACTCCTGCTTTTCCTGTTCAGTAGCGAAGAAGCCACTAATCAATCCGATGCCTTTATTATCGATATGGATCATGCGCTGAGCGTGCGTAGGATTTTGCTGAAGGATCTCCTCTGCTCCAAAGATCGTTAGAAAAGTATTTTTTACTACCGCTTGGAGGTCCGTCAACGCAGGCAAATCAACGGAAGCTATCTGTTCAGGAGGATCTGTAAGATTCAGCGCCAAAGTCTGCCAATTCGTGATCTCCTCTTCACTCTGACCGGGATTCGTAGCGCAATATTTCCCCAGATCAAAGTTTTGGATCGGGCAGTTCTTGATGAGCCCCCCGTCAATATAATAACCCGATCGTTCGAGGTCTCGTACTCCTGTAGCCTTCCTAACAATAATCTTGTGAGGTTTATAGGCGAATGGCACCGATGCTGAGGCGCGAATTCCATTCGCAATCTCTACATGATCCCACTCACCTGATTCTGAATTCATCTGAGCAACGGTTTTCTCAGGAATTTTGGTTGCAAATAGATGCAGGTGTTTAAAAGGCTTTCCAGCCTCAATCATCTCTCGAAGTTTTCCAAATGTGCATTCTGGGTCCCCAGTTTTATCGCCGATCAACTTTTTGATCCATTTCAGCAACTTGTCTCCGTCACAAACCCCGCCCTTTTCAGAAATTTTTTGCAGCTCCTTTTTTAAGAGATCTATTTTGTTTTCTTCCTCAGAAAACCGAAACCATTTAGCCGCAGTTACAGTGGCGTTTTTAATATCCCCTAGCGTGATATTCCAAAAACCTTCAACGGCACGTTTAGGATTACGAAATGTGTCGATGACCTCTTTCGCCTGCTTCAATTGTTGAATTAAATCGTGATCGAGAAATTCGGTTAAATTTGTGTCCCCAAGAATGATTTTCATCTCATCCGCACTGTAACCTAGAGCTATCATCATCGAAGTAATCGCCCCCGCAGAGGTCCCCGCCACACGGAAAAGTGATTTAAGAACATTGTACTCAGAAGGACACGCCTCAAAACCTCTCTGAACACCAACATAAGCGATACCCTTAGGTCCACCCCCCTTGATTACCAAAGTCTCAAGAGGATAAAACAGGTAATTTGCTCGCTTCAGGTCGAATCGATTCTTAGCAATCATGAGCTTCTCTACGTGCCTTAATAGGGGCTCATCTCCGACAGGCAGAAGCTTTACCGGCAAACTGTGATCCGCATTACGAGTAGGAGCTTTGATATTACAGCCGTAATACCAGAGAAGATCGATTGCCCTCCGCTGCCCCTTCTCAGCGGCCCAATGCATTGCCGTCTTTCCTGCACTATCATACCCATCCAGAGCCACGCCTCTGCGCTGTAGCTCTACAATTTTCCTCAAATCTCCTGTAGAGGCAGCTATGATCAGGGTGGCTGCTGCTTGAGCAAGGGCCTCTGGCCCAAAGTTTCCCATCCCAGCGATCAGTGGAGACTGCTTTTGTGCGTTCACCAGATATTTATCGGCTGTCTGTAGAGCTTGAAAAAGAAAACGAGTTCCAGCTACTAGTAAAATCAGGGTGCTGACCACTGCAAGAAATTTAGCAGCGTTACATGCGGCATCGTTCTCTGTAGTGCACATCTGAGGTTGCGCCTCTATCGCCACCTTTATTAGGAACCCCCCAATAAGTAATACGCATAGGTGATATATCTTCTTGGTTGTCTGATCAACTGCCGCTCCGCTTTCCCGGATTGCTTCTCTAGTAACTTCAGACAACTGCATCGTTGCCAGATCGAACGATTCACCAGCGCGATCTGTTATCTGCTCGATAGCATGAGAGGCCACCCTTTCAGCTACATTAACTGGATCGGTAGCACCAAAAATCATTTTATGTCCTAGACTGCAGACTCCGTCACACCCCCATGAGGCAAGAGCTTTCACTCCTCTCCAAACTGCTGATACGCCCATGCACAAACCACCTTTATTGCCAGGACACCTGCAAAGTCAACAGAAGGAGCTCAGCTCCTTCAACCTCGGCAAAGAGCCATGGCTCTTTGCAAACCCACATGGGTTGCAAGGGAGTAAGCTCCCTTGCCGGGATCAGAAGGGCAGAGCCCTTCAAATAGACTTTGCGGATGTACTGACTTTTATTCCTGAGATAGTTTGCGTTAATACTCGTTAAAAGTCTATTTTAAAAAATCAATTATATTTGCAATTAATATTTTTGGCGAAATAAACATTGATATAATATTGTATATACACCCGTTCAAATCCTTTTCCCCCTCACCGCCAAGCCATAAATCAGCATAAGTTGAGGGAAAATCCCCTCTTCCGCTAGAATCTACGTTTTCTTGTTTGGGGCGTGTAGCTCAGTTGGTAGAGCGCCTGTCTTACACACAGGTGGTCATAGGTTCGAGTCCTTTCGCGCCCAAACGTTACGAACTGCGGGAGTAGTTCAATTGGTTAGAGCACCGCCCTGTCACGGCGGAAGTTGCGGGTTCGAGCCCCGTCTCCCGCGTTTTTTTAACGCAGAACTCTGTAGCATTTTTTTCCCCATTTCTATTCTATGTAATTTAAGATGGCAGCGCATTCGACAACCAAAACTTTTGCTCAACACCTCAAATCCTATCTTGGGATGGCTGTAGGCGCATTACTAGCAGCGATCTCCCTGCGAGTTTTTTTGATCCCGAACGAGCTAATTGACGGCGGCGTCATCGGTATCTCCCTAATTCTTGCGAAACTCTACGGAACCTCCTACCTCTCCTTCTTCCTCATCGCCCTGAATCTCCCCTTTCTCTACCTCGCCTATCGCTTCATCCGCCGCTCCTTCGTCTTCTATATGCTCGCAGCGGTGCTTCTCTTTGCCTTCTTTCTCTCTATTCTTGAACGCCCATGGCCTCTCTTTTCTGCAGACCGCCTAGAGGCAATTGTGATCGGCGGCGCCATCCTCGGTGCCGGAGCTGGGATGATCATCCGCCATGGCGGATGCACCGATGGGACAGAGATCCTGGCCATCCTCATCAACCGCAAGAAGGGCTATACCGTTGGCCAGGTGATCATGTTTCTGAACATCTTCATCTTCACCGCCTATGGATGGATTTTTAACGACTGGCACATCGCCCTTCGCTCTCTGATGACCTACCTTGTCGCCTTTAAGACGATGGATCTCGTCATCGCCGGTCTCGAAGAGCTCAAGTCGGTACTCATCATGGGCTCTAAGCCCGAAAAACTTAGCAAGCTAATCACTCACCAGCTCGGCCTTGGCCTCACCTTTATCAAAGGGAAGGGCGGCTACTCTGGCGAAGATCGCGATATTCTTTTTGTAATCGTCGAGCGCCTCGACTTAGCAGAACTCAAAGAGATCGTCCTCCGAGAGGACCCCTCCGCCTTTATCGCTATTGAAAATCTCCATGAAGTCGCCTATGGCCGCACCGCGAGCCTCGCAATCCGACGCCGCGCACGCAGCAGCTTCGTAAAAAACCTCTTAAATTAGCGCCCCCCTGACTTTTTTCTTTTCTTCTACCAAACGTTGCGCTATCTCTAAATATAGATGAAAGGACATACCCCTGACTCTTGGCGCCTCTTCCGCATCCTCTCAGAGTTTGTCGATGGCTTTGAGACGATGACCTCCCTCGGTCCCTCCGTAGCAATCTTCGGATCAACCAATTCTGCACCGGGCCCCCTA
>CAZEZK010000103.1:0-4066 GCA_964516935.1 uncultured bacterium
TCCTGGGTTACGAGTTCCTTCCAGTTGCGGTCGCCGCGATGGCCCCACGCCTCTACCTTCTTAAGCATCTCCTCTTGAGTGCGCACCCAGCTAAAGTGGTGGAACATCGGGCGCCCCTCTTGATCTGTGACGGCGCGGCGCTTTGGGCCAGGAAGCAGGTCATAAAGGGCTTCGCGCTCCTTCTCATGGAGCAGGCGCTCGGCATCGAGGGCGCGGCGCTGGACGAGAACGGCAGAGTCTTCCCAATGCAACGC
The DNA here is from genome assembly GCA_964516935.1 of uncultured bacterium. Taxonomy (GTDB): domain Bacteria; phylum Chlamydiota; class Chlamydiia; order Chlamydiales; family SM23-39; genus CAZEZK01. The sequence goes on from CAZEZK010000103.1 coordinate 255, forward strand.
CTGGTAACGCGGCTCGCGGAAATACCAATAGTTAGCGAACTTTAGGACGAGATGTTGCCGATAGTCGGACTCTTGAAGCCAACTAGCTACGCGCTCGCCTTCAGGCACCTCATCTGCATCGAGAAACAGCACCGTTTCGATCGACTCATCGAGAAGAGAGACTCCAACAAAACGGGAAAGGCTGTGCCAAAAATGGTTGATACTTGTCTGGCGCAATACACGGGCAGGAATTTTCTTCGGGAGGTAGGGATATTCAACGAATCGGCAGTCAGGAAAAGCTGCATAGATCTTTTCCAAGACCTCTCGCCGCTCTGGCGTGCCATCAAAAAAATGGTCGCAGACCGGTACAATGATCTGTTGTGAAAATTGGCGCGCTTGTTCAATGCAATATGGGAAAAATCGCGCTTCGTTGGAGCAGAAATTGACGATGGTGGCAAGAAAGGGCTTGGACATAGCACCCGATGGAGTATATTCTTATGTATATACTATAGCAGGCGGAAGTTAGATGTATATTGCGATCCTCGGCGCTGGCCCAATCGGTGCCTATGTCGCTGCTCTTCTCTCCAAGGAGGGCCACAATGTAGTGCTTCTCGACCGAGACCTAAAACAGCTGGAACAGGTCGCACGCGAATGTGATATCGCTACACTTTACACAAGTGGCGCACCATGGAATGCGCTGACAGAGCTAACCCCCTACCACCCAGACCTCTTCTTTGCCGCTACAGAAACGGATGAGACTAATCTCGCCGCCTGTGCTGTGGCAAAACGTCTTGGATTTCCAAAAACTGTAGCCTGCGTGCAGAGCGAAGAGCTGCTATCCTCTCCAAATATCAACGTTCGTGAACTGTTTCAGATCGACCATTTTGTCGGCGCTGACCTCTGGGCCGCACAAGATCTCTTTAAAGTGCTGATCCACTCAGGCGACATTGCCATTGAACATTTCGCACACGGCACAGTGCAAATGCGCACGCTGCGCATCCCCGAGCAGTGGGATCGAGAGACGATCTTCATCCGCGATCTCAATCTGCCAGTAGATCTACTCATCGGCCTGATCCGCCGTAGACTGCCCGACGGCAGCGAAGTAACGCTGTTCCCCGGTGGAGAAGATCGCATTTTGCGCGGCGATGCAGTGACGCTCGTCGGCAAAACAAAGACGATGCAGCATCTACATGAGCTCTTCCACACGCCAAACGTGCCGATCCGCTCAGTGGTTCTTGCTGGCGGGTCTACTGTAGCCTTTTACTTGGCAAGACTGCTGATCCAGCAGAAGATCTCTGTGCGCATCATCGATAATAATCTACAGCGCTGCGAAGAGCTGGCAAAACGGCTACCGCAAGCGACGATCATCCATCGCGATGCAAGCGACGCAGCACTGCTGCTCGCAGAGGGAGTTGCAGAGGCAGATGCATTAGTCTCCTGCACAAAGCGCGATAGCGACAACCTGCTGATTGCTGCACTTGCACGACAGATCGGCTGTCCGCGAGCAGTTGCCGCTGTCACCGACCCAATGGTGATCCCGATGTTGGAAAAGCTAGGCATTACCCCTGCCCTCGCAGCGCGCGTTAACCTATCGCACCGCATCCTCTCTATCCTCCATGAAGCGACCATCCTCTCCGTCTCTCCACTCAGCGATGAACAGGCAAAAGTAGTAGAGCTAAAGGTGGCCTCCTCTTCCCGCCTAATCGGCACCCCTCTCGCTTCTCTAGCGCTGCCGAAAAATCTCTTGATCGCCGCCATCGAAACAAAAACGGGCGAAGTAACGATTGGACGCGGCCACTCAATGCTCGCTTCTGAAGACACTGCTGTTGCCATCTGCTCACTTCAGCAGCTCTCCCATCTACAAGAGTTATTCCAGTGATTTCACGTGTACTCAGCAAGTATCTCTTTTATTTTACGGCGCTCTTTGCGATCCCGCTCGCGGTTGCTATCTATTACCAGCTCTTTGGCGATAATAGCTCACATCCGCAACCACATAGCGTTGGGGCATTTTTCCTCTCTTTTCTAATCTCACTGGCCGCAGCGGTCGGTTTTCGCTTTCTAGGTCGCAACGCCACTGGGCAACTCTATCGACGAGAAAGTTTGATTGCAGCAGTCCTCATCTGGCTTGCAACCTCTCTGATTGCTGCACTCCCATTCTACTTTAGCGGAACGCTTACCAATCCAATTGACGCCTGCTTTGAGGCGATGTCGGGCCTTACCACAACCGGCAGCTCTCTCATCGCCCCCAAGGCCTATGATCCGACAACAGGCGAAGAAAAAGAGATCTACATCACCCATACCCATATCCCACATAGAACCTACTCTTATTACGGAACTGTTGCGCCCATCCGAGATCCCGTGAGCCAACTTGTGACCCACTCAGGAATCGAAGCTGTAAGCAAAGCTGTGCTGCTCTGGCGCAGCCTGTTACAGTGGATCGGCGGCATGGGAATTGTGCTGATCTTCCTCAGCGTTCTGCCGGCTATCGGCGTCGGCGGTAAGTTCCTCTACCAAGCGGAGGCGACAGGACCGATTAAAGAAGGCATTACACCGCGCGTGCAGCAGACCGCCTCTCTCCTATGGAAACTATACCTCTTCCTCACGCTTCTAGAGATTAGCTTACTTATCTGGACCAATGGCGCCATGCCAATCTTCGACGCCATCTGCATCGCCCTCTCCAATATCTCCACCGGTGGCTTCTCTGTCCGCAACGATAGCATCGCTAGCTACCAGAACAGCACAACTGAATGGATCGTCCTACTCTTCATGATCGCCGGCAGCATCAACTTTTCGCTCTATTTTCACTGCTTCCGCGGCACTTCGCTGCGCAGCCACCTGCCCGACCTCTTTCTATTCCTATCAATCGCGCTCATCGGCTCACTACTCGTCTCCTTCTTTCTCATCGGTTCCCCTCAAACAAGCCTTGAAGGAGCGCAACAGGAATTCTACTCATTTGGCACAGCACTACGGCAAGGCTTCTTCCAAGCTATCTCCGCACAGAGCTCCACCGGTTTTATCACTGCCGACTACAACCAGTGGCCCTTCCCCTCGCAAATGTTCCTCCTCTTACTGATGTTTATTGGCGGCATGGCAGGATCTACAGCGGGCGGGATCAAGACGTCGCGCTTCTATATCCTCTACAAAATCATCCTCCACCGCCTTGAGCTGCTCTACCGCCCCGACAGCATCCGCAAGCTGACGATCGGCTCTGCCGAAGTCGATGACAAAAACGCCCTTACAGTGCTCTCCTTCTTCTGCATCGCAGTCTTCTTCTCCATCCTAGGTACGGTGATCTTCATCCTCGATGGGATCGATCCCGAGACAGCCTTAGGTCTGATGGCCGGTCTAGTTAACAATACAGGCCTAGGCTTCCGCGCCGCAGGGCCTACAGACTCCCTAGTCTTCCTCTCCCCGCTCTCGAAGCTCCTATCGATCTTTTGGATGCTCCTGGGCCGTCTAGAGTTCTTTGCGATCCTACTGCTCTTCCTTCCGTCATTTTGGAAGAATAAGTAAAGCAATGAGTTGCGACATTCCATTACAAAATGACACCGCTAATGACAAAATAACAGTAAAAACGTCATCAGCGGTGTCATTTTGCTAAAAAGTGCTGAATAACTCTACAAACCAGCAACTTACAAGGTGTCCTCTCATGATACGAAAGGGCTACAAGCATTTTTAGAAGACTATCCTGAAGCAACGGCTCTTTTACTCTACCGAGGCAAGGAAAAGCTAAAAATAGGTAATGTGCTCTGCCTACCCACTGAAGAGTTTCTACGAAATATACTCCTTCCAGTTCAAAGGCACCCAAGAGGGTTGAATTGAAAGCTCTCGCG
>CAZEZK010000104.1:0-3872 GCA_964516935.1 uncultured bacterium
GCGAGGAGGAGGGCTAGGCGATTCTGGTCGATGCCGGTGGAGCGACGGGAGGGGGTCGAGAAGGCTGTGGAGGAGACGAGGGCCTGGATCTCGATGAGGAAGGAGCGGCCGCCTTCGAGGCCGGGGACGATGACGGAGCCAGCGACATCCTTCATGCGCTCTTGGAGAAAGACCTGAGAGGGGTTAGGGACCTCGACGAGACCGGCTTCTTTCATCTGGAAGATAGCGATCTCGTCGGTGGGGCCGAAGCGGTTTTTTACGGCGCGGAGCATGCGGAAGCCGTGGTGGCGGTCGCCTTCAAACTCAAGGACGGTATCCACGAGGTGTTCAAGAACTCGGGGGCCGGCGAGGTCGCCGGTTTTGGTGACGTGGCCAATGAGAAAGACGGTGATGCCAGAGCCTTTGGCAAGATGCATGAATTCCGTTGCAACTTCGCGGACTTGTGCGACGGAGCCAGGAGAGGAGGGGATATCCGATTTATAGACGATCTGTACAGAGTCGACGATGGCGATGGTCGGCTTTAGCTGCTCGATCTGCGCTTGGATCAGATGGAAATTAGTCTCGCTGAGGAGATAGAGATTTGGACTGTCGACACCGAGACGGCGGGCGCGGAGGGAGGTTTGTTCGGCAGACTCTTCACCGCAGACATAAAGCACGGTTTGGCCTTGAAGGGCGAGAGCTTGGGAGATCTGGAGAAGGAGCGTCGACTTGCCAACACCGGGCTCTCCGCCAATGAGGATGAGCGAACCTTCGACAAGGCCATCGCCGAAGACGCGATCGAGTTCGCCGAGTTGGAGGGTGAAGCGGCGGCATTCGCCTATAGTCACTGCGTTGATGGGAATGGCTTTGGCGATTTCGCGGCGCTTGGATTGGAATCGGGGAGCCTTCTCTGCAACCTCTTCGGCAAAGGTGTTCCACTGTTGGCATTTTGAACAGCTACCTGTCCATTTCACTTGAGAGTGGCCGCATTCGCGGCAAGACCAGAGACTCGTTGTTTTGCTCATGAACCTATCCCGATATACACAATATTCATCATAGAGAAGAGAGGGTGCTATAATTGTAGTGCCGCTAGCGCTTCTGCGGCGGCCTTTTGTTCGGCCTCTTTTTTGGAGTTGCCAGTGCCGGTGCCCATCTCTTGGTCGTTGATCCAGACCTTCACGTGAAACATCTTGCCATGTTCGGGACCGGTCTCTTGGATCACTTCGTAGCGAGGTGGCTTCTGATATTTCTTCTGCGAATAATCTTGTAGATCGGCTTTGCAGTTGCGGGGTGGAGATCCGATCACTTGGGTAATCTCTTCGGAAAAATGGCCGAGAATAAACGCGCGCGCTGCTTTCTCTCCACCATCCACGAAGATCGATCCGATAATCGCTTCAAAGGCATCAGCGAGAATTGAGGTCTTGCTTTTTCCTTCGCCGAGCTTTTCTCCTCGACCGAGTAAGATATAGTCGGCGAGCACTAGTTTTTGGAGATAGTAGGCGCAGGAGGCTGCATCGACAATTTTTGAGCGTAGCTGTGATAGCTGTCCCTCTGGATGTGTAGGTAGAAGATGGTAGAGGTATTCTGAGATGATGAGGCCAAGAACGGAGTCACCAAGAAATTCTAAACGCTCGTTATGGGCGTGGACTGTTGTGCGATGTTCATTCAGAAAAGATCTATGCACAAAGGCATTTAATAGCAGGGATTTGTCTTTAAAAACGTAGTCAATTTTTTGCTCAATCTCCGGGATGTGGCGCTCTAGTTCTTTCAAAGAATTCATTCCTGCAGTATACAAACTCAAGGGAATAGAGCAAAGAGCCAGTTGTAAAACTCCCTGCCCCCGTAAAATCGGCCATTTTACTGGGGGCCGGGAGTTTTACAACTGGCTCTAAAGGAAGACTCGTTCCTTGGAGGAATTATGGATCTTAGAGTAAAAGATGTAGCTGAATTGTTGAATGTTTCTGAAGCAACAGTGAACCAATGGGTGGCAAAGAGTTCAATTCCTCACTACCGGTTAAGTAAAGAATTTCGTTTTAGTCGAAGCGAGATCGAACACTGGGTCCTAAGATCCTCATCACTGCCACAACCTGAAAAGGAACATCTAGGTACACAGCACTTTGGTCTTTACCGCGCTTTGCATAAAGGCGACCTCTATGACGATCTAGTCGCTGAAGATAAAGAGGAGCTGATCCGCACCGTTGTGCAGCGCATCGCGAAAAAGCTGCGCCTTGATGCTGAAGTGGTCTCAGAGCTGCTGCTCGATCGCGAACGCCTCATGCCGACGGCTCTCTCTCATGGGATCGCGGTGCCCCATACCCGCGACTTTTTGCTACAGGAATCTTTTGATGCGGTAGTAATGGTCTCTCTGCGTAAGCCGATAGAGTTTGGCGCCTTGGATGGCCAGCCCGTTCACACCCTCTTTTTCCTTTTCGCCTGCGATGACCGGCGCCATCTGCACCTATTAGCTAAGATTGCCCACCTATGCAGTAACCCGGCCCACTTGGCCTTCTTGACCAGCCGCCCCCCCAGAGATGTCCTTTTGGACCATATCCGGAAGTGGGAAGCCTCCATCCGGCAAGGGGAAAAGCGGCCCTGTGCGGTCTGTTATACACAAACAACCTGAAGATTTGATTTTTGAGCGCGCCAAAGCCTCGGGGATTGACGCAGCTGAAGAGCCAGCACGAGCGGTATAAGTCACTAATTGTTAGTATGTAAAATTAAAACATATTATTATATATGTATAACATATAAATATTGTTATATAATATAAGTATGTCAGTAAGATCGGACTCTATAATATCGGAAGTTGGGGTTTTGTATGATGTGGATTTAGGCAGTTCCACCTTTGATCCCATTGCTGAGGCCTTACGGAATCAAGAAGTAGTTAGCGAAGTTTATCAGCGAGTTGCTAAGTCCGATTGGTTCAAGAATTTTGAATCGCGCTATGGTGGAGTAGGAATAGCCAATGCAGTTCTGAACAAAATTGATCCTGATAATGAAGTAAGGATAAAAAAACTTTGCGACCGTATAGATGCTATTGCGCAAAAAATTCTCGATCCCCATGTAGGGGATCCTAAGTTAACAAAGATCTTGCAAGAAGTCTGTGCTTTAGGAAAAGCACAACAGAATTTAGTGATAAAACGTGCTATACAAAATACCGACCTAAGTAGTCTTGAAGACTCTGCATTTGAGAATGCATTTTTTAGCGTTGCTAAAGAGCAACTCAACTTTGAGAGAACTCTCGCAACACTTCCTACCGCAATTCAAAAAGTATTAAAAGCGGCCTTTGTACGCGATGACGAAGAGAGCGTTCTGTCTTTGCGTAAGGATTTAGTTGAAAAAATATCTGATTTAACAAAATCCCATGATGTGGATTATGCAGATGATTATGCAGTATTTTTGAGAAATCAGATCGAGAAGGATGTAATAGCTTCCATAGAGAACGCAAGTGATTTACTGGAGATTAAGAATAATTTAGAAGAATTATCTGTAAAATTCTATTTCATATCATATTTATTCTGGTTGATTTTAAATTTCATTACAGATGGATTAAGCGATTTTCTGTTTGAGTTGATTTCTGGTTTCGTTACAGTTCTTGACTCTCTTGCGGAGAGTCAAGCCTTAAGGGTGGGATGTCCATTTGCTTTGGATCCATCTTTTCTTGTAAAAATCTAGGTAATACCAAACATCAGATTTCACGCGACTCAAACTGCACGTTATTTCTGATGTTTGGTATTAAAGCGCGTCTTGTTCCAATCAAGAAAATGTGATAACGTGTTCCGTAGCTCACTGATCTGTTTCATCGTACCTCATTGTTTAGTGGGGTTAATGAGATATACCCGTTCCAGCTCAAAGGCACCCAAGAGGATTGATTCAAAGCCTCGGGGGTGGAT
>CAZEZK010000105.1:0-3810 GCA_964516935.1 uncultured bacterium
AGTCTTAATGTACTGAAATTAGTAAAAATGAAAAAGGATTATGGCAAAAAGAAAAACAAAGACAAAAACCAAAGCAAGACCAAAAGTGAAAACGGTGAAGAGAAAGACAAAAACGAAAACAAAGACAAAAAGAAAATCACCGCTCAACCAGATCGCCTATGCTCTTTCAACTGAACTATCATTCATCGTGGGCGCAAAAAAACTGACACGCCCCCAAATCGTGAAAAAGCTTTGGGTCTATATTAAAGCACACAAGTGCCAAGACCTAAAAAATAAGCGTATGATTGTTCCAGACAAGAATCTCGCTGAGGTAATTGGGAAAAAACCAGTCGACATGCTGAAATTGGCTGGTCTGCTGAACAAGCATATCAAGAAATAGAGCAATTCTCCATTTTGTGCGTTGCCTCGGGCCCCATCTGGGGCCTTTTTTAGTGAGCCACTATGTTAAAGGTAAGAACTTGTTATCGCATAGTCCTCGAACTCATTCAGCACCTCTTCAGAAGCGAAAGCCTCCAATTGAGCAATAAATGACGCATTGAGACAGCAGATTTTCTCCTCTGCCAATCCACGAGAGCTAAGGAAACCCTCCATAGAAAGGACATCCCCAGCTAGCGCATTACTCTCGCGCATGAGAATTCCACGCCGTTCGTTGAGCTCTTCCGAGAAAAACTCTTCTGAGACGGGAGGTTTATTGTACTCTTCCAATAAAAGAACCTGCATCTCCTCTCTTGTGACCCCTTCTGGAGGAAGCCCCAAGCCTACAAACCTTTCAGCTCCTATAGTGTCGTCCACACAGATCACATTAAATCCACTTGCATGTCCGAAAGGGTGCTTCAATCGGTATTTGATCACATTCTTAAAATAGACGAGATCCCCTCGCTTCAGCGGAGCCCTTTTTTCTGAAGACTCTATGTAGTGCTTTTTTAAAACATCGAGAGGATGTTTAGGCTGTTGACCGATCCGAAATGGATAGGAGGATTCCGAACCAAAAAGGATATCAAATTTCTCTATACCTAAGAGGTTTTGTACTGCTATGTAATAAGCAATCTGCGCTACCGATGCACATTCCAACAGGTTGAATCCCTCTAGGAGGGTTTGAAGTGCAGCACTCGGTGTTACCCCCGATTTCAATACAAATCGATAGGGGGACTTTTTTATAGGGTTCTTATGATCATACACGGTATTAAAGTGCGCCGTAGACACCTTCCCATGGGTCAGCGCATGTTTATTGATCAACTCTTCTAAGCTATGCAATCGGTGAAGTTGCTTTAAAGCTTGAAAATAGTCCTGAGTGTAGAAGATTCCCGAATCAAGAAAGCTCGGGCGGTTCATGTAACCTTTTCGAGTTTCACTATCTGCAGCGATATCCCGAATCGCCTCCACTACATAATCATTGACACGCCGCTCAAACTCGAGCTTTCCCTCTTCGTAGTTTCTAATATCTATATTGTATTTATTTTCACTAATATCAATTATATTCATATGTAATATGTTACAATAAAATCTATTTTTTAACAACTGGTAATTATTTTTAAAAAGATATTATATATACCCGTTCCAGCTCAAAGGCACCCAAGAAGATTGATTCATTGTGGTTGGGGAAAACAGACCGCTGATTTAAGCTCTTAGAAGGAGTAATATTATGACGCTTATCGAACAAATCAACAACGGCATCAAAGAGGCCATGAGAAGTCGGGACTCTCTTAGACTCGCGACTTTGCGCATGCTCAAATCCAAAATATTGGCTGCAGATGCTCGTGCCACTCTTCCCGACACGGAAGTCGTAAAGCTATTCAAGACCTACTTTGGCAATCTTCAAGAGGCCCTAGAGATGGCCCAAACGGCGAACCGCCCTGAAATGGTAGAGGAGCTAAAGGGAGAACTCGCTATCGTTCAAGAGTTTCTACCGAAAACGCTCTCTCCAGAGGAGACTAAGAGAGTCGTTATTGAAGCCATTGCAGAGTCGGGAGCTAAGACGAAAAAAGAGTTTGGATTGGTGATGAAGAGCATTATGAAGCGCAATCTTCCGGTCGATACAAAGCTCGTAAAAGATCTGGCAACTCAGCTATTAGCGGATTAACCCCCCCATCTATACCCGTTCCAGCTCAAAGGCACCCAAGAGGATTGATTCAACCCCGAGGCTTTGAATCAATCCTCTTGGGTGCCTTTGAGCTGGAAGCACTATATACACAAATAACCTCAAGATTTGGTTTTTTGGGGTTGTTTGTGTATATGGTTGGCTTGCGCCGCCCCCATAAAGCAAAAAGGCCACGCAATTGCGTGGCCTTTTTGCTTTATGGGGGCGGCTGGACGGATTCAGAACTTTTGATTGGAAAGGTTTCCCGACTAGCGCTGCCTTTTTTTCGCTTTATTGCCAAGCATTAGTATCCAACAGAACAAGACTATGGTGATGAGCGGTATGGGCATGCCACAGATAGCCTTGAAGGGTAACCTTACGACCAATGTTGGCATCTAGCCAATCGCGGTCGTAATCTCCGGTCAATCCCAGATCATGATTTCGCTCTGCGTTTCGAATCCATTCCGGATCGTAAAACGCTGCATGTACAGGAGTGGTGCATACTTTTTTGAAGGAGTCCGAATCTAGCTGTAAAATCCACCAATCGAACGCTCCAAGCTCAGGATGTTCCGGGTCTTGATCCAAAATCTGTAACCGCAGCTCGCCGGTCATGGAAACAAGCCGTTCCGGCTCCTCCATCGGTAAAGCCAATGACATATCATCCATGTACTCTTCACCAAACAGGACACATGAACAAATCAACCAACCACTAGCAAACCATCTCGTGAAAGGGTTTTTCATGAAATTCGGGCCTCAAATACACACTTCCATTAGAAGCATGCACCACGATAGCACGCAGCTTACCCGCCTTTGCAAGAGCAATCGCATCTTGTTTAGACAGCCATACTTCTTTGCCGCCTTGACTCACCAGATATTCATAAATCACCCCACGTTTTTTACGCACAGCGGAAACGGTACCGTCAATATCAGACTTTTCTTCCCCTTCAGCCCATTTTTCCGTCACCTCGATCGCTTGCCAGAATTTCTTAAACTCTTGATCAGTCAACGATTTAATCGTTCGTTCAGGCTTGAGTCCTGTCTTTTCAACGATGATATCGATATATTTTGGATTTCTTTTATCATATCGCTCCATTGCTGTTCTAAGTGTCAAAGGCGAATACACACTGCCTTTCAGCATCACGATAAGCGCCGCATGACCTGTCTCGTAATCAGGGTACACTGCGTATGTGTTTGCGATATCTCCTGCAGTTCCAATGCTGCGTCTTTGTGTGCTCGTGCTATAAGAACTTGCCTGCAGGTTGCCCGGATTATTGCAACGCCATGCGCGCGAGCCTCCGCTGCGAATGAATTTGCTCACTTTGTGGTCAAAATATTGGACTGTAAACATTGAGGCAGCATCACCCTTTTTCGCAGGACCAACTTGAGCTTTTACATAAACCATACTTCACCTCTTTTCCGCCTCTAGCAATTCCTCATTGATTAAATCCATCACCAAAGGCAGCATTTCTTTTGGCATATCCAGCTTATTCAGCTCCTGCATCTCTTCGCATTCCGCCCTTAAAGAACGTAACAAGGTCGTTGCCTCTTCTTTTCGCTCTGCATGACGCAATACACGAGCATAACCCCAACGAGCCATGCGAAGACCTGCCGTATCGCCGGACTTCTCTCGCTGATCCATTGCCTGTGTAAATGCGTCAAAAGATTCGGTATATACTCATTCCAGTTCAAAGGCACCCTGGCGTAGTTTTCAAGCTAAATTAATCGGATCAAGT
>CAZEZK010000106.1:0-3741 GCA_964516935.1 uncultured bacterium
GTAAAAAATCGAGTTGGTTTACCCATCTGGCTAAGAGCTGTCCCAGCCTGCGCCACACCGTCGAGCGCAACCTCGACGCCCTGCGCCGGATCGGGATCTTCCCAGAGCTTGAGGCTCGCGAGCTCTTTTTCCATGTACCGGCCAATGCAGACAAGATCCAGATCGATGGTGCTATCATTATCCACCCCGCTTCGCGCTGGCGTTTCAAGTGCTGGCCCGTACCGCGTATGCGAGCACTAGCGCGCCGTCTTTTAGAACGGGGGGAAAAGCTGATCTTCATCTCCGGCCCTGACGCTGAAGAGCGCCGCATGGTTGCTGAAATTATAGAAGGACTGGATGTATTGGATCTGTCAGGACAGCTTAGCTTGCAAGAGCTGGGGGCCCTCCTGAAGCGCAGCAAAGCTCTCATTTGTGTCGATTCGATGGTATTGCATTTGGCGAGTGCGCTGAAGGTGCCAGTGATTGCACTCTTCGGCCCTACATCGGAGGTGACCTGGGGCCCTTGGCGCAATCCCAATGCGCGTGTAGTGACGGCGAACCTCTCTTGCCGTCCCTGCTATCAAGATGGTTGCGGCGGAAGCAAGCGCAGCGATTGCTTAGCGGCGATCTCTGTGGATATGGTGCTAGAAAATTTGTCTAAATTGCGTATGTACTCCTTTCAATTCAATCCTCTTGGGTGCCTTTGAGCTAGAAGGAGTATAGTTGAATCTGATCGGTCGGAGGAAGCTCTGATCGATCTACCGCGATCGTATATTCTCTGATGACACGATCCATGAGCTGATTGCAGATTTTCCCATCGAACTTACCAATCTTGCAACGACTTGTTAGAGTGTGGTAGTCCGTGTCTCTCGTTATTTTTATTTCGAGTTGATCCACCAGTTGCTGCTCTGCAAACGTCTTCAAGATTAGATTGGCGAAATTCGTAAGAGTTGCTGTGTCTGTTTTGTGAGTTTCCGGGAAAGTGACGACTAATGCATTTTCTTGGAACGTCATCTTGCAAATTCTATCATTAATTTCAGAGGATATTTCTTGCGGTCGTTCAGATTGTAAGCGGATTAACATCGCATCAGGACCTGCTATAAAAGCCATACGCGTATTTTTAGGATCGATCTCTTCATCCACCTCGTCGCTATATCCAAAGCAAGCTCCCGCGCAAGAAACAATCCGCTTAACTAGCATATCGAGAAAGGACTCGAGATTCGCATAACAAGCCTGGATGCCTTCTGAAATAGACTTGGGGATCCCATCGATCTTCATGTATTCCATTATATATTATAATTTAGTAAATATTAAGATTTAATGCCAAATATCAGAAATAACTTGCAGTTTGAGTCGCGTGAAATCTGCCGAGGTTAAGAGATCGTAAGTGCGGTAGTATTAATACAATACAATCGCATTTTCGATCTCTTAATCCCGGCGATTTGACGCACTCAAACTGCAAATTATTTCTGATATTTGGTATAAGGCATTTTACATAAATAAAAAATTTTATTACAGGCGCGGCCTACATGGACAATCTATTCCCTTGGGAGTAGACTTTTGCCTATGGAAACAGCCCATAGAGAAGCAGTTGAACAGGTCCCCATTCAAGGGTGGCGCATAGGCCCTGGACAGCCGTTGGCCGCCATTTGCGGGCCTTGTGTGATCGAGGGGGAGGAGGAGACCCTGAGGAGCGCCGAGGCCCTCCAGAAACTCTTCTGCCGCTTGAATGTAAATTTTATTTTTAAAGCTAGCTATGACAAGGCTAACCGCAGTTCGGTGACCTCCTTCCGGGGGCCTGGGATGGAGCGAGGGTTGCAGATACTAGAGCGGGTGAAAAGGGAGCTCGGGTTGCCTATTTTGACCGATGTGCATACTCCGGAAGAGGCTCTCATCGCGGGGCAGATCTGCGATGTGATTCAGATCCCAGCCTTTTTGTGCCGTCAGACCGATCTGATTATCGCAGCAGCGCAGACGCCAGCGGCGATCAATGTGAAGAAGGGGCAATTCTTATCGCCTTGGGAGATGAAGAATGTGGTCGAGAAGCTACTGTCCTGTGGCCATCGGCGCTTCATTTTGACTGATCGGGGCACCTCCTTTGGTTATAACAATCTTGTCTCTGATATGCGGGCGATCCCGATCATGCGGCAATTTGGTTTTCCGGTCTGCTTTGATGCGTCGCACTCTGTACAGCTGCCGGGCGGTCTAGGTACTAGTTCTGGTGGACAGCGGGAGTTTATTCCGACCCTTGCGAAGGCAGCTGTTGCAGCGGGTTGTGATGCGATCTTTATTGAGGCGCATGAGAATCCCGCGCAGGCGAAGAGCGATGCAGCAACTGTGATGCCCTATGATGCGTTAGAGAAGTTGTTAAGACAGCTGGAAAGACTCTATGACGCCGCTCGTGAAGATTAATCTGAGCGCGTTCTCGCTGCTTCTGGTTGGAGCGGTTGTGGGAATCTGGTATCTCTGCGCGATCAGCGATGCCGACCGTGTTGATTATAAGGAGATGCTCACGGAGAGTCGCCTTTCGGCATTAAAGGGGACCTTTGGAGGGCAACCGGCCTACCAGATTCGCGAAAAGGTACAGAAAGATCTCTGGAGCGGAGCGGAGCGACTCCACTTTCGCATGCAGAGTGTCGGTTCGGAGCTGATGTTGGTGCAGAAAAAGCGCCATCAGTTAGAGGCGGTAGAGACGCTACAGGGAATGGACTGCTGGATCCAGGAGGAGGTTGATCTGATCGAAGGACGGCAGCGGTTGCGGCGCTTCTCTTCCGCGCATGGGGCCTACTTCTTCCCTGCGCACCGCTTTGCTGCGGAGGCGGTGCAGCTTTCGCTCTTTGATATCCCAGGACTCGATCTGCCTATAGGGAACCCTGCAGAGGAGCCCTACTTGATCGGCTTCGCCTCGGAGGTGAATTTCTCTCTATCGCATAAGCTTCCGACATTTAAGGCGCACATCTTACGTGCAAAGGTGGATTTATGACTCTATTGCGCGTGGAACATCTGGTGAAGCGATTTGGCAACCGTACAGTAGTGAATGACCTATCATTTCATGTGGATGAAGGAGAGGTTGTGGGGCTGATTGGCCCAAACGGCGCGGGGAAGACTACAGCCTTTTATATGTCAGTGGGTCTGATCGCTCCAGATGAGGGGGAGGTCTATTTCCGCGACAGCTGCGTAACTCATATTCCGGTCCATAAGCGGGCGCAGATGGGGTTAGGTTATTTAGCTCAGGAGCCTTCGGTCTTCCGCTCGCTGACGGTTGAGCAGAATATCCTCTGTATCCTGGAGATCCTGCCTCTCTCTCGAACGGAGAGACAGAAGCGACTTGAGGAGCTCCTAGCTGAGCTCCATTTAACTCACCTTCGGACCAAGCTGGCAGGGAACCTGTCGGGCGGGGAGCGGCGGCGGCTAGAGATCACCCGCGCCCTGGTCACTAACCCTGTCCTCCTTCTTTTGGATGAGCCCTTCGCCAATATAGACCCTCTGGCCATCCAGGATGTCAAACAGCTGATTCGCCATCTAAAGCAGAAGGGGATCAGCATCTTAATTACAGACCACAATGCTCGGGAGATCTCTTCGATCGCCGAGCGCAGCTACCTGATCCAAGAGGGGCGTGTGCTAATGTCTGGGACCATTGACGAGTTAGTCAATAATGATGAAGCCCGAAGGGTCTACTTCGGAAAAGAGTTCTCTCTTTAGGTTGTTATCTCTGTACAGGACAAAAAATAAGTTGATGCAAGGAACTCGCTGAAGAGCGAT
>CAZEZK010000107.1:0-3709 GCA_964516935.1 uncultured bacterium
GCAGAAAAAATAGGGAGGGACGTGCGTAAAGATCTGGACAGTTGGGTTGAGGAGGTACAAGTCCTCTGTACGCCCGACCGCGTCTATTTCTGCGACGGATCTAAAGCCGAGTTCGATCGCATTGCTGCTGAGATGGTGGCTCGCGGCTCACTTATTCCCCTGAAACGCCCCGGCAGTTTTCTCGCCCGCTCTCATCCCGACGATGTTGCTCGCGTAGAGGGACAGACCTACATCTGTTCGCACAGCCCAGACGATGCTGGCCCCACCAACAACTGGCGCGATCCTGTCGAGATGCGAGCCACGCTTCTCGAAAACTTTCACGGTTGTATGCAAGGGCGCACCATGTATGTGATCCCTTACCGCATGGGCCCTGAAGGCTCTCCCTACAGCCGCTTCGGTGTTGAAATCACCGACTCTCCCTATGTCGTACTGACACTCCACTTAATGACCCATGTTGGCGACAACCCTAAAGAGTTCATTCCAGGCCTCCACTCTGTCGGCGTCCCCCTAAAACCAGGTCAACACGACACTCCCTGGCCCTGCGACCCGATCCGGCGCTGCATCGCCCACTTCCCCGAAGAAGAGGAGATCTGGTCCTTTGGCAGCGGCTATGGCGGCAATGCCCTTCTTCCGAAGAAGAGTTTTGCCCTCCGCATCGCCTCAGTCCTTGGTCGCAAAGAGGGCTGGCTCGCAGAACATATGCTAATCCTCAGCGCCACAGCCCCCTCCGGTAAGAAGAGCTATATCGCTGCGGCTTTCCCTAGCGGCTGCGGGAAGACCAATCTAGCCCTCCTCTCCTCTACCCTCCCCGGCTGGCAGTTCCGCTGCATCGGAGACGATATCGCCTGGCTCCATCCGGGCCCAAACGGTCGCCTCTATGCGATCAACCCCGAGGCAGGCTTCTTCGGTATCGCCACAGGCACCTCAGCCCAGAGCAACCCTAATGCCCTCCAAACGATCGAAAAGAACACCATCTTCACCAATGTGGCTCTTACCGATGATCGAGATGTCTGGTGGGAGGGGTTGAGCCCCCGCCCTCCCCACGTGACCCCCTGGAATCCCGACAAAGATCCCCCGGCAGCCCACCCCAACAGCCGCTTTACCGTATCGATCCGCCAGTGTCCCGTCTACGACCCAGTCGGCCTAGAGCCCCAAGGAGTTCCCATTTCGGCCATCCTCTTTGGCGGCAAGCGCATATCGACCGTCCCCCTAGTCTCTGAGGCCTTTTCCTGGAACCATGGAGTTCTGATCGGCGCCGCCCTCTCGTCTGAGACCAATGCTGCTACTCAGGGGATCCAAATCGGCCAACTCCGTCACGACCCCTTCGCCATGCTCCCCTTCTGCGGCTACCATATGGGCGATTACTTTGCCCACTGGATCGAGATAGGCAAGCAGCTCAAACATCCCCCAAAGATCTTTTCCGTAAACTGGTTCCAACGAGATGAATCTGGCAACCTGCGCTGGCCAGGTTTTGGCGAAAATAGCCGCGTGATCAAATGGGTGATCGAGCGCGCCGAAGGAACCATCTTCGCCGAAAAGAGCCCCATCGGCTGGCTCCCCAAAGCCGATGTACTTCCTCCATTCCCCATCGATCGCACCGCCTGGCTCCACGAAGTCGACGAACTCAGCCACTACCTCGAACGGTTCGGCACAAAACTCCCCCCAGCACTCACTGAAGAACTCATCCAACTCAAACAAAGGCTATCCGAATGAATCCAAAAGAAAACGCAGCAAAATATGTGATCCCCTGGATTCAGGATGGGATGGTAGTTGGACTTGGCTCAGGCTCTACTAGCGGCTATTTCATCGAGCTCCTCGCTACGGCAATCCGCGAACAAGGTCTCCACATCCGCGGCGTCGCAACCTCGCGCGCCTCCGCTCAGCTCGCAGCAAAACAGGGTATCCCCCTCGTTGATCTCAACGAGGTGCCCCGCATCGATATCACTGTCGACGGCGCCGATGAGATCGACCCCCAAAAGCGGCTAATTAAAGGACACGGCGGTGCCCATGTACGCGAAAAAATTGTCGCCAGCTGTAGCCGCGAGCTCATCATCATCGCCGACCAGAGCAAACTCGTTGAAAAACTCGGCAAACGCCCCCTGCCTGTAGAGATCCTCACCTTTGGCTCCACAGCCACTCGCGCCAAGATCGAAGCCCTCGGCTACCGAGGCTCCTGGCGTCTCACCCCAGAGAAGTCTCCCGTCATCACAGATAATGGAAATATGCTGTTCGATATCCACTTCGCCAATGAGCCGGAACTAGTCCACGAGCGACTGCGCGCCCTCCCCGGCGTCGTAGATACCGGGTTTTTCTTCGGCTTAGCGAGAAGGATTATTATTGGCTACGAAGATGGACGGGTAGAGTTACTAAATTAGTAATACCAAATCTTCAGGTTGTTTGTGTCAAAAGGTAATATTGAAGCCCTTCTGGGCCAGATTCAAGAGAGTCTCTACGGCTAGATCTGCATCTTCGCCAACAGCTTCAATTTCCACCTTAGCCCCTTTCTCTGCCGCCAGCATTAAAACCCCTAAAATAGACTTAGCATTGACCGTCGAGGAGCGGCAGGAGAGATATACCTGCGACTTAAAATGAGTTGCACACTTAACCAGCTCCGCGGAGGGGCGAGTGTGTAACCCTTTTTCGTTCACTACAAAAAAAATTCCACTGCTCTTTTTCTGTCTAATCATTCTCAATTTCAATTAGTTAGACCACGCAAGAGACCTTCATAGGTAGCCAATGTGGCGCATTGTCGCACAACACCTTTCACTTGTCTAGCCCGCCAATCATCGTGAGTAAATAGCGTTTGAGCCAGTTGCAAAATAAAAATTCACCACCAATAGCCGTTTAGCAATCCCTCATCGCATTTGCTAATTTTCTTGCCAAAAATGGCATCCCCTGCTACACTGGACACAGGAATTTACAGGAGAATAAATATGGCTCAACAAACTGCGAAAAAAACAACTTTGACACCGATTGGAAACCGCGTCTTGGCCCAGCGGCTCGAAGCGGAAGAGACGATGAAGGGTGGAATTATCCTCCCCGATTCCGCAAAGAAGAAACAGGAAACTGCATTGGTGATCGCAATTGGCACCGGCAAACGACTCGATGACGGGAAAGAGCTCCCCATTCCAGTAAAAGTGGGCGACAAAATCCTAGTCGATAAATATTCAGGACAAGAAGTTACCGTCGACGACGAAGAGTATCTCATCGTCAAAGCCGACGACATTATCGCAATCATTGAATAACAGAGGAAACCATGGTAGCAAAAAATATTAAGTTTAGAGAAGACGCACGCCACAAAATCTTGAAAGGCGTTCGCGTACTGGCATCTGCCGTAAAAGTCACCTTGGGTCCAAAGGGCCGCAATGTGGTGATCGATAAGAAATTCGGATCGCCTCAAATCACAAAAGACGGCGTAACCGTCGCAAAAGAGATCGAACTCGAAGACCGCCACGAGAATATGGGCGCACAGATGGTGAAAGAGGTCGCAAGCAAAACAGCTGATAAAGCTGGCGACGGCACCACAACTGCGACCGTTCTCGCAGAAGCGATCTACTCTGAAGGTCTCCGCAACGTCACTGCCGGTGCAAACCCTATGGACGTTAAGCGCGGTATCGACATAGCTGTCGACACAATCGTAAAAGAGCTAAAAGCGATTAGCAAGCCGATCAATAATTCGAAAGAGATCGTCCAGGTAGCCACTATCTCA
>CAZEZK010000108.1:0-3694 GCA_964516935.1 uncultured bacterium
CTCAGGGGTGTTGCAATAAATTTTTTACCAACATATAGTAAGTGGAAATTTTTTAAATTTCCATGTTCATGCGCCCATTTTTCTTGCTATTTCTCTTCTGTGGCTATCTTTTCGCAGAAGATCCCTATCTCATTGCCGTAACAGAGAATGACCCATCCACATTTGTCGATGGTGTCAGCATGATTACCGGCGACTTCTATGTCAGTGAAGAAGATTATGTCGTTGCAGGTGCAGAGCCGATCTCCACGCGGCGATTTTACTTAAGCCGCGGAGGCTTTTCCCAAGGGATGCCCCATCTCCACGCCATTTTTCTAATGGGGAAGACATCCTTTCGCAAGCTGCAAGTCATCGAACCCAACGGCACACTCGTCGAATACTCTCTTGCCCCCAATGAGAGCGGCCATGCTTATGAGATTGGCGATGATTTCTATTACAAAAAGCGCCCCAAACACTTTCGGCCATACAATTTTCTCACTACCTCACAGGGCGTTTCCAATACCGCCTCTGGCAACATGTCAGCAAAGACCCAACTCAAAAATCAGCGCATTGTTTTCGACTACCACAAAGACCCCAAAGGCAAAAGCTTCACCCTTTACGCCGCCGACGGAACCATTCGCCGCTATATCAACGATATGGGCCAGACCAAAGAGGGGTCCATCATTATGGATAAGGGAGATGGCTCGTCCCAGGCAAGCAGCAAATTTTACGACCGGTACAGCTATCGACTCGAATATGAACAGCTCCCCAACGGCCATGTCCGCCACTACCGCTGGGACAATAAAAACCAGTTTTTAGGGATCTACACCTCCAACCTTAAAGAAGACAAGATCTTCGCCAACCTGTTAGGCGCCCCTTTTCGACCCAATGACAGAAAACACACCCTCGAAGGCAGCGATGGCCGCAAACTCTGCCGCCTCTACAATCAAGCCCTCATCGCAGTTCTCTCTCCAGAACTCCCCGACCAGAAACTCCACTACGACAAAGAGACCTCGCCACGCCCCTTACTAAGAAGCGTCACTCTCCCACTCGGACGTAAGATCGATATCCAGTACGACACAACCCCAGACCATCGCGTCTCCGCACTTCTTGCCCCCTTAGGAAACAACAGCGAGCTCATCCCTTACTACACCTTCCGATATCAGCCCCAAGAGAGCAGCGCCATCGATGTCTACGGCAATCGCACGGCCTACTTTTGGGACAAGACTAGCCATATCCAGCGCATTGACCATTTCCTTGGAGAAAAGAACCTCCAGAGCTCAGAGACCTTTGTTTGGCAAGATACCAACCTCCGCAGCAAAGTCTTCTACGATCAAAACCGCGCTCCCCTCTTCGCCAAAACATTCCTCTACGATGAGTTAGGCAACGTCATCCAAGAGACCTTCTGGGGCAACCTCTCCGGCCAAGGAGCCCCCCTAAAGATCGAGCAAGGATTCCCCACCGAAGGCGAACAGGTCAGTACCAGAAGCAGCTATAGCCAAGATGGCCGCAACCTCCTCCTGCGCCGAGAAGAGCCCAGTGGACTCCTCACGGAGTATAGCTATCTCTCCACTGCTCAGCTCCCCACCACAAAGTTTCTCTCTGATCAAGGGAAGCTCTTCTCTCGCACCTTTTATGAATATGATCAGGACTTTTTTCTCATCCGCGAAGTAATAGACAATGGCACTTCCAAAAATCCCGATGACCTCACCAACGTCTCCATCCGCACCATTCGCCAAATTACCCCTCGCCAAGAAGCCCCCTACATAGGCCTTCCCGACTGGATTGAAGAGAGATACTGGGATGGATCTAAGGAGCTTCCCTTACAAGCCACCCAATTTCACTACACCAAAGGCGCCGCCATTGCACGTAAAGACATTTACGACGCCAACCGGAAGCTCCGCTACACCCTCACATATCAGTATGATGACAAAAACCACCTCCTTACAGAGACCAACCCCCTTGGTCAGACCGCACACTATCGATATGATGAGGTCGGCAATCGCATCTATGAAAAAGAGTTCAGCGGCCAGCTAGAGATCTTTTACCAGTTCGATCTCGCCAACCGGCTCATCAAGAAGACCGAGAAGAGCAGCAACGGCACCCTACGAGAGTTCTTTTACACCTATGACCAGAAATCCCGCCTCAAAACAGAGACCGATGAGTATGGCAATATAACAACCTACCATTACGACCTCTCCGAACGCCCCACAGAAACCCTTTATCCAGATGGAGCCCTCATCAGCTCCAAATACAATAGCGCTGGCGATGAGATCGAAAAAACCGATGGCGAAGGACACACAACCCACATCGCCTATAACTCCTGGAAAAAAGCCACCCATATCATCCATCCCGACGGATCCCAAGAGCAGATAGTCTACAATCTCGATGGCTCCCTCCAAGAATCGATCGATGCTCTCGGTGTCAGAACCCGCTATTCCAGAGACGCCCTCCAGCAAGCCACTCGCAAAGAGACCCTCAGCGCCAAAGGCGAACTCCTAGCAGTTGAGAGCTACACCTATAACGGCACCCTTCTCACCAGACATACCGATGCCGAAGGCACCATCACAACCATCCAGTACGATGGCGCCGGCCGGAAGATCCAAGAACAGAGCGCCGACCACTCCATAGAGTTCTCATATGACGAGTTCAGCAGACTCCAAAGAAAAACTGAAGGGAACCTAACCACACTCTTCACCTACGACCTCGCCAATCGCCTTCTAGAAGAGCGCAGCAATGCACGACTCATCCAGTACCAGTGGGATGGCGCCGGGAACCAGAGCGCTATTATCCGGTTCGTCAACAATCAGCCCCATACCGAAAGATCAACCTTCGATGACTTCCATCGGTTGATCCAAAAAACAGACCCACTTGGCCACATCACGACCATCGAATATCGCAAAAACCAGAAAATCGAGACCGATCCACTAGGTCTCCAGACCATTGACACCTTCGACAGTCGCAACCACCTATCCCTCCGAGAGAAGAAAAAAGAGGGAGAGACCCTTCTAAAAGAAGAGCTCTTCTACGACCGCAATGGAAGAAAGAGCCTACACAAATGCGCAACCGCCACGATCCGCTGGAAGTATGACTCCCGCGGACGCCTAGCGAGCCTCATCGAAGGCGATGGCCTCAAAGTCACCCACTACACCTACACACCCCGCGGAGAGTTACAACAGCTCCGCAAACCCAATGGCGTGACGCTCGATTATACCCATAACGACCTCTCGCAGCTGGTTCTTTTAACCTCCTCCGATGGAACAGTCCATCACGAGATGAGCTACACCCGCAGAGGAGATCTCCTCACCTTCGACGGCATCCGCCGCGAACTAGATCCCTTCGGCAGAGTTCTCTCAGAGATGTTTCCTCAAGGAGTGTGTGTTGAAACCAACTATGACCATCGCGGTCGCAAGATCCTCAGCCGGCTTAACGGAGTCGAGATCCGCTACAGCTATGGCCCCCAAGATCTCCAGACCGTCACCTGTGCAGGACTTACTCACCACTATACAGAGTACGATCTCGCCGGCAATCCCCACACAGAGGAGCTCATCGGCAATCTTGGACAGCTACAGTACACACTAGACGACCTCTCACGAACTACTAAGATCCAGGCCCCCCACTATACCCAAACCATCCGAGAGTTCGATCCCGTGGGCAACATCCTTCGGATGGAAGAGCGCGGAACAGAGCGCTCCTTTACCTATGACTCGCTCTACCA
>CAZEZK010000109.1:0-3532 GCA_964516935.1 uncultured bacterium
TGGCACCTCGATGTCGACTCATCGCATCCTGGGGCTGGAGAAGGTCCCAAGGGTTTGGCTGTTCGCCAATTAAAGCGGTACGCGAGTTGGGTTCAAAACGTCGTGAGACAGTTTGGTCCCTATCTGTTGCGGGCGTAGGATACTTGAGGGGAGCTGTTCCTAGTACGAGAGGACCGGGATGGACGAACCAATGGTGTGCCGGTTGTACTGCCAAGTGCATAGCCGGGTAGCTAAGTTCGGGAAGGATAAGCGTTGAAAGCATCTAAACGCCAAGCCTCCCCCAAGATAAGGTATCCCTATGAGATTCCTCGAAGATCACGAGGTAGATAGGTTGGGTGTGGAAGTGCAGTAATGTATGAAGCTAACCAATACTAATGGATCCATTGGCTTGACATGTTTTCACCTAAACGAAAACTCTCAAGCATCATCTCAAATTTGTAATGCAGAGCTTTAAGGTTCTGGATACTTTTTATACTTTTTGGTGGCTATAGAGAGGGGGAAATACCTGATCCCATCCCGAACTCAGAAGTCAAGACCCTCGTCGCCGATGGTACTATGCGCAAGAGCATGGGAGAGTAGGTAGCCGCCATTTTTCTTCAAGGCCCGCATCCGAAAGGATAGCGGGCCTTTTTTTTTATCTACGCGGCGCTATGCGCAAGAGCATGGGGAGGTGGGACGTTGGGAAATTTTGGCGCACTTAAACTGCAAGTTATTTATGATATTTGGTATTACCAGTTATATGTATATGTTACTGTGAATACGCCGGATACAAAATTAGAGCTGTTGCGTCCATAGACGGTAAACCAGACGCCGGCCAGGATCCCTAGATTGGGGCTGAAGTTATATTCGATCGCAGGAGCGAGACTTAGAGAGTCGCTGAATCCATTGCCAATCGGCGCGAGATCTCCCTTTGCATCAACTCCCGGATTGCCACTAAAGGTGGTGCGGCTGGTGGCTTGGTAGACCAGGTCATTGGCGAGGACCCAGCGCTGAGTGAGGCTCATCTCGGTGCCGAAGCTGAGCTTAAAGGTGTTGCCGGGATGGATGGTGCCCTTCGTTCCGAAGCCGCCGCCATAGGCGTTAAGACCATGTACGTGGACTGAAGTGGAGATGTAGTAGTTTAGAGAAAGTCGGAAGCTGGTGGGGTGGAGCGTATCCCAGAAGAGAATTTTAGAGGCGTTGAGGCTGAAGCTGGTAGTATATGCGCCACTACCTGTAGTAGAGACAGCAGCCTTGTCAGCGCTGAAGTTTTCATAGCGGCCAGTTGGGAAGGTCTCGTTAATGTAGATCTTCATGGCAGGGATCCAGAGTCCCTGTTTGAGAATCTTGAGGCCTAACTGGAGGGTGGTATCGCCAAAGCCGCCAGACTGATGGTGGTTCTGCCAGCTCTCTTCGCCCTGAACGGTTAGAATCGTATCCATCCAGCTGGTAATGCCTGTCTGAATGATGAATAGGGGATTGGCATTGATGATCTTGGAGATATCTACTGAGTGGCGATCTTCATCAAAGGCCGCATAGATGTCTGTCACAAAGAGATAGGGTTGGATGTTGGCTATGCCTGGAGGCATCATTGCGGCTGAGCCAGTGATCAGCGGGCCAGAGTACCAGGGGTTAAAGAGCTCCTTAGCATGTTCGAATTGCGCCTCAGCATGGTCGAGCTCTGCTTGTATCTCTTGAGGAGATTTACCCTCTGCAAGTAAAAGGAGGGGAAAGAGGAGCAGGAGCAATTTTCTCATAGATGGCCTAGTGATCCTTAACAAAAATTCTTGCGGAGCCTCGCGGTCGACGATTTGAGCTAGCTTTCACGCCAGAAATTACTTCAAGAATTTTTGTTAAGGACCACTAGCCCATCGTAGTAATTGTCTTCTTTTCTTGACAAGGAGAAGTATGAGTATTGAAGGTGCAGGATCGTCGAGAGAGGCCTATATACATGAATATCGCCAAGGGGTCGATCTATTTCAGCGAGCGCTTCACGAGTCTCTTCACGCAGACAACATTTACAAGAAGGAAGAGCTGAAAGAGGTGATGGATGAGACGATGGGTGTATTGAATGAGACGGTGAGTGCACTCAAGAGCAAAGAGCTGGCGGAGATGAATTCACAAATCGCTAAGGATTACGAGACTTATCAGAAGGATGGCGACCCAGCGGCACTGGAGAGCGATCTGAAAAAGGCCTATAATTTGGTCCGCTATGATTGAGATCTATTTTAAGGAGTTGCCTCATGAGAAGTTGGAGAAGATTCCCGATTTTCGTGCAGGTAGCTGGATTCGTATTATAGATGCTAAGCTAGAAGACCTTCATGTGATTGCCAAGGTGGCAAACATCCATATCGACGATCTTCGAGATAGTTTGGATAAGCAGGAGATCCCTCGTCTAGAACTTCGGGATGACAATCTCTTTCTCTTCACTCGCCATCCCTCGGAGCCGGAACCGGGCCTCTATACGACGACACTGGTTCTGATTTTAACTCCTAGCTACTTCATCACCATCTCCCCCTACAGGAGCGAAGTAATCGAACATCTGCTGCTGATCCATCCGCCTACAACGCAAAAGACAAGGTTACTTTTGTCAATTCTCCTGAAGACGGCACAGGACTACAGCAATAGCATTAAGCGGGTCCACCATGCTATTTTGGAGCAGGAGCAGTCTTCGCGAACAGTCAATAGCCAGGCCATCGTCCTGCTGACCAAATATGAGGAAGTTCTCAACCAGTATCTGATGTCCTTAGTACCTATGCGAAATCTTCTGGAGCAGATGAGCTCTAATCGCCATCCGATCCCTTATGACATCGATCTTGAGATGATCCACGACCAGTTGAACGCCATCAGGCAGTCGGCTGATCTTTGTCATGTCAACGTGAAGAGTATCCGCAGCCTGAGAGACTCCTATCAGATTCTCTTTACAAATGACGTAAATCGCACGATTAAATTGCTCACTGCTCTGACGATCATCTTTATGATCCCGACTATTATCGCCTCATTTTATGGCATGAATGTGGACATTCCTTTTCAGCATAAACCCCATGCTTTTGCTGGAATTTTGGCTATTTCGTTGATTGCATCGATTGCGACAGTGCTTTTTTTTGTCAGAAAGCGTTGGCTCTAAATTTGTTACTATTCAATCTTTTCGGAATTTCTATAACTCCAGTACTGTAAAGGTATGCGCCGATTAAAAAGATCGTGGGGATGGACCGCATTCTTTTGTGGGATGTGTTGTTTTTTCACCTATCGATCTCATTACCAAATAGATCAGAGTGAAATTCGTGGGCTTGAGCGGCGTTATGCGCGGCTGGAGCAACAGAAGGCAGAGTTACTTGCGGATCGAGAGGAGCTTTGTGCGCAGATTCAATCGCAGAGCGACCCTGCCTGGGTAGAAATGATCCTGATGCGTGAGCTAGGTGTTGTCCCAGAGGGCTGGTTGAAGATACACTTCAATTAATACCAAATGTTAGAAATAACGTGCAGTTTAAGTCGCGTGAAATCTCCCGAGGTTGAGAGACCGCAAGTGCGGTTGTATTAATACAATACAACC
>CAZEZK010000110.1:0-3480 GCA_964516935.1 uncultured bacterium
GCTCGGATCGTATAGCCCGAGGCGAGTCTTTCCTGTAGAAGATCTCCGTTGGAGGTGTACTGCTTTTTGGTTGTTTGACCGGTGCGTAGATCTGTTACCTCCGTCTGTCGACCAAGTCGATCGTGTATGTACTGGTACGCAACCGTTCCGTCAGAAGAGTGGAGAGAAGCTAAGAACCCTAGAGGGGTGTAGGAATAGGAAATGGCTGTCCCATTAGGCTTGATTGTCTCTCGGAGCTCTCCTTTGAGGCCATAGCTGTGGTGCGTGGAGCGCTCTTCGGGCGTACCAACAGCTTCCGTTAGCCGAATGGTTCGGCCCATCGCATCATAGGACCAGCGTGTACATATAGAGGATGGTGGGGAGAAAATCTCTGTCTTTTTGTTTAGAGGGTTGCCTCGAAAATCGAGGGTCGCTTTTTCCTCCCGAAGGATCCTTCCCTGATTGTCACGAATTGCTACAGAGGTGACTTGATGAAGGCGGTTGTAATTGGTGACAGTTTGGAGTCCGAGTGGATCTCTTCTGGTCTCTTGGAGCAGTGGGGTTGCCTGGTAAGCGGTTGTAGTTACATGTCCCAGAGGATCGACTGCTTCGATCTCCCTGCGCATGGAATCATAACTCCAACTCTCTTCACTAGAAGGGCTCTGCCCTTCTGATCCCGGCAAGGGAGCTCGCTCCCTTGCAACCCAGACGGGTTCGCAAAGGGCTGTGGCCCTTTGCCGAGGTGTAAGGAGCGGAGCTCCTTCTGTTGACTTTACAGATGCCCCGCCTTCGATCCAAAAGGTCTTGCTAGCTAGATCGCCAGCAGTTGTGTATCGATATTGGACGCGCTGGAGGTGAGTGCCTTGTGCGTCTTCTTTGCGCTCTTCTGTTAACCGATCTAAGAGATCATACTCTCGAACAAGACACAGTTCGTCTTGCTGTTCGATAACTTGTCGCCCTAGGGAGTCGTACTGCCACTTGATTTTCTCCCCAGCAAACTCACGACTCGAGAGTTTACCCGAGGGGAGATAGGTGTAGTGGGTATAATTCCCCTCAGGGTCGACTTGGGTGCGTAGCAGGGTGGATTCATAGGTGGCGCGCTCTTCAGTTAAGACCTTTCCTTGGTAGGTAATCTTTTTGGAGCGCTGCCTCCCGAAAGAGTCGAACTGATAGGAGCTCTCTACTCCTTCTGGATCGATCTGTTTTTGGAGTTGTCCGTCCAACGTGTACCGAAGGGTCTCTACAGCTCCATCGGGCGAGACCTGCTCAATCGGTTTTCGGTAGGCGTTATAGCGCAGGGAGCGGCTATATCCGTCGGGATCGGTCTCTTTTTGGAGGTCGCCGAAACAGGTATAGCAATAGGAGGTTTTGCTTCCGGGGAGCTCTTTGGAAACTAATCTTCCAAACGGACCGTAATGATATGCGGCCCAAAAACCAAAGGGTTTTTCTTCGCGGATGAGTCTCTGTTTGGCATCATATATGTACCGCTCTTCGAACATAAGACCATCATCGCCGTGGTGAACGGCGGTTACTGGCATATTCATGCGGTTATAGGCGAATGTGGTCTGGACCCGTCCGGAATAGGGCGTATGGGTGATTTTGTTGCCGCAGGCGTTGTAAGTGGCTTGTTCAATTTGACCGAGGGGATTGCTCTGCTCAATCAGCCGCCCTTTTTCGTCGTAGCGATATCTTAGGGTGTAGCGATGGGAATCATCGGCATCGAAGATCTGTCGCTCGGCGATGCGCCCTCCAGTTGTATAGGTGAGGAGAGTTTTGCGAAGGAGCTTCTCTTTGCCGTTGTCTATGCAGCTTTCTCGAATGATCCAGGGCATGCCGCGGTAGGGGGCCTCTGGCTTGGGGGTAATCTCAGTGACAAATCGGAGGGCGCCCTCTTCTCTGGTCTCTCGGATTTGAAGATGGTTCTTGTCATAGTCCCAAACAGTGGTTTGTAAAACACCTTCTGAGGAAGAGATGCGCTCTGATTGACGTAGGTCTGTGCCTGGGAGATAGGTGTAGTCGATCTGTTTCCCATTATCTTCTTCGATATGCAGTGGGAGGTGAATGGTTCCGTTGGAATATCTGTATCTGCGGGCGTAGTGCTCTACACCGTTCTTTATGGGGAGGCCTGAGGCATCAAGAATAAGAGAGTCTCCAGAGCCTGATAGATTTCCATAAACGCGCTCTTCAGTGATGTCGCCCCAGGAGTCGTATGCATATGTCGTCGCAACTACAGGGGATCTATTGGCGTCGAGAATGGCTTTGCAGATGAGGTTGCCTTCGGATGTCCAGGCAAACTTCTCTACTCTATCGAGGGCTCCATCTTTTGCATAATGAGCAACCTCATTCAAGCGAAAGTTCTCATCCCACTTGTAGACTGTTTTTAGCTCCTCTATGTCAAATACTGTGGTCGTGCGATTTTGTGGGTGATATATAAGGGAGTGGGTGGTGAGCAGGGCTCCACCCTCTCCGGTGGGGGCGGAAAGGGTTTTGACTCGATTGTAGCGCAGATCCTGTAGAAGAATGGTCTCTTCACCTGTGTCTATTTCTGTATTGCTGAGTGCAATGGTCTCTCCATGGATCTTGACTGGGCCGGGATGAGATGGGTAGTACTCTATATCGCATTTGCGCCCTAGGGGGTACTGCACTGAAAGGATCTGATTCTTCTGGTTGTTGTAGCAGAGGTGCTGGTCTGGTGCTGCAGAGGATTGAATGGAGACTAGGGAGTCTGGTTGGCTCTTGTTGGCCCAATAGGCATATTCTACGGACTGTCCATCATTGCCTCTGATCGAAACGTTACCGTCATATAGGAAATCTGCCTGAGCATAGGTTATGCTTCGATCGGGATTTGTGGTGCGGATCGATGTAAGCACATGTCTATCTGTATAGCTGTACAGCATCCAGTTGCCATTGGGGAGCTGTTCAGATACGAGCTTATATTGGGAGCTTCCTCTCAGGAGCTCAAAGGTGCGCAGGGTGCCGTCAGCAGCTTGCAATATGAAGGTTTTATTCTTAGGGGAGACGTAGAGGCGATTGTTGTGTAAGTTGGTGCGGCTCGAGGGGCGGCCACGCGAAGTGTTGGTATACCCTTGAGAAAGGTTCGTGGGAGCGCAGCAGAGGTAATCCTCTCCATTGAACCGCGCTTTTTTCTGAGTGTATTTGTACTGAAGCTCTGCACCACTGGTTTCCGTAAGCGTGAAGTAGTGGATTTTACCGATTTTGTCCCACTCTACATGTAGCGAAGGGTCCATTGCCCAGTGGCTATCGCCATTCCAGGTGCGCCGTAAGTGGATCGGCTCTACGCCTTGAATCACTAGGTCTTCGACGACGGGGGTCCATTTCCCTGAGATGGCATTGACCTTGCCATCTACAAAAACGGATGGTTCACTTTCTGTGGAGATGATCGACCAGTCGGGAGTGGTTGCATGTAGAGCTGCAAAACAGAGGAAATAGGTCGAGATCGAGCGTAGTCGCATAAAATTTGTACTAGTATGTTTTGATGCG
>CAZEZK010000111.1:0-2301 GCA_964516935.1 uncultured bacterium
TAGCTTGAAAACTACGCCAGGGTGCCTTTCAGGTGGCACTGCTATATACCCGTTCTATCGATGGGTTGTATAGCCACCTTCAACGCCGTTTTTTGAGAGCACCACTTGCCAGAGCTGGATATGGCGCGCTCGGAAGGAGCCTGCGCAGGAGAGTAGGTAGTATTTCCACATGCGGTAAAAGGGTTCTGGATAAGCGTGCTGGATCTTAGGCCAGTTGTGGTCGAAGTTGGCAAACCATGCCATGAGGGTCTTGTCATAGTCAGAGCTAAAGTTGTGCCAATCCTCCATCACAAAGAGCCCTTCAATGGCAGTTCCGATCTGTGCAATCGAGGGTAGCTGTCCGTTCGGGAAGATATAGCGGTCGATCCAGGGGTCTCCGGTCACGGAGGTAGTATTGCTGCCAATCGTGTGGAGCATTAGCATCCCATCATTCGTTAGACAGCGGTTGACTACCTCCATAAAGGTGCGATAGTTTTTCTGTCCCACATGTTCAAACATCCCGATCTCAATGATCCGATCAAATTTCTCCTGCACATCGCGGTAGTCCTGGATGCGCACCTCTACGGGGAGGTTGGCGCAGATCTTGCGGGCATAGGCGGCCTGATGTTCAGAGAGGGTAATGGCGACGACATTGACGCCGTAGACTTCGGCCACATACTTGGCAAAGCCGCCCCAGCCGCAACCGATGTCAAGCACGCGCATGCCCTTCTTGAATCCGAGCTTGCGGGCGATTAGGTCGAATTTGGAGCGCTGCGCATCTGCCAGAGTGGTGGCGTTTTTCCAGTAACCGCAGCTATAGGTCATCGTCTCACCGAGCATGTTCTGGTAGAGGTCATCGCCGAGCTGGTAGTGCTGCTCGATCACTTCGAGGCTTTTGGACTTGGTCTGGTGGTTGAAAAGCTTTGCCTTCACGACGGCCCAGCGCATCGCCCAGGTGGGCTTTAGCTGACTCTCCACATTGGCGCGTAGGAGGTAAAAAAAGCACTCATCAAGCCGTTGGCTATCCCACCATCCGGCCATATAGGACTCTCCTAGCCCCAGTGATTGGTCCTTTAAGACTCGGTCATAGAAGGAGTCTTCATGGACAGTGATATCCCATGGGCGATGACCATTTATGGTGATTCCTGCGAAGGCAGCGATCTCTTCAACAACGTAGTTCGCTTGGGAGCGGAGGTTGAAGCTAGACTCGCCAAGGAGGGCGAGGGGGGTAATGAGGCAGTATATTAAAAATCGGTTCATATAGTTTGTATATACAAATCAAAGTGTGGTGTTGTAAATGTAATTTATAAACAATTGAAACGTAGCGCGTTAGGGGTTTGTTTTTATTATTAATTCGATACAATAATCGCCGGTATGATCTCAACTTTCAATATTATTTTATTGCAAAACAAATTCACCATAGAACCCGTTTGTGAGGGTGAGTATTCTTCTTTAGCTCAGACGCTATCGGTATGGGCGCAATCAATTGATGTTAGAGCTGATGTGGCAAATTCTGCGTTGATGAATTGTAAGGCTATTTGCAACACAGTGCACTTAGAGCTTATTGATTGCGAAGTAGATGATGTTTATACGTGTAAATACCAAGGAGAAGTTGAGGGGTTCATGGTGATTTATAACCCCTCACATCGCGACAATCTGCACATTAATTGGCTCTGTTCAAACCCCAAAAACATTCGACGTTTTGCGAATGCTGTTTTGGGAGTCGGAAATGCCATGCTCGATGCGACAAAACTCATTGCACAAGAAACTGGCAAAGCCTTTATCGACACGATGCCTTATATGGCAGCCAAGCCGTTTTATGCGAGGAACGATTTCGAAGAGGAGTTCAACGGAAGTATGTTTTTCCTGTTAGAGCCTGCCTCGAACGCCGCTTTGTAAAATTTCTAATGCACGTTCCATCGGTATGCGCTCCTGTTTCATCGAGTCGCGATGGCGCATGGTGATCGTGCCATTCTCTACCGTCTCAAAGTCAATCGTAAAGCAGTAGGGCGTTCCGATCTCGTCTTGGCGGCGGTAGCGCTTGCCGATCTGTCCCGACTCATCATACTCGACGGCGTAGAACTCGCGGAGCTCCTCATAGAGACGCTTGGCGGGCTCGACTAGTTGCTCCTTTTTCATGAGGGGGAAGATTGCGGCTTTGACGGGCGCGATAGACGGGGCAAAGTGAAGGACCGTGCGCATCTCGCCATTCTCTAAAGTCTCTTCTTCATAGGCGTCGCAGAGGAGGGCTAGAAAGGTGCGCTCGACACCGAAGGTGGGCTCGATGACGTGGGGCACGAAGCTCTCGCGTGTCTCGGGATC
>CAZEZK010000111.1:2311-3388 GCA_964516935.1 uncultured bacterium
TAGTGGAGCGGATGGCCCTAGTGTTCGGCATGGCGAGAGAGGTCGAAGTCGGTACGGTAGGCGAGGCCGTAGAGCTCGCTCGTCCCAAAGGGGAAGTCGTAGACGAGGTCGACGGTGCGTTTAGAGTAGTGGGAGAGCTCCTCAGAGGGGTGCTCCTTCTCATGGACGCGGGCGGAATTGAGGCCGATGAGTTTGCACCAGGAGTGCATGTCGGCTAACCAGCGCTCAAATTGTTCGCGCCATTCACTTTCGCGGATGAAATACTCGATCTCCATTTGCTCGAACTCGATGACGCGGAAGACAAGGTTGCCTGGAGTAATCTCATTGCGGAAAGCTTTACCGATCTGCGCGATTCCAAAGGGGAGACGGACGCGAGTGGTGTCTATAACGTTTTTGTAGTCGAGGAAGATCGCCTGAGCTGTTTCAGGTCGGAGATAGGTGACGGTCTGGTCAGAGGCTGTCTTACCCATCGGCACATGGAACATGAGGTTGAAGTGGCGCGCTTCGGTGAAATCTTGTGCGCCGCAAGTGGGGCATTTAATCTTCTTATCGATAATGGTCTGTGTGAGCTGTGCGAGCGTCATGTTGCTTGCGCTACCGCCAGTTACCTCTTCAACAAGATGGTCGCAGCGGAAACGGCCTTTGCACTGTTTGCAGTCGATCAGTGCATCATTGAAGCCATCGAGATGGCCCGAGGCCTTCCAAGCCTTGGGATGGAGGAGAATGGGGCCGTCAATGCCGACAATATCGCGGCGCTTGCGGACAAATGTTTGCCACCAGAGATCCTTGATGTTTTTCTTTAGTTCGGAGCCGTAGGGGCCGAAAGAGTAGGTGTTTGCGAACCCGCCATAGAGGTCAGATCCGGGATAGATGAAGGCGCGTCGTTTGGCGAGGGCCGCAATGGGCTTCAGTGGGTCTTGCATGTCGAAAGATTATCCACGTTTTGAGACTGAGATGCAATAGGGGGATGGGGGTAAGGCACATGATATTATAAAAATAAATTGTAGTTTGAGTCGCGTGAAATCTCTCAACCCCGGCGATTTGACGCACTCAAACTGCAAGTTATTTCTGATATTT
>CAZEZK010000112.1:0-3345 GCA_964516935.1 uncultured bacterium
AATACTCGCTCTATTGCTAAACAGCTGCACTCAATCTGGAGTGGAGCTGACTCGCTATCACGAAGATGGAAGAAAGAAGCCCGCTGTACTGATTACACAGCTCATCGACACCTCTTCGTTTGAAGCACCTTGGAGCCTCTCTGAAGAGCTCACCGACCTTGTTAGCCGTGAAGTGGGTCGCAACCGCGCCCTCTACGTCACAACACAACCAGACTTCTTCTTCTCGGAAAGCCCATTCAGCAACGACCTGAGCACGATCGCTGCCGACTGCTCTCCCCATGAGTTTGGCGTCTTCCTCGAACTGGTTGACCACTCCTATACTCCAGCCAACTCCGATCGCCACGCCATCCCACTTGAGACTGCACTGAATCTCAACATGGCTGTCCGCATCCGCGTTGTCGACTTCCGCCAAGCGACCCCTAAAGTGATCCTACAAGAGCTGGTTCGCGACACCTATTATATCCCAAGAACCCTCCTACCTACCGACTATAGCGTCGAGGGATGGGGTACATCTGACTTTCGCAAGACTCCGATGGGCATCGCCCATGCGCAACTAGCGCAGACTCTTGCTGCACGCCTCAGCGATTACATCCTGCTGGCTAAAAGTCAATGATGGTGCTGCTCCTCACATGGGCTATTCTAGCCCTCTTCGCCATTCGCTGGGGGCGAAAACACCACTTCTTTGTTTTACCGGAGCGGGCCCTCTTTAGCGCCGCTCCGCGCTTTATCCATCTACTTCTCGCATTTGTCTGCATGATCGGCCCACCTGTGGCCCTCATTAACCTTTTCCCTGCAGGACCTCTCTTCGGCGTACAACAGCATCTAGAGTATGTGCTCACGATGCAGCTCGTCTCCTATGCGCTTAGCCTAACCGGATATGCACTCCTCCTCTACATGGTTGGACCTCAGGTCCGCCACACCATCTGGTCTGTACCTGGAGCGGCGCCCCTTAAAGACAATGCCAAACAGGCAGGACTCGCCCTCGTCCTCTCTCTTCCCCTGGTAATGGCACTCCAAGGTATCTTAGACGAACTCATTCGATGGCTCTTCAAACTTCCCATACTCCCCGACCAGACCGCCGTCTATCTTCTAAAAAACTCGGTTAACTACCCCCTCTCCTTTATCGAGGCGCTAATCGCAATTATTATCTGCGCTCCGCTTGTTGAAGAGCTCTTCTTCCGCGGGTTCCTTCAATCTTTTCTCCGCCACTATCTCTCCTCCCGCTCCGCGATCATCATCACAGCGCTCATCTTCTCCTTCTTCCACTTCTCGCCGAGCCAAGGACTTAGCAATATTCCCATCATCTCCGCTCTGTTTGTCCTCGCCTGCTTCTTAGGCATGCTCTATGAGAAGCAGCGCACCCTGATGGCACCGATTCTGCTACACGTCTTTTTCAACACGTTCAACGCCATCCAACTCTACTTCTCCGAATGAATTTAACATATTATGGGCTCTCAGATATCGGTCTAGCGCGCCCCTCTAATGAAGATGCCTGGGTTGCCCACCCCGATATCGGCTTCTTTGCTATAGCCGACGGCATTGGAGGTAAAAAGGGTGGCGCCATCGCAGCACAAGAGAGCCTCGACTACCTCTCTCGTCTCATGAAAAAACTGGCTGGCGAACCTATGGATCGCATGATGAGTCTCCAAGAGGCGATCGAGCAGACGAACCAGTGGGTCTACCAGATCGGCTGCTCCTCCGAACTCCTTCACGGCATGGGCTCCACCCTATGCTGCCTCTACTGGACCCCCACTATCATCATCTGCGCTCACGTCGGTGACAGCCGCATCTATCGCTTCCGCAATGGCACCCTTGAGCGTCTCACTGTCGACCACTCCCAACCCTCAGAGAGTCCCTTGCGCCGCGCGCAGGTACTCACCCGCGCCCTCGGCGTCCCCGGCAAAGCAAACCCCGAGCTATCCCTCTGCACCGCGCTACCCAACGACCTCTTCATTCTCTGCTCTGATGGCCTCTCAACCCCTCTCTCAGACTTAGAGATAGAAAAAATTTTTATCGATACTCAAGATCTCGAAAAGGCCTCTCAACAGCTCATTTTACAGGCGAAACTTAAGGGCGGACGTGATAATATCACTCTTCTGGCCGTCCAATGCACATCTATTTAGATAATAACGCAACTACACCTCTCGACCCACGTGTCCTCGACGCTATGCTTCAGGAGCTCCGCGGCCCTCCAACAAACCCCTCCAGCATCCACACATTCGGCCAACAAGCGCGCCGCCTCCTCTCCAACGCCCGCCAGACCTGCGCTTCCTATTTCCAGGTAAAGCCCGAAGAGGTTCTCTTCACCTCTGGCGGCAGCGAAAGCCTCAACCTCCTCCTCCGAGGTTTCTTTACAGGTGGCCACTGGATCACCACCACTCTCGAACACTCCGCTGTTTATGAGACCATCAAAGCGCTCGAAAAGCAGGGACTCCAGGTCACCTATCTCTCCTGCCCTTCCGGAGCCCCTACCCCCACTGAAATTGAGGCCGCCATCCGTCCGGATACCCGTGCCCTTATCTTCTCCGCCGTAAATAGCGAGACCGGCATCAAGCTCGACCTCCCGGCCGTCGCCGCTCTAGCCCAGCGCCACAACATCCCCCTCTTCCTCGACGCTGTTGCAGCCATCGGCAAACAGAACGAACCCCTTATCCTCCCTGGCGTCACCGCCTGCGCTATTAGCGCCCACAAGTTCCATGGTCCCAAAGGAGTCGGCGCCCTCATCCTCCGCACCAAGATCCTCCCTCAACAGAGCGGCGGACCCCAGGAGCTCCAGCGCCGCGCCGGCACTGAGAATCTCGCTGGCATCCTCGGCCTCGCCGAAGCGCTCCGCATCCTCTCCGCTGAACAGCCTGCGATCACTGCCAAGCTGTTCCATCTCCGTCAACGACTCGAAGAGGGTATCCTGAAAAACATCCCCTACGCCCAAATCAACGGCAACAGCCCTCGCGCCGCCAACGTCGTAAACTTTGCATTCATCGGTATCGATGGCGAATCGCTCCTCATGCAGCTCGATCAAGCCGGCATCGCCGTAAGCCATGGTTCCGCCTGCGCTTCTGGAGCCATCGAACCTTCCCGCGTCCTCCGCGAGATGGGGCTCGGCTCCAAACGCGCCCGCTCCTCCCTCCGATTCTCCCTCAGTCGCATGAATACTGAAACTGAGATTGACCGCTGTATCGAAATCATCACCAAGATCGCCAACAAGTTGCCCCGCTATGATACTTAAGCTGCTCTTTTCCGCTCTGTCGCTCTTCGTGCCTGTAGAAAACGCCGAACTCTTCTGCAAAGCAGAAGGAGTATATAGTGCTTCCACCTGAAAGGCACCTACTAAATTGTTCATTCCTG
>CAZEZK010000113.1:0-3275 GCA_964516935.1 uncultured bacterium
ATGGGTTTGCAAAGGGCATCAGCCCTTTGCCGAGGTTGAAGGAGCAGAGCTCCTTCTGTTGACTTTGCAGGTGTCCCGCTCAATCCCGGGAAATTTCACGCGACTCAAACTGCAAGTTATTTTGGCATGAGTACATAGAGAATCAATCATACTACTCTGAATCCTGAGTTAGCTCACTCAGTAGCGAAGAGATCTGCTGCGTCCCCACCTTGCGCTCCAGAACCTCGCCCTTGGGCGAGAGGAGAAGGACTGTGGGCATGCTGGTGATGGCGTAGGTGCGGGAGAGAGCTTCGCTCTCGTCTACGTTTACCTTTAAAAATTTTACTTTACCAGATAACTCTCCTGCGGATTGCTCTAAAATGGGAGAGAGGCGCTTGCAGGGGCCACACCAGGTGGCATAGAAATCGACCAGAACAGGCGTATCGCTCTCTCTAAGCTCTCGACTGAGCTGCTCGGGCTTGGAGATCTCTTCGATAGCAGCAGAGCGTTTGGGAGCGATCTGGAGACGCTGGACGGGGGTTCCTGCTAGAAGCTTCTGAACCTCAAGGGCCGCCTTTGCTCCCTCCCCAGCGGCGGAGACCGCCTGCTTGTAGTAGGGGTCGGAGATATCACCGATAGCATAAACCCCGGCGGTGGAGGTGCGCTGGCCATCTTTAATCTCGACATAACCATTCTGGCTGAGAGATAGCTGCCCTTTTACTAGAGCTGTATTGGGACGAGAGCCTATGGCCAAAAAGAGGCCGTCTAGACCCTGCTCGCGCTCTTCACCATCGGACTTCAGCGTAACAGTGGAGAGAGCTCCTCCATCTCCTTGGATCGATTCAACAGTAGTGTTATAGAGGATGTGAATATTGGACTGGCTCTCCATACTGCCAACGCGCTCATGATCTGTAGCGCGCAGCTTGTCGCCGCGAACAAAGACGAAGACCTCTTTTGCAAGATTGGCAAGATAGAGCGCCTCTTGTACTGCTGCATCACCGCCGCCAACTACGCCGACAGTGCGGTTGCGGTAGAGACTGCCGTCGCATATGGCGCAGTTGCTAACACCTCGTCCCCAAAACTCCTGTTCACCAGGAACACCAAGGTAGTTAGGCGTCGTGCCCATTGCAATAATGCAAGCATTGGTCTGCAGTAGACGTCCACTCTCTGTCTCAATGAGGAATGGCTTATGCGTAAAATCAACTCGCACCGCTTTATCAGCTAGGAGGATCGCACCATTCTCCTCCGCTTGGCGATGGAGACGGTCCGCCAAGTCGCTACCAGAGATCATCAGCTCACCAGGCCAGTTCTGCACATTCGCCGACTGAGCGATCAAGCCACCAGGTTGGTCCCCTTCCAAAACCACAGGTGCGAGGCCTGCACGACCTAGGTAGAGCGCAGAGGTCAATCCCCCCATACCTCCACCAAGGATCACAACAGAGACCTCTTCCCCTTGATTTGCAACTGTTTTTGCCGAGGTTGGACGCCACATTAGAGCGGTCGCAAGAGAGAGGGTCAAGAGAGCTATTAAAAGTTTTTTCATTCTGCCACCAACATTGCCCAGATCGCGAGAAAGATGAGCGTCGCCTTCGCGCCAATCGCTAATAAAATTTTTGAAAAATGGCGCTCCACAAAGCGCTGAACAGGCTCCCCACCAAAAAACATCGCCCCGCCTACAAAGAGGAACCGAACGGAACGAGCCGCAGCCACGTAGCCCACAAATGTAGGTAAGCTCAGTTTAAACACCCCTGCCGACAGGCTCAGCGCCTTCAAGGGGAAGGGCAGCAAAGCGCCAAAGAAGAGGGCCAGGGACTCATGCATCTGAAAATGGGAGGCAATCTTGGCAAAGAAGCTTGGGGAGATCAAATAGGGAACCACGTAAGAGCCAACGAGATCCCATAAAAAACAACCTACTAGGTAGCCCATAACCCCACTCACTACGGAAAAGAGAGCTGCTATAACGACATAAAGAAGGGTGTGAGAGCGGCGCTGTAAACAAAAAAACATCAACACTGCATCTAACGGGATAAAAAGCACCAGCTCTAGTCCAAAGAGAAGGGCAACCCAAAAGGGCGCTCGCGGCGAATGCGCCTTCCGTAAAGCCCACTGATAGAGAGGTTGAGTCGCTACAGTCATGACAGACCGTATTATAGAGAGTCTGCTAAAAAAAATCTATACCGAATCATTTCTAGAAATAAAAAATATTTCTTTATTAACTGCGTATACTAAATGGACCTGAACCGAAATGTGTAATTAAAAGCGCCGCACCTAACATTGATAGGTTTTTCATAAACATAATTTGCTGGATAAAGGCAGTCTGTAGATCTATCAACCCCCAAAAGGAGTGCATAAAGAACGTTACCGGCAGAAGAAAGATGACGATGAGCCACGCACCGAATCTGGCTCGGTAGCCGAGGAGAATGCTAAGTCCCCCTGCTAAAGCGATCCCACCTGAAATCGGCACTAACAGACCTGCCAGCGGCAGGCCAGCCGAACGGGCATAGGCGATGGTACCCTCTGAAAAGTGGCTGAGAGCGGAAAGGATAAAAATCAGTGAATAGCAGATACGTCCAATCAGAACTAACATATAAAATTATTTGAGCCGATCTAATAGTTTTTGTCGATCCAATTTTGCGATCCAGACCTCATGGTCATCTTTTCCATATGAGACGTAGAAAGAATCTCCCTCCATTATTACGCCGGAGGGATAGATAATCTGTCGCGGTTTGTCATCTGAGGTGTAGAACCCCTCTCCAACGATCGGCTCCCGACTCATTCCCGTAATAGAGAAGAACGGCTTGCTCGAAAACTTCATCGCCCCCATGAAATAGCGCACACGAGTTTCATTCGATATCAGTGAGTGGAAAAAGGTGATGTATTCATGGTCGGAAATGGGGATCGCCTGCGTACCACCCCGCAGCTCTCCCCAACTCCATCGACTCGGGCGCGAGTAGGAGGGAATCAATTGGCAAAAACCATCTGCAGCAACAACTCGTATTAGTTGGAATGGAGAGATCGTATAGACAAAACAGATCTCTCCATTCCATATAAATGGACTCCAATTTTTCTCTGTTCTCTTTGCATTAAAGGAGAGCCGTTGGCGAGGCATCGCTATAAACACCCCCTCCCTCCACTGGAGTTCTACAACAAAAATCCGCCGCAAATATACCGCTCGTGATTCAAAAGCTAACTCTTCAGCTCGCGTGAAAGCTCCCGAGGGTTCCTTTGAGCTGGAAGGGGTACATACTCCTTCCAGCTCAAAGGCACCCAAGAGGGTTGAATTGAAAGCTCTCGCG
>CAZEZK010000114.1:0-3218 GCA_964516935.1 uncultured bacterium
GGCCCTTTGCAAACCCATGTGGGTTGCAAGGGAGCCGGCTCCCTTGCCGGGATCAGAAGGGCGGAGCCCTTCTAGAGGATTAATTCAAAGCCTCTTGGGTGCCATTGAGCTGGAACGGGTATACACAAACAGCCTCAAATTTATTTTTCATAAATGGTATAAGGCTCTTTCGTAAGTCGGTCGATCGCTGGACCGAACTCTTCAGAGACCCACTCCGCTGTGTGTTCACGGCACTGAGTTAGCGTTCTGTCTCGGCAGCTTTTCAGAGAGATGAGCTGCAGGAACTCTGAGTGGAAAATATCGGTCTCTTCTACAAATCTCGCAATCAGCAGGTTTTTTCCTGTGTGGACGCAGAACTCGTAAGGGGTGCGGCCGCCATTGAATCGGGCGATGACTGCGTAGGGCCAATTCGATTCGCGGAAGATCGACTGTCCTTGTAGGAAGGTTGCGGGTTGAC
Organism: uncultured bacterium; assembly: GCA_964516935.1. Taxonomy (GTDB): domain Bacteria; phylum Chlamydiota; class Chlamydiia; order Chlamydiales; family SM23-39; genus CAZEZK01. Next base: position 458 of record CAZEZK010000114.1, read on the forward strand.
CGGTGAGGTAGTCGAGAAGTGAGGGGAAGATATCCATTTGCGACACGACGGGGCGTTCGACTACTTTGCGGTCATTGGTGGGGAAGTGGAAGTAGAGTGGGATGTGGAACTGCTCTGGCACGAGGTGAGAGCAGTGGAAGAGGTGGCCATGTTCGAAGAACTCCTCGGCGTGGTCTCCAAGGGCAATCACCACCGATTCATTATGGTCGGGGACCTGCTCTAGGAAGCTACCGAAGAGCGTATCGATATAGTTTACAGCGTTGCGGTAGCGATTCTTGATCTGCTCGATGTTTTTTTTCGTATGGAACATGCGGAAATAGGCGATATCTTTTGCAATAGGGCTAAACTTACTCGGCTTATTACGGGGCCAGCTGTAGTCGAAGTGGGTTGCGTCCCAGAAGATGATAAAGAGCTGCCCTTCGTTGAGCTCTGGGCGCTCTTTGCGATCCTGTACGAGCTTATTTAGAGCCTCCTGATCGCTGAGCCAGGCTGGCTTGGGGGCATGGTGGTGGAAGTGGTTGGTTTCATCAAGAAGGGAGCCGAATAGGAGCTCCTCCATGCCGTAGTAGTTGAGTTGAGCGGAGCTGTAGAGGTGTATCTTGTATCCGAGCTCTTTGAGGGCTTGGATGCCGGGGCTGCCCATGGTCCAGCCCTCTTTCTGGGTCTGGTGCCAGTAGTAGGCGAACTTAGAGTGGAAGATGGAGAACCAGGCGAGATGGGAGGCGTTGGCGTTGGAAACAGAGAGAGGGAAGGAGAGGTTCTGGTCTCTAAAGCGGCTTAGGGCAGGGGCTACTTCGGGAGTTACGAAGTCGGCGCGGAAGCTCTCAATTACGAAGAGGTAGATGTTGGGGCGCTTTTGGAGGGGGGCTACCTGCACATAATGGTCAATTTGCTCAGCGACTGCCATCTGGTTAGGAGTGGGAGAGATGGGAGTGTTGAGCTGGAGGAAGATATTTGTGGGGGAGAGGAAGGTGCGTTTGAGGGGGAGCGCCTTGAGGAATTCTGTATAGGCGTCTGGGTGGATTGTACGTGAGGTTGAGAGGTCCCAGAGGAAGAGAGCGGCGGGGACGCAGAGAAGGAATTGTACGAAGCTCTCTGCACGGACCGTGATGGGTTTGCGTTGGGTAATGAGATGGGTGGTTTTGTAGAGGGCGATGCCGATCCAGGGGATGGCAGCGATAAAGGTAAAGACAATACCCCACATCCAAAAAGGGACGCCAGAAGCATCTAATAGGTAGAGAAAGTTGCTAAAGCTCTCTCCAAAAACGAAGCTAAGTGTCGCAAAGAGTGAGAGGTCAAGGACTCGGTTGAGGAAGAAGTCCATGATATGGAAGAGGAAACAGACAAATGTGAGGCTAATAAAGGTGAGAAACCAGCGATTTCCAAGATAGTGTTGGATGGCCCAGCCGACAAAGACAAAGAGGCCAACCTCCCAGAGGGCTTGTCCGAAAGAGTAGAATAGAAAGAAGGAGCGGGAGCCGTCAGTGCTCTCTTTGGCGAGGAGGCTGCTGAGGCTGATTAGCATTAAAATGGCTAGAAAACAGCCAAAATAGAGGTAGTTGAAGGAAATAGGTGGGGGTCGCTGATTGCTCATCAACCCCCACTATAGGACAAAGAACTATTTTAGTAGTCCATTTCTCCACCGCCTACAGGTGCAGCGGCTGGTTTTTCTTGCTCTTCATCGGTGATGATCGCTTCTGTAGTGAGGAGCAGACCGGCAATCGAAGCGGCAAATTGGATCGCGCAGCGAACCACTTTTGTCGGATCGAGGATCCCTTCTGCAATCATATCTACATAAGCATCTCCGCGGGCGTCGTAACCTTCGGTAGTCTTCATAGAAGCTACTTTTTGGACGACGAGAGATCCCTCTTTACCCGCATTCTCTGCGATCTGGCGCAGTGGATAAGAGAGGGCGCGGATGATGATCTCCACACCAACTTTCACATCGCCGGAGAGGTTAGCTGCTAACTTCTCTAGATGAGGGATGCAGCGGATCAGAGCGACGCCGCCTCCAGGAAGAACGCCTTCCTCAACAGCTGCTTTTGTCGCCTCTTTCGCATCATCTACGCGGTCTTTTTTCTCTTTCATTGCAACTTCTGTTGCAGCACCGACGCGGATAACGCCAACGCCACCAGAGAGTTTCGCAAGGCGCTCTTGGAGCTTCTCGCGGTCGTAGTCCGATGTGCTCTCTTGGATCTGACGCTTTAGAAGAGCTACGCGGTCTTGAATAACCTTCTTGTCTCCTGCGCCGTCAACGAGAGTTGTGTCGTCTTTTTTCACGATTACTTTCTTCACGCGACCGAGCATATCGATTGTGACATTCTCGAGTTTAATGCCGAGTTCTTCACTGACGAACTGACCACCGGTCAGGATCGCGATATCTTCGAGCATTGCTTTGCGGCGATCGCCGAAGCCTGGCGCCTTCACAGCGACGACCTTCAGGCCGGCGCGGATGCGGTTGACAACGAGAGTTGCCAGCGCTTCGCCATCAATATCTTCTGCAATGATGAGTAGCGGCTTGCCAGATTCTGCAGCAGCTTGGAGAACGGGGAGGAACTCCTTCATAGAGGAGATCTTCTTCTCGTAGATCAGGACGAGGGCGTTCTCATACTCAGCTGTGAGTGTTTCTGCGTTGGTAACGAAATAGGCGGATGTATAGCCGCGGTCGAAGTTCATCCCTTCTACCACTTCTAGCGTTGTTTCGAAGCCTTTTGCTTCTTCAACAGTGATAACACCTTCTTTCTTCACTTTTTTCATCGCT
>CAZEZK010000115.1:0-3125 GCA_964516935.1 uncultured bacterium
AATAATCAAACCCCGAGATTTTGAATCAATCTTCTAGGGTGCCATTGAGGTGGAAGGAGTATATCTCACCCGGTGCTCTTCGGCGATCAGGATGGAACGGAGGATATCACAAGCTACTGGGAGGCTATCATTAATGATATTATAGTCGTAGCGAGGGATGAGCTCCATCTCGTGCTTTGCCCAGGAGAGGCGCTCTTCAATATCGGCACTCCCTTCGGAACGGCGACCGCAGAGGCGCTCTCGCAACACTTCCAGGCTCGGTGGGCTGATAAAAATAGAGATCGCAGAGAAGCCTCGATCCATTAGCTGGATCGCTCCCTGGGTATCAATCACTAAAATGACATGTTTGCCATGATTTAGAGACTGCTCGATAAAGGGAAGCGGGGTGCCGTAGTAGCGACCAAATACTTCTGCGTGTTCCAGGAATTCTCCTATAGCAAGGCGTCGCTCAAACTCTTCACGTGTGACGAAATGGTAGTCGCGTCCATTTACCTCACCGGCGCGGGGAGCCCTGGTCGTATAGGAGACGCTCTCCACAACGCAATCGCACTGTTTGCACAACATGCGGACAAGTGTGGTCTTTCCAGTACCTGCAGGAGCGCTCACAATGAATACAAGCCCCCTCTTCAATCCGCCTAGTATTTTCTGCATAGCTATTCTACGTTTTGTATCTGTTCGCGCAGCTTTTCCAGTTCGCTCTTTAGCTCGACTGCCAGATGGACGAGAGCCGCCTCTCCTGCCTTTGCAGCAGCGGTATTAGCCTCGCGCGCCATCTCTTGGATTAGGAACTCCAGCTTCTTGCCAGCCCCTTCGGTCGAGCGAATCGTCCGCTCAAACTGCTCCAGATGAGAGCGCAGCCGCACGATTTCCTCAGAGATATCAGCCTTCTCCGCGTAGATCGCAGCCTCTTTCAACAGCCGTTCTTCCCATTCTACGCCAGGAGTAAATAATTCTTTCAATCTCTCCTGCAATTTCTGACGCAAGCGGGGCACAATTTGCGGAGCTTCTGCGGCAATTGCCTCGACCAATTTGGCTACGTTGACAGCGCGATCCAGGAGCTCCTTTGCCAAAGCCACCCCCTCCATCCGCCGCATCCGCACAAAGTCGTTGAGCGCCTCTTCCACCACCTTTTGAAGCAGCTCTTCGCTTCCCTCTTCAGCCGTCGCCACCTGAGGGAGGTGTCTCAGCAGAAATTCAAGAGTGATCTCCGCTTTCGGTGAATCGAGCTCTTCCGCAAGTCGTTCCCATTCGCGCTTCAAGGATCGGAGCAATTCTGGCTTAGGAACAAGGCGCTCCGCTTGCGGCTGATAGGTGATGCGCACAGAGATGGCACCGCGCTGCGCGCGAGCCGCTACCCAGCGTCGCACTTCGCACTCAAAGCGGCTAAAGGCGTTCGGCAAGGAGACTGAAATATCTAGATGTTTGCGGTTCACCGCCTGAATTTCGACACAGAGCTGCCCTTCGACCGCTCTTCCAAATCCTGTCATACTTAACAACATGCTTTCACCGGTGCAAAACTTTTTCGATGGATGGCGCAAGGCCCTAACTGTTTTAGAGTAGCGAGATGTTTTGCCGTCCCATATCCTTTATGCTGCTCGAACCCATAGCCAGGGAACTGCTTAGCTAGCTCTTTCATCAGCTCATCACGAATCTCTTTTGCAATATTTCCCGCAGCCATGATCACGGGAACAAAGGCATCGCCATCAATGATTGCTTCCGTCGGATAGCCAAATTGGGGCGCATAGGGGCCATCGACAAACACTTTGTCAATCGGACCAGGGATTGCCTTTACTGCTTGCTGCATCGCAAGAAAGGTAGCTTGGAGAATGTTGATCTTGTCGATAACTTCAACATCACAGAATCCAACACCAAACCGAAAGCCTTTTGAGCTAGTCAGGAGGTGGAAAATCCGCTGGCGCTGAGCTGAAGAGAGCGTCTTGCTATCGGCAAGACCGGGAAAATCAACTCCTTCCGGCAAAATACAGGCGGCTGCGACGACGGGACCGGCCAATGGACCGCGCCCCGCCTCATCTACGCCAACGGTCATGCTTGGACTGGAGCTTCTGGTGCACTCTCATGGCGAGGCACAGCAGCTGCTTCAGCGCCTGCGTATTGCTCACGCAATTTTGCAGACTTACCCGTACGACCGCGGAGGAAGTAGAGCTTCGCACGACGCACTTTGCCCGAGCGAACAACTTCGATCGATGCAATCCGTGGGCTATGCAGCAAGAAGACGCGCTCCATGCTAGAGCCATACGCAGTGCGGTAAACAGTAAATGTTTCAGAGAGACCTACGCCCTTCTTCGCGACAACAACGCCGAGAAGAGACTGTAGACGCTCTTTATCGCCTTCAATAATCTTCGTCTGAATGCGTACAGTGTCCCCTACGCGGAAGGAAGGGGCTTCTTTTTTCTTATAGAGGGCTTCTAGCTCCTCAATACAGGCTAAACGGCTCACAACAATATCTCCTATTCTACAATTAACTCCGGGCGGACCAGCCGCGTCTTTCGCATGGCTTGGTCTAATTTCCATTTTTTGATCTTCGCGTGATCACCACTACGCAAGATCTCGGGAGGCTCTTCACCCTCGAAAGCCTCCCTGGTATACAACGGCCCTTCAAAAATCCCATTCTGGAAGGAGTCCTCCTCCACAGCCTCTGGATTCCCGATCACTCCAGGGATAAATCGCACAACGGCATCCACCAAAACAATCGTGGCCACACATCCATTCGTCAGTACATAGTCTCCTATGCTGATCTCCTCATCGACCTCTTTTCGCAGCACTCGCTCATCGACCCCCTCATAGTGACCACAGAGGAGGACCAGATGGTCATATTGGGCCAACTCCTTGCACTTCGCCGCCTTTAAAGGCGTCCCTTGCGGAGAGAGATAGACCACATGAGAGTCCGATCGTCTTACGCTGCGGATCGCCCGAGCGACAGGCCCTGGTCGAAGGATCATCCCAGGACCTCCCCCGGCGGGGCGATCATCTACACGCTGATGCCTATCCTCCGGATCCGCGAAGGAGCGAATATCCACCTGATAGATCTCGATCCGCCCCGCCTCACGAGCTTTGCGAATCATGCTCACATCAAATGGTCCCTGAAAATATTCAGGAAAGAGTGA
>CAZEZK010000116.1:0-2425 GCA_964516935.1 uncultured bacterium
ACCAGGGACCGACGGGTTATGAGTCCGCTGCTCTAACCACTGAGCTATTGCCCCACGATGCGATAAGGAATATAATCGATCCTCCACCGATTTACACACAATGGCTTTATTTCGCTACCAGGCACTATCACCCACGGGAAAAACCCTTACAGGGATTCTCCATGCGCATGACTTAGCGGAGGCAAAAGCCTCTTTACTGCGGCAGAAGCAGACCCTGCTATCGATTCAGCCTTTTGTGCTGCGAAGCTCCTCTAATCTCTCAAAAAAAGAGTTGCTCTTGCTAACGCGGGAGCTGCACCGCCTACTCCATGCGGGGCTGCCACTTTTTGAAGCGCTCTCGATTCTGGAGGAGAAATATCGAGGGCAAAAACCCCATCCTATCCTGCTTGACCTGTGTCACCGAGTACAGAGCGGCGAGCCTTTTTCGCGAGCACTCACCGCTCATTCGGGGACCTTCGATCTGCTCTATTCGGCAATGGTAGCCCATTCAGAAAAGGGAACGCGGCTAGAGTATGCGCTACAGACCATCATCACCCTGTTGGAAAAACAGATCCACCTCCGCAAACAGCTACTGGATGCCCTGATCTATCCGGCGATTTTGGCGGGCTTCTGCTTGATGGTGCTGGGCTCTCTGCTCTTTTTTGTGATCCCATCGCTGTCAGATCTCTTTGCCAACCGTCCACTGCATCCATTCACAGCGTTTGTCTTTACCTGCAGCCGCATGGCGTGTGAGTCGCAGGGCATCTTATTGGGCCTCGTCGCAACCATTGCGGGCACAATCGCGCTATTTGTTCTATCGCCCACGTGGAAGAGAAAATTGCAGAGCGCCTTCATGCGGCTACCTTTGCTCAAAAATATTGCTTTAAAGGCGGCTTGGGCGCGCTTTTGCCGGGCTACGGCGGCACTGCTGGAGGGTGGGGTGCCGGTGGTGGAGGCCTTTGCGCAGGGGCGGTCGGTGATGAACCATCCGGCACTGGAGCGATCGATCGGAGGAGCAGAGGAGAGGATCGCAAGCGGTTCCTCGCTCTCAAAATCGCTACAAGCGTCGCCGCTGATCCCGGCTCTGGTGCCGCGCATGCTGGGTGTAGCGGAGGAGGGGGGCACTCTCCCCTTCATGATGCAACAAATTGCGCAAATTTACGAAGAAGAGCTGGAAAAATCTCTTCAATCGGTTACAACTATAGGCCAACCGCTGCTGTTGCTGCTGTTAGGAGCCCTGGTGGGCTTCGTTCTACTATCGGTCCTGCTGCCGCTGACAGATGTGGAATCCTTCATGAATTTTTGAGGTGTTGTGTGAAAAAAAAACATTATGCTCTAACCTTGCTCGAAGTCATGGTCGTGATCAGCCTGATCACCCTCATCCTAGGAGTCCTGGGCTACAACATGAAAAACGTCCTGAATAAGGGGAAAATATTCCGCACAGAACAGGCGATCGAACGACTGAAAAATATTTTTGATTTGGCAATTGCTGACGGAAAATCGCTGGAAGTGGTTTATAGAGACCGCGTTGATATCATCAAAGAGAGCGGCTTTGGCAGAAAGTCTGAAGATCTATTGAAAGATGCTTGGAATGACGACTTTGAATTTAAACTAAAAAAACAGCAGCAGGAGATCGAAATCACCTCCAAGACATTAGAAACTCTCAAGAAGGAAAAGCGATGAAGCGCGCCTTCACGCTGATTGAACTGCTGATCGGCTTTAGCCTGCTGACTAGCATCGGCGGCTTGATCGGGTGGCACGTGGGTCCGCTGATCCAGAAAAAACAGTTCTCAAACGATGTGGCTCGGCTGGAAAATGAACTGGTCTCGCTGCGCCAACTAGCCGTTACAACGCAAAGCGACTGGTCTCTGGCCATCGAGCGCAAAGGAAGCGGCTGGACTCTGAAAGAAGAGTGCACAAAGACACCGCGCCTCTGTACAAAACATCTGAAACCAATCGAATCTGCCTCACTAACTTTTAACGACAAGGCTATCGATCGAGTGACATTCACCTTCTACGCCACGGGACTAGTTCTTCCCGAGGGCAATTTGACCTGTACACAAGCACAGTTAAAAGAAACGAAAACACTATCTCTATCACAACTCTTCCAACAGGAGCGACAATGAACTGGCAAGCTCGGTTAAAAGCCCTTCGAGCAACTCTCACCTGCGACGGTCTTCTGATTGAAAATCCTATCGACATTTTCTATCTGACAGGGGTCTCTGTCTCCAGAGGTCGTCTGCTACTGACTCGCGCTGGAGCCACTCTTTTTGTGGATGGGCGCTATCTCTCTGCTGCAAAGGAGCGCTGCTCTTGTTTTGTCGCTCCGGAACAGGAGTGGAAAGCGGCAACAGCTGCATGCGGTTCGACAATTGGTTTCGATAGCACCTTTATGACCTGCGATAATTTCCAGAAGTCGTCGTTGGAATGAGTCTACAGGAGGCTA
>CAZEZK010000116.1:2435-3021 GCA_964516935.1 uncultured bacterium
GGAACTGGAAGAGGATGTTTTTCCGCCGGGCCCCCATGGCCTTGCGCACGCCGACCAAAGATGCGGAAGAGATCAACGCGCTGAAAGAGGCTGCTGAGTTGACGCGCGCAGGCATCGCACATATTCGCTCATTGCTAAAAGAAGGCGTTACAGAGCAGCAACTCGCCTGGGAATTTGAAGTCTTCTGTCGCACTCGTGGAGCCTCAGGACTCTCGTTTGAATCGATCATCGCCTTTGGAAAGAATGGCGCCTATCCGCACTACCGCGCCGGCTCTGTGCGCCTACAAAAGGGGGATGTGGTGCTCATGGATGTGGGAGCCATCGTAAAGGATTACCACGGCGATTTAACGCAGATAGCCTTCTTTGGCGAGGTTCCTCCAGCTTTACAACGGATGGATCGCCTTGTACGCCAGGCGCAGGAAGAGGCAATCGCCAATGTCCACCCAGGTGTTCGCGCAGGAGAGCTAGACAAGATGGTTCACAACTTCTTCGCAAAAGAGGGAGTCGACCATCTATTCACCCATGGACTCGGCCACGGAGTGGGGATTGAGACACACGAATTTCCCCGCCTACGCTGGGACGGCGC
>CAZEZK010000117.1:0-2973 GCA_964516935.1 uncultured bacterium
GCTTAAAAACAATGAGTTGCGCTGCATGAACTTATTTTTTGTCCTGTACAGAGATGGAAGAGGAACAATTTTTGCGAGTGAGTAATGAAGAGATCAATTCCAAAGGAAGATCAGAGCATACAAAGGCCTTATCTTTGAAATTCATTGAAAAAGGGTGGAGTCTAGAGGGGACGGAGATTCCGTTTGAGTTTCGTTTTACTGAAGAGGGGCAAATTCAGGAATACGCCAACCTGCAAACTCCGTGGCAAAAGTGGATGGAATCTTCCCCTTCAAAAAAGGAGAAGATTCAGGCCTTGCAGCCTGTTGTAAATGCATTAAAAAATCTTCATGCCAATAATATAGTTCATCGGGATATCAAGCCAGCCAACATTGTTGTAGATGCGAACTTGCAAGGAAAGCTCATCGATTGGGATTCCTGGTATGATTGTGAAAATTCAGAGGAGCCTGAATTTACAGGGACTTCTGGATTTTTGTCTGAAGAGCTATTGGAAAATAATGAAGGTTTAAAGGCAGTCGATGTATTTGCACTGGGGATCACCTTTTACGTAATTTTTCAGCCGAAGACGCTAAAGCATGTGCGCGCAGGTATGTTTGGTTCGGAAATTATCCAAGAGAGTGAGCAGCTGGAACCTCTTGATCGGTTGATTTTAGACATGACTTCTCAGGATCCTTTAAAACGCCCCGCCATGGCGCAAGTCGCAAACCGTTTTCAGCAGCTTTGACGTTGAATCAATCCTCTTGGGTGCGATTGAGGTGGAACGGGTATATTAAGGACCACTAGCGAGAATGGCTCTCATCTGGTAATTTCAATGATACCATGCAAGAGATCTCGATTATTGACCGCCGAACGAATCAAATTCAGAAAGAGAGCATCTTTGGCGGCAAATATCTAGCGGCCTTCTATGGAGGCGGTTGGTGCTCCTGGCTCTGGCGGTCAATCCTGGTTTCTACGCTTCCCCTTTTCTCGAAAATTTACGCTTGTATTCAGAAACGTCCTTCGAGCGTAAAACGCATTGCTCCCTTTATTGAAAAATATAGAGTCGATGCGACTGAATTTCTGGACCGCGACTTTCGCTCCTTCAATGACTTTTTTATTCGGCGTCTGAAGCCTGAGTGTCGGCCGATCTATGCCGATCCTCATTGCGCAGTGCTGCCGGCAGATGGGCGCTATCTAGTCTATCCAGATTTAAGTCAGTGTCCCTACTTGGTAGTGAAGGGGAAGGGATTTTCATTAGGACATTTATTGCAGAGTCGTGCCTTAGCGCGGCGTTATGAGGATGGTAGCGCTCTTATCGCGCGGCTCTGCCCCGCCGATTACCATCGATTTCACTTTCCTTGCGATGGAGTGGCAGAGAGTGCGCAGTATATAGAAGGAACTCTTTATTCCGTAAATCCGATCGCCCTGCGCAGAAGACCTTCGATTTTTTCAGAGAACCGGCGTATGCTCTCTGAGATCGAATCGGAAAAATTTGGAACTCTGCTCTATATAGAGGTGGGGGCGACTTGCGTTGGATCGATCCATCAGACCTATTTGCCCGGAGCGACGGTGAAAAAAGGGGCTGAAAAGGGCTACTTCTCCTTTGGGGGGTCTTCTTTAGTGGTTCTCTTTGAAAAGAGGCGCATTCAATTCGATGAAGATCTTATAACTAACTCTGCGCAGGGAATAGAAACCTATGCGAGGATGGGGGAATCGTTAGGTCATGAATGGGGCTTTCATGCAGCTCAAACCTAAACTTATTTCTCATAAATGGTATACACAAACAACCTGAAGATTTGGTTTTTGAGCGCGCGAAAGCTCTCGGGGATTGACGATCGTAAACGACCTAATGTTAGCAATATGGGGTCGGTTACGATCGTCAATCCCCGAGGCTTTGGCGCGCTCAAAAACCAAATCTTCAGGTTGTTTGTGTATATTCAACCTGTAATTGTTTTGCGCGAGTAGCAGAAGCTTGAAGAGCTTCTTGGAAATGGTGAGCGCTAGGCGTTCTGCGTAGAACGTCTAAACCAGCTTCAGTCGTGCCCTTTGGGGTGGCGATCTGTTGAAGTAGGTCTGTGGGGTTAAGCTTTTCTGTCAGAATCATCTGAGCCGCGCCGCGGAAGACCTGAGCAGTGAGTTGCGCACTCTGTTCTTCCGTGAAGCCGTGGGTAAAGCCAAAGCGTGCCATTGCTTCGATCAAATAGAGAACAAAAGCAATGCTACTGCCAGCCATGCTAGTTCCGACATCCATGAGTGTTTCGGGGATCTCTAGGGTCTTTCCGAGGGAGGAGAGGAGCAGATGTGAGAGGCTGCGGAACTCCTCAGAGGTTCCCTCTGTATAACTCAGGAGAGTCATGCTTTCGCCGCAAGAGGCGGCAATATTGGGGAGAGCCCGCATCAGCTGGAGGGATGGGAGATAGGACTGGAGCTGTGGAAGTTGGGTGCCTGCAAGGAAGGAGATTGCAAAAGGAGCCTTGATCTCGCATTGGGTGAGCTCTTGCGCTAATCCCGCCATTTGCTGGGGACGGACGCAGATTAGGAGGAGGTCGGAGCTCTTAGTTAAGTGGGTAAGGCTTGTGGCGCTAATGCTAAATTTCTCTTCTGTTGCGCGGCTGCGAGAGAGATCCTTACGCGTGAAGGCTAGGTGGGAGATGGGGACGATTTTTGAACGGGTAAAGGTACGGCACATCGCCTGGGCTAGGTGGCCAAATCCAATAAACCCGATGCGGTAATCAGAAAGCTTCATGTTTTTGACCCTACCGCATTGAGAAATTTTTTGTCTCTCTATACTCCTTCCAGCTCAAAGGCACCTAAGAGGATTGATTCAAAGCCTCGTGGTTGGATTACCGATAATGGGGGTAGTATTGAGTTTAATACAACCCCCATTATCGGTAATTCAACCGCGAGAGCTTTCAATTCAACCCTCTTGGGTGCCTTTGAACTGGAAGGAGTATATAGTGCTTCCACCTGAAAGGCACCTACTAAATTGTTCATTC
>CAZEZK010000118.1:0-2799 GCA_964516935.1 uncultured bacterium
GAATGAACAATTTAGTAGGTGCCTTTCAGGTGGAAGCACTATATACTCCTTCCAGCTCAAAGGCACCCAAGAGGATTGATTCAAAGCCTCGGGGTTGGATTACCGCTAATGGGGGTAGTATTGAGTTTAATACAACCCCCATTAGCGGTAATTCAACCGCGAGAGCTTTCAATTCAACCCTCTTGGGTGCCTTTGAGCTGGAAGGAGTATAGCGTTATTGGGGGCACACCCCTCTCCTCTATATACGGATCTGTGGACGGGCGATTGCCCCGAACTGCTTCGCCAGCTCCAGTAGCTGCTCTTCAGAATATTTACCGCTGGCCATCTCTCGCTGAATCTTCTCCCGCTCGCGCAGCCAGTAGCGATCGAGAATTCTTTGAGCCGCGTCGGTGAATCCCGCTACCGCTCGCTCTCTATTGACTCTCTTCTCCAAAATCTCCTGCATAAACCGCTGCTGCTCAGGATCCGTCGCCAATGAGAGTAGATCGCGCTGCTCCGGCTGCTCCATATACTGAACGAAAAGGTTGCGCCCCACCTGCGTATAGAAGTGCTCCGACTTAAGATAATTCTTGGCCATCGGCAGTAACGCAGGGTTCCCCTCTCCGATCAGCAGCAGCCAGCGCAACAGATCTGCCTCTAAAACTTTATCGGCATCGATTGCGAGGGCATCCTCTACCGCTTTCGAACGCGGGGCATAGGTTAGGCGGGCGGGCGCTGCGGGGATATCGAGCAGCATCTCTGGAGTGTGGGTGATCTGAGCCAGCTTCTTAAGACTCTCATGGACCATAACAGGATGGTTCCAGTCGCGGATGCGCTGGGAAACCTGCTCGACGAGCTGGTTTTTGCCCGCAGGGGTCTCCATATTGACCGAGCGCGATAGATGTTGGACCAAGAAACGCAGATAGTCGCTCTTCCTCTCTAACAGTGCGGCCCATGCGTCTGGCCCTTCTTCGCGCAGGATCTGGTCAGGGTCTTGGCCATTGGGCAGCGGCACTACGAAGACCTCGACCCCCTCCTTTTGGAAAAGGTGACCGATTTTGACAATCGCCTCTTGACCGGCATTGTCGCCATCAAGAGCGAGCCACGCCTCGCGGATCTCGAGATTCATCAGCTCCTGCACATGGTCTACACCAAAGGCGGTCCCCTGCCCTGCCACTGTCCAGTCAAAGCCAGCAGAAATAAGGCGCAGGGCATCGATCTGCCCCTCGACGATCAGAGCCCGATGCTCCTTGATGATGCGCTTCTTCGAGTAGTTGAGGCCAAACAGCACTCGCGACTTCTTGAAGAGCACCGTCTCTGGTGTGTTAACATATTTGGGCCCCGTGGTTGCCTCAGGACGGAACTTACGCGCCGAAAAGCCGATCACCGAGCCCAACGCATCGCGGATCGGCAGCGTAACGCGGTCAAAAAAGAGAATGCGACCACTCTGTGCAAAGAGCCCCGCATCGCGCAGAGCCTCTTCATGGATCCCCTGCTCCTTCATCACGTTCAAAAAGAGCGATGAATCTCTAGGCGCCAGCCCCAACTGAAACGTCTTAATGAATGCGAGATCTAACCCTCGACTGTAGAGATATTCCAGAGCGCTGTGCCCCTCCTCCGTGTGCAGCAGAAAAAAGTGATAAAAGGCATTGATCTGGGCCAGCACCTCTTTAATAGCTGCCCTGGATGGCCCCTTAACCTCTCCCTCCTCCTGCTCCAGCTGTACGCCGAATCGCTCCGCCAGACTCTCGACCGCTTCGCGGAAGTCGAGCCGCAGATGGCCCATCAGGAACTGGATCGCATCGCCATGTGCTCCGCAGCCAAAGCAGTGGTAGTGAGTGTCGCCAGCCTTAACGATGAAAGAGGGCGACTTCTCCTCATGGAATGGGCAAAGCGCCTTGTAGACAGCTCCCGCCCGCTTCAACTGCAGGTGGGGCGACAGCACCTCTACTAGATTAGCGCGCGTACGCAGCAGCTCAAGGCTCTCTTTGGAAAAGGTCTTCATCTAGAGCAAAGAATAAAGGATAGGAGAGAAAGGATAAAGGACCACTAGGTGACATTGACTACTAGTTTCGCAGGAAACCATTTACTCCAGAGCTGGCTGATTTTGCTGACCTGCGGAAGCTTTTCAACGTATGGCTCGTCTGCAGGAGGAACAATCGTCTCTTTTATCGTGGTTGGACGGCGATAGATGTATGTTGCCCCCTTATGGCCCTCTTTAGTTGCTTTCTCCTTATGGGAGAGCTGGTAATCTCGGATACCGATTGGGTGAACAATATCGTAGTGCACATAGCGCGAGACAATTGCCGGCATATACCAAGGCGCTTTGTACTCTTCCAGAAGGGCCTCTTCATCGAGATCCATCACTGAATCTCCAACTGATATCAAGATAACCTTCCCAGGACCTGCAATAAATACGGTATGGAGCAATTCAACAAATGCGTGCCAAACCAATAGAATTTTCTCACAAAGCCAATTGCGGATACCCTCTGGAATAATCTTTCGCAAAAGAGGGGCGATCACCTCTGCAGCCGCACAACCCCAGTGATAAATACAGGCTCCCATCTTTCGGATGATTGGAGGAAAACTCTCTCCAATTAGCCGGAATACAGTTACATCAGCATTCATCTCTATATCGGCTTTGTGACATAGCGCTTGAACAAATGCGGAGCAGTTTTGTCTTGTGGGATGAAAAGGAAGCCTCTGATCTTCTGGTCCGTTTGCGAACTGGTTCACTTTATTTTTTGCATCTTCAACTGTTTCACAGCTCTGTACAGGACAAAAAATAAGTTGATGCAAGGAACTCGCTGAAGAGCGATC
>CAZEZK010000119.1:0-2582 GCA_964516935.1 uncultured bacterium
AGATAGGTCTTGGCATTAGACCTCAGAGCTGCATCTCATAAAAGGAACTCTGGTTTTTGCGGCCGATGATGAGATGATCTGAGAGGGCGATGCCGACGATATTTCCCGTTGCGATCAATATGCGTGTGACCTCTAGATCCCGCACGGAGGGGGAGGGATCGCCAGAGGGGTGATTATGGGCAATGATAAGGCTATGAGCGCGATGGCGGATGGCGGCGTGGAAGATCTCTCGTGGGTGGAGGGCTACATCGGTGAGGGTGCCCTTAGCGATCTGCTCGCGGTGGATACAGCGCTGACGAACATCTCGCAGCAGAAGTAGGATCATTTCGACCGGTTGAGTAGAGAGTTCTGGTATCGCTAGCGCAAACGCCTGCGCGGGGCTTTGGAGTAGCGGGTAGAGGAGATCTTCTTGGGGGAGTGCGCGCCGCATCAGCGCGAAGGCCGCTTGGAGTTGCACGGCCTTGGCAATGCCGATCCCTTTAATCGAGCAGAGCTCCGCAAGTGTGGCTTTTGAGAGTTGCTGTATAGTGTGGAACTGCCCTAGTAGATCGGCTGCAAGTGTGAGGACGGAGCGGTTTCTGGTGCCATTGCCGAGCAAAATGGCTAGAAGCTCGATAGTAGAGAGCGCTTCGCTGCCATGGCGTGCTAGCCGTTCGCGTGGTCTTGATTCTGAGGGAAGTTGCTTCAGCATCGCTTTATGCCAGCAGGCGTGTGAAGGGGGCCACCTTTGATTCGAGTCTTTGGGGGATCTCGGCTTCAATGAGGATCTCGTCTCCCTCGTATTCGCAGGAGGTTATGCGTCCTTCGCGCATGATTTCGCTAACCAGGTCATAGCGGCTTTGGGGGATACGGAGGGTAACAGACATGCGCAGGGCTGCGATCTCTCGGACCATCAGCTGTAGGAGGGCATCGAACCCAGTCTGCTGAAGTGCGGAGATCTCCACGGTCTTTGGGTAGAGAATGCGCAGTTTCTGAGGCATTAGCCGATCTGTGCATTGGTCGATTTTATTGAGTACGGTAATGACGGGGCGATCGGCCGCTTCGAGCTCTTTAAGAACGGCGAGTGTTGCTTCAGCCTGAGCCATGGCTTGTGGGTGGCTTACGTCAATCACATGGATTAGGATATCGGTATGGACCGCCTCCTCTAGGGTGCCGCGGAAAGCTGCGACGAGCAGATGGGGTAGTTTGCGGATAAAGCCTACGGTATCGGTGAGAAGGATCGACTGCTGGTTCGGCAGTTCAAACTTGCGCGTCGTCGTATCGAGCGTAGCGAAAAGCTTATCTTCGATCAGCACTTCGGCACCCGTAAGGGCCTTTAATAGCGTCGACTTGCCGGCATTGGTATATCCAACGAGAGCAAAGGTGGGGATTGCGCTGCGCTTGCGCGCTTGGCGCTGCGTCATGCGGATGCGGCGCACCTGCTCAAGCTCCTTCTGGAGCTGATCGATCTGGCGTTGGAGGATTCGGCGATCGAGTTCAATCTGCTTCTCGCCCTCTCCCTTTAGATAGCCGCCTCCACCTTTGCCGCTGCCGCCTGTGCGCTGTCGGCTTAAGTGGGTCCAGAGTCGCTTCAGTCTAGGCATCTGGTAGCGGACTTCTGCGAGTTCAACTTGTAGCTTCGCTTCGCGGGTCTGCGCTCTCTGGGCGAAGACCCCCAGAATCAGCTCGGTCCGGTCGATCACTGAGCGCTCCAGGATCTTCTCTAAGTTGGTCTGTTGACGTGGGGAGATCTCATCATCAAAGACGATAATGCTGGCGTTTGCTTCAGCGGCAGCGAGGCGGATCTCTTCTAGTTTACCAGAGCCGATCAGGGTCGCGGCATCATAGGTTTGGATCGAGCAGGGGAATTTACGTATCGTCTGAAGGCCAAAGGTCTCCCCAAGTCGTTCGAGCTCTGCGAGATTCTCTTCGCAGGATACCTTGGGAATACCCTTGTTTGCGCTGTAGGTGCCGATTAGAAAGGCGGTCTGGTCCATAATTTTAACAAAAGAATAACAGCTTGTTTCTTAATTCCATAGAGATGTGATTGGAATCGCGTGGCAATTCTTGCCCAAAGGGACGATTTCAGAGCCTGGATAGAGAATAAGACCGCGCACAAAGGAGCCATTGGACTCTTCCTGCAGCACATGAAGGCCTTTTGCATCGCTGGGGGATATCGTTGCGTGACCAAGAAGTTGCTTTCGAAAAGGAGAAGGTTGGGTTAAAAGCGTGCTCAAGAAAATGGGAGGTTTTTTGTAGGATCTCTCCATAAGAAAGTGGCCATAAATGGAGGATAAACATGCGCGCCGCTAATGGGTTCGCAGAGCCGGTTAATCCAAAGAGGCTGGGAGAGCGGTGTTAATTTACAATACTCTTAATCGGGAGGGCGATTTGAGGGGCTCTTTGGACCTCATCGATAATTACAGGTCTCTTTAGGCCAGATATGAACCCTTCGGGGTCTTCTTGAGCCACCGAAAGTTGTGAGATTGTGTCGAGAGTCAAGTAGTTCCGCTGGAGCTCTTCGCTCAACTCCTTCATCAGAGTGGTCTTTCTGCATTGGCGGGGACCTGTAAGCAGGGTAATAGGACTCGTTTGGAATGCTT
>CAZEZK010000120.1:0-2405 GCA_964516935.1 uncultured bacterium
CGACACCAAGACTGATCAAGGTGAACATGTTCAAATGCCTGGTAATGATTGATTGCCATCCCTTTACAAAGAAAGGCCAACCGCTCCAAAGCACTACGGGTATCGCCAAGGCTAATTGAATCCAGGAGTAATATTGGTTGGGTGACAAGCGAAAATTGACAAGAAGGAGAATGGGGATGGTAAAAAAAAAGCCGATCCAAACCCGGCGGCTCATATCTTTCAGCTCATCATCATCTTCTTCATTCTCAGCACCTTTTGTCTTCAATTCTAACCGCATCCCACATATAGGACATGATCCAGGATTGGGCTGAACGATTTGGGGATGCATAGGGCACGTGTATTCTTTCGACATAAAAATCAACTCATCTAATTTTTCCAATGACGCGCCGGGGTGTCATCGAGAGCAGCAAAAAGACCTCCACTCACAATGAGCGCCATCCCTGTAAATTCCCCCAAATTTGGCACCTCCGCCCAGAGCCACCAACCTCCCAGTCCGCCAAAGACAATCCCTAAATAGGTAAGCGCACTCGCCCGTGTTGCGGGCAGATGGGTAAATGACCGGGTTAGACAATATTGCGCAACGCTTGATGTAACGCCAATCCCAAGCAAACTCAGCCAAAGCCAATTATCTTGGATAGGCACCCAAGTGTAGACCGCCGGAAAAAACGAGATCACCGTAGCAATGACAAAGTAATAGGAGAGAATATGCATCGTCGATTCAGTTTTCGAAAGCTGGCGCACCCCATATAGAGCAATTGCACTCAAGCAGCCCCCCATAAGACCGACAAGGGTTGCTACCTCAAAAGAGAAATTCTGCGGGTGCAAAATCAGCAACACTCCCACAAATCCAACCACTCCCGCTAACATCCGCCGCTTTGGAACGACCAGCCGACTCCAGATCAAGACAATAATAGGCATGAAGAGCACAGAGGTACTTGAGAGGACAACGGCATTCACTAAAGGCAGATGGAGCAACGCGTAGAAATAACAGGCAATTGCACTGATCCCGGCTACCCCCCTCAAGATATGCTTTGGCACCTCTTTCCATCTCAAATGAATTCTATTTAAGATCATCCACGGAACGAGGATAATCAAAGAGATTGCGAAGCGAGAAAATAGCAGCACCGCATCGGGCACTTCTGAAGATGCCTTAATTAGCACTGACATGATCGATAGACTCAATGCAGCTAACACACCGCAGATCACCCCTTCATGCCTCTTGAAAAAAGATCTGCTCATGATCTGACGATATGCGAATCCCCTTTTTTTATCTCGCGCTGAAGGCGAGAGGTGAACATCTACAGGAACAAAGCTCCTTGAACTGTACGCTTACAGGCTAACCATCTTTCTCGAGCCAACGCACATGCTCACTTATAGAGCGCGAATGTATGATGTCTATATCCTCTGAAGACCAGCCATGTCTGGGTTCTAGATTATTTTGAGAAAGCCAATGTGTATACGCATCTCTGAGAACCGCCAGATCCGCCATACAGCTCTGTATTTTCAACATATCCTGGGACGTATTTTGGCTCTCTTTGATCAAAAGAGCACACTTACACTGCAGATCGTAAATTCGCCGTGGATAAGGATCGCTAATCGAACTCAATTCATTCTCCTGTTATAAAATGGCCAGAACTGGAATCCGGAACAAGTCCGCCGACTCGCGCCCTGCATGGCGCTTCGTTTCGTTTCCAGGCGAAAGCCTGCTCGGCTTTCTTTCAGCCCATAAGATTGGCCAGAACTGGAATCCGGAACAAGTCCGCCGACTCGCGCCCTGCATGGCGCTTCGTTTCGTTTCCAGGCGAAAGCCTGCTCGGCTTTCTTTCAGCCCAATAAGATTGGCCAGAACTGGAATCGAACCAGCGACACAAGGATTTTCAGACCCATTCGGCGTAAAACTCTGAACAACAGAGTTTAAACCAGAATGCGATTTTCCTCTCAATCCATTTAAGATTTTATTCGAGTCGATTCTGAAATATGTGCCTGCTTTCCGATCAGTTGCGGAAAAAATGCGGAAAATCATTGCCTTTCATAAGGCAAAAGTGAAAAATTTTCTTCTTACCAAAGTAGATGCCCATGATGACCAATACAGTTACAGACTCAGAGCTTTCCTCTTCAATCCTCCCCAATGGCTACAAAGAGTTTTTAGAAGAGATTAAAGGAAGAATCCGAGAGGCACAGATTAGAGCCAGCCTGGCTGTAAATAAAGAACTTGTTATTCTCTATTGGTCTATTGGTAAATCTATTCTTGATAAACAGACTGTAGAAGGTTGGGGTTCCAAGATTATTGAGCGAATGGCTAGGGATTTGACCTCCGATTTCCCTGGGGTGTCTGGCTTTTCAGTCCGTAATCTCTGTACAGGACAAAAAATAAGTTCATGCAGCGCAACTCATTGTTTTTAAGC
>CAZEZK010000121.1:0-2351 GCA_964516935.1 uncultured bacterium
CGAGAGCTTTCAATTCAACCCTCTTGGGTGCCTTTGAGCTGGAAGGAGTATATGTGCTGCGCAGCGACTTCAAAAATTATGAAAAATTCCATTAAAAATCACCTTAGCCTAATTTACGGATAGATTCATGTTCTTTGCAGCACTAGTTCTCTTGAGCGCCGCAGTTCCTGAATATGCCGCTCTTCCTGTGGATCCGATCGCTTCGACTGGTTCTTGGAGTGTAGCGCTAGATGCGAGTCTTCTTGTCTGGCAGGCTCAGGAACAGGGGCTTGAATTTGCCGCAAAAAATAACCCTCGTTTTGGGATTTCCTCTTCGATTCCTATCGACATCAATGCGTCGTTGATCGGGCTCGATTTTTCTTGGCAGCCCGCCTATAAGGTGAACCTGGAGTTTCAGTCATTTGGAACGGGCTGGGACATCGACTTTCGCTGGACTGGTTTCTATTCGAACTCTTCACAAGGGGCGACGGCATCTGCCACGACAAATGGTTCTGGACTGCTTCCGCTCTGGTTGCTTCCTAATGGAAATGATAGTGCTAATCCGCTCTTTGGATGGGCTCATGGGGAGTGGCAGCTTCATCTTAACGAGCTTGATTGGGAGCTCGGCCACTCCTTTAAACTTACCCAAGCGATTCAGCTGCGCTTTTTTGGCGGATTAAAAGGGCTTCTCATAGAGCAAATTTACCGCGCACGCTATGCAAATGGTCTTGTTGCTAGCTCAACCGGTGTAATCTCCGGCGCAGCGACCATGCAGAATGATTTTTGGGGGGTCGGGCCGCGCTGTGGGCTACGTACAGGTTGGGCTATGACCAAAGCTTGGTCAATTCAGGCGGGTTCAGCTGTCTCTTTTATTCTTTCTCAATTCCACATCAAACGGGATGACACAGATGTTGCAGTAACACTGCCCTCCACCAATTACGTAACGAACACTACTTTTAAAGAGTCTTTTTGGGTCTATCGACCAGCATTTGAGGGGCTTCTTGGGATTCGCTGGGATGGGAAAGTCTCTCGCTATGCGATTGCGGTAGAGGGGGACTATGAGATGCAATACTTCTGGGAGCAGAATATGTTTCTGATGCTCGTTAACCACTCCTACCTCTACGCCGACTATCCTCGCCGCGGCGATCTAATGTTGCAGGGCTTTACTGGGACGGTGCGATGCGCATTCTAGCCTTTTTACCACTCTTTGCATTTGCCTATCTACCACCGGCACCCAACTGTCTAATGCCGGGGCCTGATCAGATGGATGTCTATTGCACGCTCGATTTTCTCTACTGGGAGTCATCGGAACAGGGACTCGAATACGCGTTTAAGAATAAGTCAGGGCAGACTAGTCAAGAGCTCACAATCTATCAGACCCATCCCAACTGGGAGCCGGCTTTTAAGGTGGGGTTAGGTGGACATCTGCCGCATGACAATTGGGACTTTGGGTTAACCTATACGTTCTTCCGAACAACATCAGAGGATTCGACAAAGCATAACTTTGTCCGTTCAGACTCTCCAGGACCTGGATTGATTGCGACCTGGATTGCACCCACTGCATTTTCGGACAATGGAGTCGGCGTGCGCTTTTCCTACGCCTCAGCGAATTGGAAACTTTTTGCGCAGATGCTTGATGGCATGCTCTCTCGTTCATTTCAGATCGGCAAACAGTTAGATATGACATCTGGATTTGGCCTGCGCTCGGCCTGGATTCATCAGAATTATAGTGTCTCGTATACCGGAGGGAATACCATTCCCAATGCTGTGGAGAATTTCTCTACAGTACTTGGCGCAGATGTATCGATGGGGAATTTTTCCAATAACTTTGGACCGATGATCTTTCTTGCCAGTAAATGGCGTCTGGCGGAGCAGTGGGATATTTGCGGATCTCTTTCAGGAAGTCTGCTAGCGTCCTATTTTCATGTCTTTCGCAAAGAGTCGGACACCTCTACAAACCTGGTGCCAGCGGTGCAGCAGGAGTTTTTTTGGCTGAAGAATAAATATTGGGCCTTCTGTCCTCAGGGGCAGCTCTCCTTCGGTGTGCGCTTTGGCGATTGTATTACTACAATTCATCGCTCGATCTACTACAGCATTGGTGCATCCTATGAAGCGCAGATCTTCTGGAAGCAGAATCAGCTGCTGCGCTATGTCGATGCCTTTGAGGGGGCACCTCTCACCGCCTCCGTCGTCCCTACCCAAGGAGATCTAATCTTCCAAGGGCTAACGGTCGATTTCCATATGGATTTTTAAAGAACTTCGATTGGTTTACTAGGGATGTTGCCTGCGAGTAGATCTGGCAGATATTTTGGAAGGAGTATATACTCCTTCCAGTTCAAAGGCACCCTGGCGTAGTTTTCAAGCTAAATTAA
>CAZEZK010000122.1:0-2312 GCA_964516935.1 uncultured bacterium
GTAAGCGTCTAATGAGCCCATCTATGCTCTGATAGCTGGCTATGGCACCCTTGATTGTAACTAAGGAGACCTTATGAAACGAACATCCCCAGAAGAGAAACTGGAGTGGGCGCGCAGAATCCAAGAGCAGAGTAAGAGTGGACAATCGATCAGTCGGTGGTGCCACGAGCGCAATCTCCCATACAACACCTTTCTATACTGGCGGGATCAACTCCCGCTGAGCAATTCCTGCGCCGCTCCCCTTCAACCAGCTCCATTCAAGGAGCTGGTTGAGCCTTCGAGAGAAAGCGGTGTTGTGATTGAGTACCGCGGGGTGCGCTTGCATCTCTCAAAACAGTTCGATCAGCTTGTCTTCATGCAATGTCTGGCCTCTCTTAAGGAGCTCCAATGTTAATCATTTCGCATGCACGCTTGCTGCTCTACCAAGCGCCAGTTAACATCCGGAGGAGTTTTGAAGGATTAAGTGCTCTCGTGGAGAGCGCTTTTCCGGGAGAGTTGCTTTCGGGAGCATACTTCATCTTCCTGAACCGCCAGAAGGATCATATGAAGGTGCTCTATTGGGATCGCGACGGATTTGTCATCTGGTTCAAGCGGCTTGAAAAGGGCTCTTTTTCGTGGACGTGGGGATCAGACACTTTTATAGACCGGCGAACATTTTTGATGCTTTTAGAAGGAGTTACTCCAAAGCGAATTCAGTCACGTTTTTCTCTATGAAAAAGAGTTATTTTCTGGTAAAATTCCAAGCAGAATGACCGCTCAAATTGCTGATCCAAAAGATCTTCAAATCGCCGCATTGCGTCAAGAATGCGATCACCTAAAAGAACAGATCTCTTGGTTCAAGCGGCAGCTTTTCGGGAAACGATCTGAGAGGATCGTTTCCGATCTAGATGGCAAGCAGATGGAGTTCGAAGGGTTTGAAACGGCACCACCACCGGAAGAATTCAAGCAGCTCGTGCCAACACATGAACGGCGCAAACCCAATCGTAACGGTCAGGATAAAATCACGCTTCCTCCCGATCTTCCTGTAGAGCGTATTGTCCTGGATATTCCTGAAGGACAAAAAGTCTGTCCGGAAACGGGAGAGCTTCTTGTAAAAATTGGCGAAGAGATCTCGCATAAATTAGCTCAGACTCCGGCTACATTTTTTATTAAAGAAATTGTCCGTCCAAAATACGCTCATCCCAAGAAGCCAGACCAAGGCATCCTTTATGCAGAACTGCCGGATGCGATTATTCCAAGATGCCGTGCTGATGAAAGCTTTCTGGCCGAGATGGTCACAAGAAAATTTGCCGACCATCTCCCGCTAAATCGGATCAGTGAGATTCTCAGCCGAGAGGGAGTGTTCATCAGCCGGAAACTGCTTTCCCAATGGGTGGTACGGCTTGGAGAGACTCTCAAGCCTCTCTGTGACCTCATGCTAGAGCAGATTCTTAGCAGTGGGAATATCTTTGGAGATGAGGTTCCGATTGCAATCCTCGATAAAGGGCATACCCGCAAAGGGTACATGTGGACAATCGTAGGTGGAGAGGGACCGAA
The DNA here is from genome assembly GCA_964516935.1 of uncultured bacterium. Classification (GTDB taxonomy): domain Bacteria; phylum Chlamydiota; class Chlamydiia; order Chlamydiales; family SM23-39; genus CAZEZK01. Next base: position 1,537 of record CAZEZK010000122.1, read on the forward strand.
TCCTCCTTACCGAGTCTATAATTTCCGAGAGGATCGCAAACATGAGAACATATGGCAGCTTTTAGCTGGCTATAAAGGAGTACTGCACTCTGACAAATATGGCGCTTATGAAGCGATTGCTCAGACAGAGGGGATTATTTGGTGTCCTTGCTGGGCACACATCCGCCGAAAATTCTTCGAGGCAGAAATGGGAGATATTCCTCTTCGAGAGTGGGTTCTTGCTCAGATCAAAGATCTCTTTACTCTTGAAGAGACTGCTTGGACACTCTCAGTCGACGAGCGACTTCGGATGCGGCGAGAGCAGGAAGCCCCTATTATCGACGAACTGATCACGAGAATAAAAGGGAGACTGATCCAAGGAAGGGTGCTCCCGAAATCGAAATTTCGGGAAGCGCTTGGGTATTTTTGCGGATTGATCCCTTACCTCAAAAACTACACCCTCTATCCCAATGCCCGTCTGGACAATAACGTTGCCGAAAGAGCAATCCGCCCACTCGTAATCGGGCGGAAGAATTGGCTCTTCTTCGGCAACGCCGAAGGTGGCGAATCAGCGGGAGTGCTTATGTCGTTTGTGCAGACCTGTCGTGGACTTGGAATCAACCCCAGAGAATATCTAGAGGATGTCTTCCGGCGGTTCATGGGGCATCCAGCCAACAGGCTCCACGAGCTGCTTCCTGATCAGTGGCGCACCAGCCGCCGGCAAGCGGCGGCGCCTCATAACTGAGCCGCGTCTACCGGCGCGGCGTGTCCTACATATGGGCTCATTAGACGCTTAC
>CAZEZK010000123.1:0-2078 GCA_964516935.1 uncultured bacterium
GCTTCCGTTCCATTGCGGAACCACATCCTATACGCTGGATAGATTACGACGTTTGTGCGCCATTTCGTCTGATTATTACACGCAGACAATTGGCTCTTTTGATCCTGTAGGAAAGGTTGAGAGCCTTCAAACGGCGCTGTTAAATTCTGAACGAAGCGTTAAGTTCTCCTATAACACCCTCGGGGAACTAACCGATGATGGAGCGCATCGCTATAGCTGCGATTCCCACTACAACCGCCTATTGCAGGACAACGTCTCTATTCAGGTCGATTCCCTAAATCAGCTATGCGGTTTGGAATATGACGCGGATGGAAACCCAATCCAGAAGAATGGGCTACGACTCTCTTATGATGCTCTTGATCGGTTAGTGTCTATCGATTTTCCCAACCGTTCTCGCATTTCTTATACCTATGACCCCTTTCATAGACGATTGACCAAAACCCAAGGCAGCCAGACAACGCGTTTTCTTTATGATGGTAATCATGAGATCGGTTTTGAAAAAAGGGGAGAGCTCTCTATACGTATTCTTGGAGAGACGCCCCAAGCAGAGATCGGCTCTGCCGTTGCAATGCGCCTAGAGGGAATTTGGTGTGTCCCTTTGCACGATCTGCAAGGAAGTGTAGCCGCACTGATCGATCCGAAAACAAAACACTCTTTAGAGGAGTGTCTCTACACGCCCTTTGGAGAGAGCTCTCGCGCTATATCGAATAACCCCTGGCGCTACCTTTCCAAACATACAGATGATGAGACGAGTCTCGTATTCTTCGGCAGGCGCTACTATGATCCCGCCTCAGGGCGCTTCCTCACGACCGATCCAAAGGGGTACACAGACTCCAGCAACTTGTACACCTTCGCGCTCAACGATCCCTTCATGCAAATAGATCCCTACGGCCTAGAAAATGAGCCATCCCAAATGGCAGGGGAGACCTTTCTCAGTGACGCAGGCATGATTACTGTTAGGACGATGCGAGGAGCCTTCACCGGCGCCTGGAACGGCTTTGCGCATCCCATAGATTCGATGAGCAGCATAGGGAATGACCTGCTATTCCTTGGTAACAGCATGGTTAACGGAAATACCGCCATGCTCTCTGCCACCTGGCTCGCCATGGACTTGGAAGAGCGTCTCCACTTCTGCTCCTTCCAGAGCGCGCGTATCGCTGGAGTAGGAGTGGCGGTTGCTGGGTTAGGGGAGCTTTACCAAGGCGCTCGACTAGGGGTGATGGCAGCTATGGCTGGCGGGAAAACGCTACTGCAGATGGCTGAGAGGTGGGGAGTCAAGAGCTCTGTCGGCAATGTTTCGGCAGTGGAAACGATTGTTGCAAAACAGCTGCCAAATCCGTATACCGGTATACAGCAAGCTTCGCGGTATCTTAGGGAGATGGGGTTTTCTCGGGAAAAAAGACTGAAGGTTCTGCAATCTTTTCAACCAGAAAGTATTGCTATGCGGCACGCCGGTGATGCAGAATTTGGGTTGCGATATTTTCAAGATTCAACACGTATGGCTGGCCCCTATCTCTTTGAGACATTTCCGGCTTCTAGGGCTAGCTTAGCAATTAAGCCTGAGTGGAATACTATGACTGGATTTATGCAGTTTCAAATCCGACCAGGGATCCTTTATTTGGAAGGAAGAGCAGCCTCTCAAGGGCCTTATTTAATGGGAGGTCAAATACAGAAGCATATTTTTAACTGGCGGGAGGATCTTTTAATAAAATGAATAAAAACGCAGAAAAAATAATACCGCAGATTGATGAAGCGATTTTTCTTATTGAAAACGAAATAAATCAGGCTGTTGAAAAATCTATAGATGCTAGACCTTTGCAATTTATTCGATCTCGTTTATTCGGGATAAAATCCTGCATCATTCAAAATGACGGAAAAAAGGATCCTGGGTTTACCCCAGATATTGCAAGAATGGCTATCGAAATTTTTTCGATCAATGACCTGCTAGTCGATCAACTTTGCCGAATCGAATGTGAATATGAACGTCTTAAACCCATTTAGTAAAGCAGCTGAAAATGGTAGGGAATATACTCCTTCCAGTTCAAAGGCACCCAAGAGGATTGATTCAAAGCCTCGGG
>CAZEZK010000124.1:0-1952 GCA_964516935.1 uncultured bacterium
ATCTCTCAACCCCGGCGATTTGACGCACTCAAACTGCAAGTTATTTCTGATATTTGGTATAAAGCGCCATCTGGAAGAAGATTCAGATCTGTAAACAGAGGGCTCCAGCGGCAATAAGAGATATTGTTAGCGCTGTTTGGAAGAGCATAAAATGGCCGATGTCGGCGAAGTCATGACCGGTAAAGCAAAACATCTCATATTTGATTGCCAAAGGAATCAGCGCAATGGCCGAGCATCCAAATCCCAAAAAGATGCCGATCATAACTGGTCCGCTGGAAATATAGAGGGCGGCTAAGAGAGCGATGCCAACAAGTTCAAGAGCTACAAGTGCCACTGCTAAAATTTTAGCACTTACTAGACAGGCTTGTGTTCTCCAGGAGGGAGAAATGTTTGTGAGAGCTGCATCAACAGTAGAAGGCTGCTCGGAGACCCAACTCGGAAGGTTAGAATTAACCATGAGAATATGGTATTTACATTAGTCTTTAGAAGCAAGTTTAATTGATTATTTTAAAATTATATGGATAGCGTGCTTTCTTGTTTTTGTTTGCTAATAGTTTTTTAAAATAACGTTGGGATCAGGATGAAAAGAAGGGCTTGCATTCAAGAGAAAATTTCTCTATTTTTGGGTGCATGATGAAAAAATCGCTATTCATTCTCCTTACTTCATGCGCGTTCTTGGGGGCAGATGCTCCTGAGGCGATTACCTATTCGAGCGACAAGATCGCTCCTAAAAAACAACCAGTTCGATATGATGCCGATCTCTATCGCAAAGATGTTGAAGTGGTCTCTGCTCACGTGGAATTTCTCTACTGGGTAGCGCAAGAAGGCGCATTGGACTATGCGTTGCGAATGAATCAGGATGCTTGGGGACCAGCTAACTGTTATGCGGATGGCGATTTTCAAACGGGTACATATAATCTAGATCCCGGCTTTCGTATTGCTGGTAGTTATTACAATGCCCCAAAATATTGGGAGCTGAAGGCTCAATATACTCGCCTGACAAATCGCGGTAGCAACTCCTCTAGCAGGCCCGATTCAGGTACAGAATATCTGAATGGTACCTGGCCGCAAATTTTCGCGACGGGCGATCCGGTTCAGAGCGCTCGCAGCGTTCTACACCTGAATTATAATATCGCAACAGTGGGAATCGCGCGGATGTTCAATCCTAATCCCCATCTCCGTATGCGACTGGTTACCGATCTCGTTACAGCCTGGATCAACCAAGATTGGCGAGTTCACTATACCTCTGAAGCTGGATATGAGACGAAGGTGGGTAGCCGTTGGGGCTTTATAGGCGCCGGGCTAACTATCGGAACGACGGCGGACTGGTTCTGGGGCAGCGATGTCTACATGACAGGTAAGGTTGCTGTATCGTTGCTGTTAGGACAATATATTAACCATGTCAGACAGGATACAAATTACGCTCCATCCGGTCTCTATGACACAGCCCTGCCTTTGCGCAATGCGCATTATCAAGACACGCGAGCTGTCTATGCCCCACAGTTTCAGTTTGGACCTTGCTGGGAGAAGAACTACTCGCATAGTCGTTGGGAGGTGTTTGCTGGGTATGAGTTGACTGCTTGGTTCAATCTCCAAGAGGTCTACCGCTCGACCGCTGGTGCTGGCGTTGATTCAAAGGAGACTTTGCTCAACACCGGTCTTCTTGCCCTTCAGGGGTTGACAATGCGCGTCACAGTCGATTTTTAGAGGATTATGAGACTTTTAAAAAGGAGCGATTTCATACCAAATATCAGCCATGCTCGGACAGCATGACCCCCCTTGAAGATGGATTTTCTCAAACTGTAGAGCAGCTCAGAGTCTTTCAACCTAGCTCGGGTATGAACTTTCTCCAAGCGCTGGCCATTGCAGATGTTATAAAGCAATATACTGATATACCCCTTCCAGTTCAAAGGCACCCAAGAGGGTTGAATTGAAAGCTCTCGCGGTTGAAT
>CAZEZK010000125.1:0-1847 GCA_964516935.1 uncultured bacterium
GCTTTGAATCAATCCTCTTGGGTGCCTTTGAACTGGAAGGAGTATAGAAAAGCTCCCCCTTTCCACGCAATAGTTGCTTAAAAAAAGATCGCCCACACATCTTGAGGCTATTTGTGTATAAAATGGAAAAACAGAAAGAGAAAACTCCTTGCAAATTGATTCTTTGCAAGGAGTTACAAAAAAATCTTTATTATTCGAAATCTTCTTCCAGATCCATGTCTAGATCTTCAAAGAAATCTTCGTCGATATCTTCTTCTTGATATACGACTTGGCCTTCTTCTTCCAAGAGAAGAAGCTCTTCCATAGTCTGTGCGTCTGTTTCTGGTGCATCAGCCCATCCCATAGTAGAAAAGGACATAGCTACAGCGAAAAGAATAAAAGAACGGAGTAACATAAAAAATACCTCTAAATGGTTTTGAACCCGATTGTAAAGGAACGGACTACTCGAGGTCAAGTGCATATCGAATCGCTTCAGAACAATCTATATCTAAAAATTCGAATCCAGATTGCAATAATTTGATTGGAAAAACACGCTGACTAGCTAATAGCAATTCATCCGCCATCTTTCCAAATAAGATCCGGAGCAGCCATGCCGGCTGAGTAAACCAGGCAGGACGATGAAGCACCTTCGCTAAGGTCTGCGCAAAATCGATTTGCCGCAGTGGATGTGGAGCGGCAAAATTAACCGGACCAGACAAAGATGGCTGTTCAATCACATGAATCAACCCGCGCACAAGATCGCGCAGCGAAATCCAACTCACCCATTGCCGTCCGCTACCCAATCTCCCACCTAACCCCAATCGATAAGGCAGAGAGAGTTTCGCGAGAATCCCTCCATCCGGCCCTAGAACAATCCCAAAACGAGCATGGACCACGCGCACGCCGTGCACTGCGAGCTCTTTGGCCACCGCCTCCCACTGATAGCAAACATCGGATAAGAAGGTCGATGCGGCGCCGCTCTCTTCAGTGAGCTGCTCGTCTCCCCGATCACCATAGAATCCAACAGCAGAGGCCGAAATAAAGAGCTTTGGAGGAGATTGTAACTGTGCAAGAGCATCTACTAACCGCCGACTGCCCTCAACTCGACTGCGAAGAATCTCCTGCCGTTTGCGAAGCGTCCAACGCCCCATCAAAGGCTCTCCTGAGAGGTGTATGACTACGTCAAACCCTTCAAAAGACCGCTCCTCACCACGAATGAGGGGAACAACGACGTGTCCCTGCTCGCAAAGAGCTTGCGATAGGGACGCGCCAATAAATCCGGAACTTCCTGAGAGAAGTACCTTTAACCTTTTTTGCAAGAACTGCCACAATGGCAATTAGAACAGCCGCACTTTCCACAGCCACCACCACCACAGCAACGTCGGCAAAAGCAGACGAGCTTGAAAAGACCGGCCAACCCAATCAATACGTAGATTGTAGTTGCAGTTGCCGACATCTCACCGAACATATCGGCGATAACATCGTAATGAAACAGTCCTACCAGACCCCAGTTCAAGGCCCCGATAATGACTAAAATTTTGGCAATAATTTTAATAGATTTCATAGTCTCCTCCTCCCATCATCCTAAGAGATCTTTGAATGTTTGTCACCAACACTCTTAATAAGATAAGAATAAACATGTTGCAACAAACCTGTATCTATACATAAACAACCTGAAGATTTAGTTTTTGAGCGCAACAAAGCCCCGGAGATTAACGATCGTAAACGACCCCATATTGCTAATATTGGGTCGTTTACGATCGTTAATCTCCGAGGCTTTGTCGCAGCTGAAGAGCCAACTTTTGAGTCACGAGCGGTATATAGTGCTTCCACCTGAAAGGCACCTACTAAATTGTTCATTCCTGTAA
>CAZEZK010000126.1:0-1648 GCA_964516935.1 uncultured bacterium
ACAGAGTATAAAATATAATAATCAAAGATAATTAAAAAATACAACAACAGGTGTAAAAATGAAACTATGTCAGTTCTTAAATACAAAAATTGAAAATACTGGTTATCTCTCCGCTATCGGCGATGCAGGACTCGCTCCGGCACGAGCTCTTCTTAATGGTAAAACATATGAGATCACCGTCATTGAAGGGAGCTCACAAGCAGTTGTTGAACAAGACTCGCCGACGAATAAGCTGCTGGTGATCGCTATGGTAATCACAGGTCTGTTTCTCATCCTCCCTCTCTTTAAATTGATGGCAGCTTGCTTCTCCGACGTAAGAGAGAAACATGAGATCGTGCAGGCTAGCCAGAGGATAGAAGAACCAAATACAACGAAAGATTTTCAGAACCTCGACAACGATGATATTGAGTCGAGTAATGGGTCAAGTGATGAGGGGTGGGAAACACAACAAAACACCACTAATCAACAGCCGCTTTAATCGATCAGCGCCCTCATCTCATGGATGAGGGCGCTTTTCTTTTTCATACCACAACACATATCTTTTTTAAAAAAATTTCCTTCACATTGACGCCAATCAAATAAATCTGCGACACTCTACGCGAATTTATACCGGACTGGACTATAGCTCTGGAAAATTCCAGGTCTATGGCCGAGTCCGGCATATATAACTATCAACAGGATAAGGTATACAATGGGACTCAAGTTACACACATTTTTAGGCGAAGATTTGCAGAACTCCGGATGGACTACCTTCATCGGTAACAACCTATCCAGACCATACCAGTACGCCTTCGGCGGTAAAAAAGTTGAGGTTATCGACTCTCAATCTCTCGCCGAAGTGAAAACCGCCTGGAATGATTTCAACGATCGCCGCATCGTAAACGGTCTAGTCAAAACTGCAGCGATCATCGTTCTGCTCATCCCCGCCCTCCTGCTGACCATCTGCCTTAAGGGGCTCTCCATCCTCCTCACCAGCAAGTCGTCCGAAGAGGTTAAGTCCGCTACCAACACGAACGAATCCGACACTTCTGTCCCTAACGAAGAAAATCACGCACCCGTATCAGACAACGCGATCAGCAACACTCCATCACCGATCACTGGCAAAACTGGTTTATTGGAAAACTTAAGCCATATAACACAGTTTCCAATAATATCTGCTGCAGAGGAGAACGTATTCATTACTACAAATATAGCAAAAGATTGGTTCTCTGTCGTGTTATTGAATTTACCCTCTATTCAAGCCGATCGTCCACTCTTTATTGTAGCGCCACAGAATGCAGCGGTTCCAACACCGGATATGCTGAACAACGAAGACCTAAGGAAATTCCCAAAAGTCATCTTCTCCAACCTACCTTCATTAGATGACGTAAAAGTCGTCGAATCTGACAAAGAGGCTCTAAATGACTCCTCGGACACAAAACTGTTCTTAGTGATGCCCACCGTCATTGAAGCTAATCAAGAGGAAAAGATTGCTCCTCAAAACATAACGATCACTCTGGCGAACACACAGGATCTGACGAGTAAGTTGACCGTCGCCTTTCAGACGATTATCAATAATCCTAACCCTAACGCGGCTGTAATCATCGAATTTCCTCTCTGTACAGGACAAAAAATAAGTTGATGCAAGGAACTCGCTGAAGAGCGATCA
>CAZEZK010000127.1:0-1611 GCA_964516935.1 uncultured bacterium
ATCAAATTAGGTTGAAAGTAGCTCTGGGTGCCATTGAGGTGGAAGTACTATATACCCGTTCCACCTCAATGGCACCCTAGCAGATTGATTGAAAGCTCTCGCTTCCTAATCCCGCAGCAAATTTTGAATACGCAAGGCGACAGGATCTGTCCCGCGGTGTGCTTCTGGAATTGTTTGAAGTGTTGCTTGTAATATTTCCGAATGTGAAGTTCGCATCCACGTTACAACTCTTTCCGCAAGAGGTGAATAAGGTAGGTTCCCCCTACTCTCTTGGTTTTCAAGAGTACATAGGACTGCAGTGCTAAATATAGTTGCCATGATATAATTGTAGATCTCTACCGGAGATTGCTCTACTTCAGCTTGATTTAAAATATTTTCGATCGCTTGGACGTTTCCGTCTGTTATGTGCGTAGTAATTACGTTAGAATATTGCGCAAAAAGATTATTCATTTATTCACACCGTTTTATGTTTTTTATATTGTTTGTGGGTTTTTAGTTGTACCTTTTGCAGGTTTTAAGATGTAGCCTTGGCGGAGTTCAGCGGAGTAGACGAGCCAGAGGCCGAGCATAAAGAGGGCTGTGCCGGCGAAAATGACTGGGTTGGGGGCTTCACCGAGGAGGAGCCAGCTGGTGAGAGAGGCAAAGATTGGACTTAGGAGGCCGACGAAGGAGAGGACGGTGGCTGTGAAGCGGCGGAGGAGGTAGCCATAGATATTGTAGCAGACGATATTGGAGATGAGGGTGAGGAGGAGTATAGAGTTAAGGAAAGGAGCTGCGTTTTCGGGGGCGATGGGTAGAGGGGTCCAAGGTTCAACGATCCAGGAGTGGATGAGGGCCATACAGCCGCCGATAAGCATACTGCTGGCATTGGTCATGAGAGGGGAGATCGCAGAGTCTTTGACGAGAAGGCGGAGAAGAACCCAGCCATAAGAAGATGCGAGAACCGCGCCGAGGAGGGCCAATTCTGCCCAAGAGAAAACACCAAGACCTCCAATAAGCCCTTCGGAACCTGTCTGGATGGCGAGAATGGGAACAATGGCGATAAAGCCGATTCCAAGGCCGATCCACTTACGTCCTGTCATGCGCTCATTGAAGTGGAGATAGGAGAAGAGGGCGGCAAAGAAGGGGGAGAGGCTGTAGATAAAGCAGGCTTTTGCTGCCGAGAGATGCTGAAGACCCCAAAATTCAAAGGCGTTAGAGAGATAGGTGCTGAAGAGGGCGAGTAGGCATAGAGCAAAAAATTGATAACGGGTGATGCGCATCGCCGCACGACGGAAGATGCAGAGCACGGCAAAGAGGATCACACCACCAAGAAGCATACGAGCTCCTGTGAGAAAAAAGGGAGGAGAGTAGCTTAGGGCGATCTTCCCGATAGAGAAGACGCTTGACCATACTGCATAGAGTGCGATGACGAGTCCGATAGCCATTAGGGCACTAATGGTACCATTTAGAAAAATAAGGAGTCAATTTATAAAATGTTTATTTTACGTTATACCAAATATCAGAAATAACGTGCAGTTTGAGTGCGTCAAATCTCCCGGGGTTGAGAGATCGTAAGTGCGTTAGTATTAATGCAATACAACCGCACTTACGATCTCTCAACCCCGGGAG
>CAZEZK010000128.1:0-1596 GCA_964516935.1 uncultured bacterium
CCTCTTGCGCCTCCATTACTTGACCGGACACCCCAAATAAAGCCTCTACCACATCTTTATCGAGAAGTTTGCGAGGATCGCAATGAGCATATGCCTCAGCTCTCTTTTTTTGTTCTTCGAAGAAAGCTTTTGTCGCATCATATCCAGCGACAATACGCGCCTTTTTTTCTTCTTGGGTTGCAAAAAAGCCTTTAAGAAGTGTCATGCCCTGGTTATCAATGTTCACCATGCGGCTGGCATCAGCCGGGTTTTGCCTATGATTAAGGTCTTCCGCGCCATAGATAATATCTACTGCATTTGCCGCTACCCCTTGAAGCCTCATATCTTCATTATTTTCGGCCCTCACTTCAGGATCCATGAGGTTAAATGCCAACGTTTGCCAATTCGTATGAGCTCCTGTCGTAACGGTAGGATTTGGCGAGAAATAGTGCAGCGCATCGAAAGCGTTTACAGGGCAATTTTTAATAAGCCCGCCGTCGACGAACTGCCCCGTTAGGTTAGGCTTGGTAGCCTCCTCAGGCTCTGCATGAATTTTCACCTGCAATTGATATGGCTTGAAAATGCCAGGGATAGACATAGAGGCGCGAACAGCGCTAGAGATAATGACATCATCCCATCTACTCTCCTCGGAGTTAATACAAATAACGCTCTTGTCCGTGATGTTTGTCGTGAAGAGGTGAAGATGCCTAAACGGCTTCCCAGAGTGAATCAGCTCTCTGAGCTGCTTAAATGTGCAATATTCGATGCCGGTTTTTTCCTGAATCAGCTTGTCGATCCATTCGCGCAACTTGTCTCCTGGGCAAATTCCGCCCTTATTGACGATTTCAGATAGAGCAGCCTTGAGCAGATCGCTCTGATTGTCGGCCTGACAAAAATTTCTCCATTCGGCGATAGTGACGATGCCATCCCAAAGATTCTTGAGAGTAATATTCCCCGGACTGTTCAAAACATTAAATAACCCTCTTGTGGCCTGGATCTCTTTAATCAGGGGGTGATCTAAAAAGTCTAACAGGTCTTTTGCAAGAATAATCTTCTCCATAGCTTCTGCGCTGTACCCGAAAGCTACTAACACGGCATTGATCGCTCCCGCTGAAGTTCCCGCAACGCGGCGAATCCCAGGAAGGATCTGCTCCTGCTCTAAGTATTTCCCAACACCCACATAAGCAATGCCCTTCGGACCGCCGCCTTTAAAAACAAGATTTTCGGGGCGATAAAAGGGATAGATTGACTGTTCTGGAAGGTTAAAGCGATTGGGGGTGTTCATCAATTTCAATACATGGCTATGAAGCGGCCTCCATCTAGACAGAAAATGGATCGGCAACTTTGACTGGGTATCCTTGGTTGCTACATGTAGATTACAGCCGTAATACCAGAGAAGATCGATGACTTTTCTCTGCTGATGCTCCGCGGCATAATGGAGCGCGGTTTTGCCATTAGCGTCATATATTTCTAAGCAAACACCCTTTCTTTGCAGCTCTATGATTTTCTTAAGGTCTCCTTGAGAGGAGGCCTCCATTAAAGCGACGCAGTCATCCGAACCTCTCAATGGCTGATATTGGGCAACAGGAATAGCAAAAACAGTTGCACCATCTACGG
>CAZEZK010000129.1:0-1542 GCA_964516935.1 uncultured bacterium
CGGTGATCGTGGAGCCGAAGGATGGCTATCCGACGAAAGTCGACAGGGAATACGTGATCGTCCAGTCGGAATTTTACCCGAACAAGAACGACAAGAAAGCCAAGAAAACGGGGGTGTATGAGCTGGACATGCATGCCGTAATCAGCAAGCGGGCGTCTATTGTCGCGTTTCCCCGATGGCCACTTGAAATTCCCCCATCTGTGGCCGGGTCAAATTCCCCCAGTCCCCAGGTTCAGCAGGGCTGAGATTTTCTCTTAGCTGGGACTTCCGCCTTTCGCAAGCCGTTCGGCCGCCTCTTTGAGGCGATAACTCTTGCCCTGGAACTCCAGCAAGACGCCTCGGTGCATCAGTCGATCCAGCAGAGTCGATGTCATGGCGTTGTCCCCGAGAAAGGTTCCCCAGTCAGACATCACTCGATTAGACGTGATCAATGTGCTTCTCCTGGTTTTATAGCGTTTATGTAAGATCTGCTGAAGAACTCCGGAGAGCTCGGCTGTCAGGCCTCGGTGCAAGAAGAGGTCATCCAGAACCAGAAGGTCGCTGTCGATCACTTGCAGCATCCACCGCTTGCGGTGAGAGTCACTGGCCACCGCGATTCGTCCCAGCAACTCCTCGGCCTCCCCGTACATCACGCTGTAACCACCCAGAATGGCCGCCAAGGTGATGGCCTTGGCGATGTGGCTCTTTCCGGTCCCCGGTTTTCCGATGAAAATGGGATCCGAACTCTCGGCGATGAACTTCAAGGTCAATAGCTCCAGGCACGCTCTTTTGGGGACCTTTGGGTTATAGGTCCAATCAAACTCCTCCATCGTCTTTTTCTCATCCAGTCCGGAGAGTTTATAGCGTCTCTCGATCAGTTTGGTCTTGCGGCGATCCAGCTCGTCTTGAATGAGTAGCGAGAAAGTCTCCATAAAGCCTGACCCGCATTGATTGGCCTGTAGAACCCGGGCTGACAACGTGGCGTGCACTCCCGAGAGGCGTAACTGTTTGAGGGCCCTTTCCATTTCCACTTGAGTCATAGACATCGATCAATTTTCCTTTTTTTATTAAACTACAGTTAATGAATGGTCTCTCCGCCCACCGCATGAGCCTTCCAGAAATCGAAGTACTCTTGCGGGTCGCGGATGAGCTCATGCGATTGCGTGAGCATTGGGTCGGGAGTGACTGGAGCTTGAGCTTCGCTCTTCTTGGCATCGGCGCACTCCTGTTTTCCCAGATCTTCAACAATTTGGCAGATAGTCTTGTAGGACGTGATCTTGAAGGCCAACGCCTGATCACAGCCGCGCTCGATCCGATAAGCCGGATGTTTCCGAGCGAGGCCGACAACGCCGCGCAAGCGGCGATGACCGCTGCGGCCCTCTGTTTCAAAAAGCTTCAGGCAGAGCTCGTAAGTTTTGGGTCCGATCTCCTTAGCCTCCCTGAGAATCCCGTGGGTCTGTCGAGAGGGATTGTAGATCCGTTCGTCATCAGGCAGCCTGACTTCTCCCTTCCGGTACGAGCGCGGATGACGGCGCAAGACACTGAGCGTCTTGGGATCCAGGA
>CAZEZK010000130.1:0-973 GCA_964516935.1 uncultured bacterium
TTGAATCAATCCTCTTAGGTGCCTTTGAGCTGGAAGGAGTATATACCCGTTCCACTTCAATGGCACCCAAGAGGGTTGAATTGAAAGCTCTCGGGGTTGGATCAATCCTCTTGGGTGCCTTTGAACAGGAAGGGGTATATTTTTCTTCTAACCCAAAGCGGCGCCAGAGACCATCGTATGCTGAGTTCCAAGCTAAGCGCGGCACTGTCTTACCCCGCTGACCCTTCAGCCATCGCGTTGGATTGGGCCAGCTAATCACCCAGTCATAGCGACGCTCATCTAGCCCCAACCGCTCTAGCGTCGCCCCCACGTGATAGGGTTCCCCCCGCTTCCAAGGCGCGCCGATGACCTTCACACCAGCCAGCATCGACATGCCGTCACAGAGCTCTTCGCGCACAAGGAACGTGATCTCCGCTTCCGGCAGCACCTCTCGGATCCGTACTACCAGCAGATAGAGCCCTAAAGCGATGTCTCCCAACCCGCGATTCCAGGCCACGAGAACACTTCCAACTCCCCGCATCGCGGCCCAGCGCAACTGCAGATTAAAGCCGTTCCACAACATAATCTACCTTTTGCAGAACCTCTTCGACAGAGATCCCCAACATGCAGCGGAAATCAATAGGACAGACACGGCGCAAACAGGGGGCGCAAGAGATACGTTTATTAATCACAAGACTCTTCTTCCCGCTCGGTCCCGTCACCTGATCATCCGTCGAGCCAAAAAGAGCAATGAGCGGAGTCCCTAGTGCCGACGCCATGTGCATCGGTCCGCTGTCATTACAGACCAATAGCGTAGAGACCTCTAGAAGGGCAGCCAACTGACGCAGCGACGTACCCCCCACTAGATCGATTACCTGTTTTGGCAGGCCGCTGCAGAGCTGCTGCGCCGAGACTCTCAGCGAGTCATCACCTAGCACCACCACAAACCAGCCCTCTCGCTCTGCTAGCTTCTGCGCCAGTGCTCGATAGCGCT
>CAZEZK010000130.1:983-1500 GCA_964516935.1 uncultured bacterium
CGCCGCCCCATAGGCAGCTCCCGGATGGAGCGCCACTAACGGCTGCCCCGCCCGATAGCCCCGCTGTCGCAACAACTCCCTCGCCGCCGCCCGCTCATCCTCCCGGATAAATAGACGAGGCACCGTCTTTGACCTTTCAATCCCAAGAGGGATTAGCAGCCGCTTATAGCTGTCGATCAGAGGCTCCTTCTCTTCAGGGAATTTCAACGCATCTGTTAGCAATAACGAACGCCAGCGCCCCGCAAAACCGATCCGACGCTTTACCCGTCCAGTCCAGAACCACCAAGCCGAAGAGAAGGAGCATGGGGTGATGACCCCCACTTCATAGTGGCCGCCACGCAGCTTCTCAACCAGATCCCTCTGCTCCTGCCGTCGCAGGAAGCTATTCCCCGGACGATGGAAGGTAAAAAGCTCATCGATCGCTTTATCTTCTTGTAGGAGTTCAGAGAGTGGGGCTCGGCACATCGCCGTAATCAACGCAGTCGGGAATTGCCGCCGTAGATCCTCAAGAATCGGC